>JAFEAI010000154.1 GCA_018266475.1 Bacteroidota bacterium
AGCTGGTACGGCAGCAGGCTTCTGCATGCACCGGCCTACTTGGCGGACCTAATGGGCAAGCTGGGGCCATAAACGCCTTGCATGCCCTTGCTACCTTTGGCCGTTGCGCGCTGCGGATGTTGCGTACCCTCCCCATCCTCCTCTCCTGCTTCCTTGCAATTGCGGGCCACGCACAGCGTGTGGGCGTGGTGCTCAGCGGTGGCGGCGCAGCCGCCCTCAGCCACATCGGCGTGCTGAAGGCGCTGGAGGAGAACAAGGTCCCGATCGATTACATCACCGGGAGCAGCATGGGCGCCCTGGTGGGGGCGATGTACGCTTCGGGGATCTCCCCGGCGCAGATGGATTCCCTCTTCCAGACCGACCAATACCGCCTGATGGCCTACGGCGGGGTGGAATCCGATTTCACGTACTACTTCAAGCAGGACCGTCCGGATGCCTCCATGCTGACCCTTGGATTGAACGTGGACACCACGCTGCAGCTCTCACTGCCCACCAACCTGCGGTCGCCGGTATTGATCGACTTTGAGCAGATGCGCACCTTCGCGGGTCCGGCTGCCGCTGCGGGATACAACTTCGACAGCCTGATGGTGCCCTTCCGCTGCATCGCCTCGGACATCACAGCGCGCAAGGAGGTGGTTTACGGCAAAGGCAACCTGGCCATTGCGGTGCGGGCCAGCATGAGCTACCCGTTCTACTTCAAGCCCATCCTGGTGGACGGCCACCTGATGATGGACGGGGGCATGTACAACAACTTCCCCGCGGACGTGATGTACGATGCGTTCATGCCGGACTACATCATCGGCAGCAATGTGGCCTACAATGCATCGCCGCCCAGCGAGGACGACCTGATGGGCCAATTGAAGGCGATCATGGTGCAGCCCACGCAATATGTGCTGCCGTGCGATCCGGGGGTGATCATTGAGCCGAAGACGGCCGTCAGCTTGTTCGACTTCAACAATACCAAGCAAGCCATTGCCGACGGCTACGCCGCCACCATGGCGCGCATGCCGCAGATCCTGGCGGGGGTGCAACGCCGCCGTTCGCCGGAAGAGCTTGCGTCCGCCCGCCGCAAATTCCTGGGCAAGTGCCCTCCCCTGGTGTTCGGCGACATCCGTTTCAAGGGGTTGACCAAGGGCCAAGCCACCTATTGCGAGGGGTTGGTGAACAAGCAAAATGAACCGTTGACCGCAGCCCGGCTGAAGCCGCGCTACTTCAGGCTCTATGCGGACAACAACATCAGCGGGTTGTTCCCCAAGGCGACCTACCAGCCCGAGCGCGGCAACTTCAACCTGGACGTGCTGGTGAAGCGCGAACGCAAACTGGAGGTGCAGTTCGGCGGCCTGGTCAGCTCCCGGCCGGTGAACACCGGCATGTTCTCGGCACGCTACAACATCTTCGGGCGCACCAGCAGCACGCTGGAGGGCACCGCATACTTCGGCAAGTTCTACACCTCGGGGCAATTGCGCTGGCGCACGGACCTGAGTTCGCGCAGACCGGTGTTCCTGGAGCCCGCCATTGCCTTCAACCGCTGGGACTACTTCAGCGGGTTCAGTTCATTCTTCCAGGAAGTGCGCCCCTCGTACATCATCCAGCGCGAGTTGTGGGGGGGCCTCAATGCAGGGCTGGCCTTGGGCAACAAGGGGCTGCTGCGCGTGGACGGCAAGTACGCGCAAAGCAAGGACAGCTATTACCAGGACAGCAACTTCGGGGCACGGGACACCGCTGATGCCACTGCGTTCAACTTCGCCACCGCTGGCCTTGCCGTGGAACGCAACAGCCTGAACCGCAAACAGCAGCCCAACAGCGGCGAACTGATCCGGCTGGGGGTGCGCTACATCGGCGGCCAGGAAAACACCTTGCCCGGATCCCGGTCGGAGAACCGCCAGGATGTTACGGCGCGGCATGATTGGGTGGTGCTGAAGGCCACGCTGGACAAGTACTTTTTACCGCGGGGCCTCTTCAAGTTCGGCATCCTGGCCGAGGGCACGTACAGCACGCAGCCCTTCTTCGCAAACTATACCGGCACCTTGCTGCAAGCGCCGGTCTTCCAGCCCACCCCTGAAAGCCGCACCTACTTCCTGGAGAAGTACCGCGCCACGCAGTACCTGGCTGGCGGCATGCGGCTGATCATGGCCGTGGCGCGCAACAAGTTCGACCTTCGGCTTGAGGGCTACGTGTTCCAGCCGTACAAGGCGCTGGAGCGCGAACCGGGCAACATCGCCGGCGAGGGCAGTGCCATCAGTACGCGCAACTTCCTGGCCAGCGGCTCGCTGATCTACCAATCGCCCTTGGGCCCGGTGTGGTTCAACACAAGTTATTTGGACGGGCTGCACACACCGTGGGTGTGGAGCCTGAACTTCGGCTATGCGATCTTTGCGCAGAAGGCGCGCGAGTAACAGTCCGTCCAATGAAAAAGCCCCGGCTGGTCCGGGGCTTTTTCATTGGATGCAGGCGGTTCAGGCCTGGGCCGGGGGGCCGCCGAAGTTCATGGGTATCTCGGGCATTTCGCTTTCGCGGATGGTGCCGTGCGCAGCCTCGAACTTGTGCACATTGTCGGCCAGGGCGTGCATCAGGCGCTTGGCGTGCTGCGGGGTAAGCAGTACGCGTGCCTTCACCTTGGCCTTGGGCACGCCGGGCATCACCCGCACAAAATCCAGCACGAACTCCGAATTGCTGTGGGTGATGATCGCCAGATTGCTGTAGATCCCGTCGGCCACCTCCTCGCTGATCTCAATGTTCAGCTGGTTGGGCCGGGGTTGGTTCTTATCGTCTGCCATGGTCTTGTCTTGGTAATTCTTCGTTCACTGAACTGTAACAGGAAGGGTGCCCCCGTTCCCTGTGCGGAACGGGGGCGTTTCCCTCACTCCTCCACCTCCTGTGCGGCCAGCTTGGCCGCCATCAGGCGCGTGTATTCCTCCTTGCCGTACACCAGGTCCTTTTGGAACGCCCTGGTGCCGGTGCCGGCAGGGATCAGGTGGCCTACGATCACGTTTTCCTTCAAGCCCAGCAGGTCGTCCTCCTTGGCGGCCACGGCGGCCTCATTGAGCACCTTGGTGGTTTCCTGGAAGGAGGCCGCGCTGATGAAGCTCTCGGTCTGCAGCGAGGCACGGGTGATGCCCATGAGCAACTGCTTGCTGGTGGCCGGGGTGGCCTGGCGGGTTTCCACCAGCTTGCCGTCCTTGCGCTTGAGCACGCTGTTCTCGTCGCGCAGCTTGCGCAGGGTGATGATCTGGCCCTCCTTCACGTTCGCGCTGTCGCCGGCGTTGGTCACCACCAGCTTGTCGAACATGTTGTCGTTCTCCTCCATGAATTCGGCCTTCATCACGGCCTGGCGCTCCAGGAAGCGGGTATCGCCCGGGTCTTCGATCTCCACCTTGCGCATCATCTGGCGCACGATCACCTCGAAGTGCTTGTCATTGATCTTCACGCCCTGCATGCGGTACACGTCCTGCACCTCGTCCACCAGGTACTCCTGCACGCGGGTGGGCCCTTGGATGTCCAGGATGTCGGAAGGACTGATGGACCCGTCGCTGAGGGGTTGGCCCGCCTTGATGAAGTCGTTTTCCTGCACCAGGATGTGCTTGCTCAGCGGCACCAGGTAGTACTTGTGCTCGCCGGTACGGCTTTCCACGATGATCTCGCGGTTGCCGCGCTTGATCTTGCCGTAGGCCACAATACCGTCGATCTCGCTTACCACGGCCGGGTTGCTGGGGTTGCGCGCCTCGAACAGTTCGGTAACGCGCGGCAGGCCGCCGGTGATGTCGCCGCCCTTGCCGGAGCTGCGGGGGATCTTCACCAGGATGTCGCCTGCCTCCACCTTTTGGCCGTCGCTCACCGAAATGTGGGCGCCCACGGGCAGGGAGTAGCTCTTCTTCTCCTCCTTGGACTTGGGGTCCAGGATCTTGATGGTGGGGTTCTTGCGCTTGTCGCGGCTTTCCACGATCACCTTTTCGGTGAAGCCGGTCTGTTCGTCGATCTCCTCGCGGAAGGTGACGCTTTCCTCGATGCTTTCGAAGCCGAGCACCCCGGCGATCTCGGAAATGATCACGGCATTGTACGGGTCCCAGGCGCAGATCAGGTCGCCCTTTGCCACGTTGGAGCCGGCCTTGCCATAGTACATGGCGCCATAAGGGATGTGGCTGGTGGTAAGCACGATGCCGGTGTTGTTGTCCACGATGCGCATTTCCGCGCTGCGGCTGATGACCACTTCGGCCTCCTCGCCGTTGCGGTCCTTCTTTTTCACCGTGCGCAGCTCCTCGATCTCCAGCTTGCCGTCATACTTGGCCGAGATCTGGCTGTCCTCGGTGATCTTGCCGGCCACACCGCCCACGTGGAAGGTGCGCAGGGTAAGCTGGGTGCCGGGTTCGCCGATGGATTGTGCGGCGATCACACCCACGGCCTCCCCGTTCTGCACCATGCGCCCGGTGGCGAGGTTGCGTCCGTAGCATTTGGCGCACACGCCGTGGCGCTGTTCGCAGGTAAGCACGCTGCGCACCTCCACTTCCTCGATGGGGCTATCGCCGATGGTGGCGGCGATCTCCTCGGTGATGTTGTCGCCTCCGGCCACGATGAGCTCGCCGGTTTGGGGGTGCACCACATCATTCACTGCGGTGCGTCCCAGGATGCGGTCGCGCAGGGGTTCCACCACTTCTTCGTTCTTCACCAGGTCGGTGGCCACCAGGCCGCGGAGCGTGCCGCAGTCCTCGGCGGTGATCACCACGTCCTGTGCCACGTCCACCAGTCGGCGGGTGAGGTAGCCCGCATCGGCGGTCTTCAGCGCGGTATCGGCAAGGCCCTTGCGCGCACCGTGGGTGGAGATGAAGTACTCCAGGATGGAGAGGCCCTCCTTGAAGTTGGAGAGGATGGGGTTTTCGATGATGTCCTGCCCGCCGCCGCTCTTTTGGGGCTTTGCCATCAGGCCGCGCATGCCGCTAAGCTGGCGGATCTGCTCCTTGGAGCCCCGGGCGCCGGAATCCATCATCATGTAGATGGAGTTGAAGCCCTGGTTGTCGCTCTTCAGGCGCTCCATCAGCGCAAAGGTGAGCTTGCTGTTGGTGTGCGTCCAGATGTCGATGGTCTGGTTGTAGCGCTCGTTGTTGGTGATGAGGCCCATGTTGTAGTTGCCCATCACCTCATCGGCCTCATTGCGGGCCGAAGCGATCAGCTTGTCCTTCTCGGCGGGCACCACCACGTCGGCCAGGTTGAAGCTGAGGCCGCCATGGAAGGCGCTCATGAAGCCGAGCTCCTTGATGTCGTCCAGGAACTTGGCGGCCTTTGCGGTGCCGCTTTCGCGCACCACGCGGCCGATGATGTCGCGCAGGGAGCGCTTGGTGAGCACTTCGTTGATGTAGCCCACCTCATCGGGCACCACGGCGTTGAAGAGCACGCGGCCGGTGGTGGTTTCCACCAGGCTGGTGTCCCCGTTGGGATCGGTCCAGCGCACCTTGATCCAGGCGTGCAGGTCCAGCTTGCCCTCGCTGTATGCGATGTTCACCTCCTCGGGGCTGTAGAAGATGGACCCCTCGCCCTTCACGGGGCGGTCCTTTTCGCTCTTGCGGCCCTTGGTGATGTAGTACAGGCCGAGCACCATGTCCTGGCTGGGCACCGCGATGGGCGCGCCGTTGGCCGGGTTCAGGATGTTGTGGCTGGCCAGCATCAGCAGCTGCGCCTCCAGGATGGCGGCGTGGCCCAGCGGCAGGTGTACCGCCATTTGGTCACCGTCAAAATCGGCGTTGAAGGCGGTGGTTACCAAGGGGTGCAGCTGGATGGCCTTGCCCTCGATGAGCTTTGGCTGGAAGGCCTGGATGCCGAGGCGGTGCAGGGTTGGTGCGCGGTTGAGCAGCACGGGGTGGCCCTTGATCACGTTCTCCAGGATGTCCCAGATCACGGGTTCCTTCTTGTCCACGATCTTCTTGGCGCTCTTCACCGTCTTCACGATCCCGCGCTCAATGAGCTTGCGGATGATGAAGGGCTTGTAGAGCTCGGCGGCCATGTCCTTGGGGATACCGCATTCGTGCAGTTTCAGGTCCGGGCCCACCACGATCACCGAGCGGGCGCTGTAGTCCACGCGCTTTCCGAGCAGGTTTTGGCGGAAGCGGCCCTGCTTGCCCTTGAGCGAATCGCTCAGGGACTTCAGTGGGCGGTTGCTTTCGCTCTTCACGGCGCTGCTCTTGCGGCTGTTGTCGAAGAGGCTGTCCACGGCCTCCTGGAGCATGCGTTTTTCGTTGCGCAGGATCACCTCGGGTGCCTTGATCTCCACCAGGCGCTTGAGGCGGTTGTTGCGGATGATCACGCGGCGGTAGAGGTCGTTGAGGTCGCTGGTGGCGAAGCGGCCGCCGTCCAAGGGCACCAGGGGGCGCAGTTCGGGCGGGATCACGGGCACCACCTTCACCACCATCCATTCGGGCTTGTTCTCGCGGCGTGCATTGGCGCTGCGGAACGCTTCCACCACGTTGAGGCGCTTGAGGGCCTCGTTCTTGCGCTGCTGGCTGGTCTCCGTATTGGCCTTGTGGCGCAGTTCGTAGCTCAGGGTGTCCAGGTCCAGGCGGCGCAGCAGGTCCTGCAGGGCGTCGGCGCCCATCTTGGCGATGAACTTGTTGGGGTCGTTGTCCTCCAAGTGCTGGTTTTCCTTGCCCAGCTTCTCCAGGGTTTCCAGGTATTCCTCCTCGGTGAGGAAATCCAGGTATTGGAGGGGTTCGCCTTCCTTGTTCACGGTGCCGGTGCCGGGCTGTACCACCACGTAGCGCTCGTAGTAGATCACCTGGTCCAGCTTCTTGGTGGGCAGGCCCAGCAGGTAGCCGATCTTGTTGGGCAGGCTGCGGAAATACCAGATGTGCGCCACGGGCACGCTAAGCTGGATGTGGCCCATGCGTTCGCGGCGCACCTTTTTCTCGGTCACCTCCACGCCGCACCGGTCGCACACGATGCCTTTGTAGCGGATGCGCTTGTACTTTCCGCAGTGGCATTCAAAGTCCTTCACGGGACCGAAGATGCGCTCGCAGAAAAGGCCGTCGCGCTCCGGCTTGTAGGTCCGGTAGTTGATCGTTTCCGGCTTGGTCACTTCCCCATGGCTGCGCTCGAGGATCTTCTCGGGGCTCGCCAGGCTGATGACGATCTTGTCGAACTGGCTCGACAACTTCACCTCCTTCTTGATCATGGTCATGGCGCTCAGGAGTTCTGTTTGTTAATGTGGTCGCCCTCCCCTTCCAGGCTCACCTCAAGGGCAAGGCCGCGGAGTTCGTGCAGGAGGACATTGAATGATTCGGGGATGCCGGGCACGGGCATCGGTTCGCCTTTCACGATGGCTTCGTAGGCCTTTGCACGGCCCACCACGTCATCGCTCTTCACGGTGAGGATCTCCTGCAGCACGTTGGCCGCGCCGAAGGCCTCCAGCGCCCACACTTCCATTTCGCCGAAGCGCTGGCCGCCGAACTGGGCCTTGCCGCCCAGTGGTTGCTGGGTGATCAGGCTGTAGGGCCCGATGGAGCGGGCGTGCATCTTGTCGTCCACCATGTGGGAGAGCTTGAGCATGTAGATCACGCCCACGGTGGCAGGCTGGTCGAAGCGCACGCCGGTGCCGCCGTCATGGAGGTAGGCCTTGCCGAAGCGCGGGACGCCGGCCTCGTCGGTCTGCTCATTGATCTGGTCCACGGAGGCCCCGTCGAAGATGGGGGTGGCGTACTTGCGGTCCAGCTTCAGGCCGGCCCAGCCCAGCACGGTTTCGTAGATCTGCCCCAGGTTCATGCGGGAAGGCACGCCCAGGGGGTTCAGCACGATGTCCACCGGGGTTCCGTCGGCCAGGAAGGGCATGTCGGCATCGCGCACGATCTTGGACACGATGCCCTTGTTGCCGTGGCGGCCGGCCATTTTGTCGCCCACGGTAAGCTTGCGCTTGTTGGCGATGTACACCTTGGCCAGCTTCATGATCCCGGTGGGGAGCTCATCACCGATGCTCACCTGGAAGTTCTTGCGCTTGAAGGCGCCGGAGATGTCGCTGTGGCGGATGGTGTAGTTGTGGATCAACTGGCGCACCAGCTCGTTGGTCTTCTTGTCGCTGGTCCAGTCGGTGGGGTCCACCGTGATATAATCGATCTTCTCCAGCACCTTGGCGGTGAACTTCACGCCCTTGCGGACCTGTTCCTCCTTGTACTTGTTGAAGATGCCGTTGGAGTTGTAGCCCTCCACCAGGGACATGAGCTTCTCCACCAGGAGGTTTTTGAGGCTGGCCAATTCCTTGGCCTCCTCCTTGGTGATCTGCTCCAGCACGGCCTTTTCGTTGCCCTTGGCCTTCTTGTCCTTCACGGCGCGGGCAAAGAGCTTTTTGTCGATCACCACGCCCTTTGCGCTGGGGGGCGCCTTCATGGAGGCGTCCTTCACGTCGCCGGCCTTGTCGCCGAAGATGGCGCGCAGCAGCTTTTCCTCGGGGCTGGGGTCGGTTTCGCCCTTGGGGGTGATCTTGCCGATGAGAATATCGCCCTCCTTCACCTCGGCGCCGATGCGGACCAGGCCGTTCTCATCGAGGTCCTTGGTGGCTTCCTCGCTCACGTTGGGGATGTCGGCGGTAAGCTCCTCCTGTCCGCGCTTGGTATCGCGCACCTCCATGATGTACTCATCAATGTGGATGGAGGTGAACATGTCCTCGCGGGCCACGCGCTCGCTGATCACGATGGCATCCTCGAAGTTGTAGCCCTTCCAGGGCATGAAGGCCACCACCAGGTTCCGCCCGATGGCCAGTTCACCGTCCTCGGTGCTGTAGCCTTCGCAGAGCGTTTGGCCGGCATGCACCTTGTCGCCCTTGGCCACGGTTGGCCTCAGGTTCATGCAGGTGCTCTGGTTGGTCTTCATGAACTTGGTGAGCTTGTACTCCTTCTCATCACCATCGAAGCTCACCACGCGCTGCTCATCGCTGCGCTTGTAGTCGATGAGGATGCGCTCGCTGTCCACGTATTTCACGGTGCCCTCGCCTTCGGCGGTGATCAGCACACGGCTGTCGCGGGCCACGCGCTCCTCCAGGCCGGTGCCCACAATGGGGGCCTCGGGCCGCAGCAGGGGCACGGCCTGGCGCATCATGTTGGAGCCCATCAGGGCGCGGTTGGCATCGTTGTGCTCCAGGAAGGGGATCAGGCTTGCGGCGATGCTGGCGATCTGGTTTGGCCCCACGTCCATGAGGTTGATCTCCTTGGGCTCCACCACGGGGAAGTCGCCCATTTGGCGGGCCTTCACACGGTGGTCGGCAAACCCGCCGTCTTCGGTGAGCTCGGCGTTGGCCTGGGCGATCATCTTCATGTCCTCCTCCTCGGCGCTCAGGTAGATCGGCGCGGCCTTCAGGTCCACTTTGCCGTCCTTCACCTTGCGGTAGGGGGTTTCAATGAAGCCGAGGCTGTTGATCTTGCTGTACACGCACAGGGAGCTGATCAGGCCGATGTTGGGGCCTTCGGGCGTTTCGATGGTGCAGAGGCGGCCGTAGTGGGTGTAGTGTACGTCGCGCACCTCGAAGCCGGCGCGTTCGCGGCTGAGGCCGCCAGGCCCGAGCGCCGAGAGGCGGCGCTTGTTGGTGATCTCGGCCAGCGGGTTGGTCTGGTCCAGGAACTGGCTCAGCTGGTTGGTGCCGAAGAAGGAGTTGATCACCGAGCTGAGCGTTTTTGCATTGATCAGGTCGGTGGGGGTGAACACCTCGTTGTCGCGCACGTTCATGCGCTCGCGGATGGTGCGTGCCATGCGGGCCAGGCCCACGCCGAACTGGCTGTAGAGCTGCTCGCCCACGGTGCGCACACGGCGGTTGCTCAAGTGGTCGATGTCGTCCACATCGGCCTTGGAGTTCACCAGTTCGATCAGGTACTTGATGATGGAGATGATGTCCTCCTTGGTAAGCACGCGCACGCTGAGCTCGCTCTGCAGGCCCAGCTTCTTGTTGATGCGGTAGCGCCCCACTTCGCCCAGGTCGTAGCGCTGCTCGCTGAAGAAGAGCTTGTCGATCACGCTGCGGGCCGTTTCCAGATCGGGCGGCTCGGCATTGCGCAGTTGGCGGTAGATCACCTCCACGGCCTCCTTCTCGGAGTTGGAGGTGTCTTTTTGCAGGGTGTTGAAGATCAGGGCGTAGTCGGCGGCGTTCACCCCCTGCTTGTGCAAGATGATGGTCTTTGCGCCGCTGTCCAGGACCTGCTCCACATGGTGCTCCTCCAGCACGGTCTCGCGGTCGATCAGCACCTCGTTGCGCTCAATGGAGACCACCTCCCCGGTATCCTCGTCCACGAAATCCTCCACCCAGCTCTTGAGCACGCGGGCGGCCAGCTTGCGGCCCACGGCCTCCTTCATGGCGGCCTTGGTCACCTTCACTTCATCGGCCAGGCCGAAGATCTCCAGGATCTGCTTGTCGCTCTCGAAGCCGATGGCGCGCAGCAGGGTGGTCACCGGCAGCTTCTTTTTGCGGTCGATGTAGGCGTACATCACGCCGTTGATGTCGGTGGCGAACTCGATCCAGCTTCCCTTGAAGGGGATCACGCGGGCGCTGTAGAGCTTGGTGCCGTTGGCGTGGCGGCTTTGGCCGAAGAACACGCCGGGGCTGCGGTGCAGCTGGCTTACGATCACGCGCTCGGCGCCATTTACCACGAAGGACCCCTTGGGGGTCATGTAGGGGATCTGGCCCAGGTACACGTCCTGTACGATGGTCTCGAAATCCTCGTGCTCCGGATCGGTGCAGTACAGCTTCAGCTTGGCCTTCAGGGGCACGCTGTAGGTGAGTCCCCGCTCCACGCACTCATCAATGCTGTAGCGCGGCGGGTCCACAAAATAGTCGAGGAATTCGAGCACGAACTGGTTGCGGGTGTCCGTGATGGGGAAGTTCTCCATGAACACCTTGTAGAGGCCCTCGTCGTTCCGGTTTTCCGGAAGGGTCTCTATTTGGAAGAACTCCTGGAAGCTCTTCAATTGGATGTCCAGGAAATCCGGGTATTGTGCCGGAAGGGACGTGGAACCGAAATCAATGCGCTTGTGCTTGCGCTTCGGGGAATTGGTCTGGGCCATGAGGAAAAGCTGGAGGGAATTATGGAAAGACCGACGACCTGCGGGCACCCGTACAAGCCCCGGGTGCAAGGGCGATGCATACAGCCCGCATCAACGGGCAAAAGGACCCGATAGGCCGGGGGTGCCGCTTTTAGCGGCACCGCCCGGCCATCGCTGTCCTTCACACCGTGCCGGCTTACTTGACCTCAACTTCGGCCCCGGCTTCGGTGAGTTGCTGCTTCAGGTTCTCGGCCTCCTCCTTGGAAACCCCTTCCTTCAGGGGCTTGGGGGCGCCGTCCACCAGTTCCTTGGCCTCCTTCAGGCCCAGGCCGGTGAGTTCCTTCACCAGTTTCACCACGGCGAGCTTGTTGGCACCGCCGGCCTTGAGGACCACGTCGAAGCTGGTCTTGGCCTCGGCAGCCTCGCCACCTCCTGCGGCGGGGCCTGCGGCCACGGCCACGGCTGCTGCGGCCGGCTCGATCTTGTATTCGTCCTTGAGGTACTGGGCCAGTTCATTCACCTCCTTTACGGTGAGGCCTACGAGCTGATCGCCCAAATTCTTGATGTCTGCCATCGTTGGTTGTTGTTACTTGCGGTTGTTGGGAAGCTGACTGTGCGTAACGCGTTGGGTAATGGGCGGCGCAGGGCCGCCCTTACGGACTTATTTATGCGGCCCTCTCCTGGAGCGCCTTCACCAGGCCGGCCACCTTGTGGCCACCACCGCCCTGCAGGGCGCTGATGACGTTCTTGATGGGGCTTTGCAGCAGGCCGATGATCTCGCCGATGAGCTCCTCGCGGCCCTTGAGCTCGCTGAGCATCACCAGTTGGCTGTCGCCGATGAACACGGCCTCATCGATCCAGGCGCTCTTGAGCATGGGGCGGTCGCCCTTCTTGCGGAAATCGCGGATCATCTTCGCCGGCACATTGCCCTTCTCGGCAATGAGCATGGCGGTTTGTCCGGCCAGTGTGGGGAAGATCTCACTGTAGTCCTTTCCTTCCACACGCTCCATGGCCTTGCGGAGGAGGGTGTTCTTCACCACCCGCATCCGCACGCCGCTCTTGTTGCAGGCGCGGCGGAGGTTGCTGGTGCTTTCGGCGGACATTGAGCTGGCGTCGGTGAGGTAGAGCACGCTGGCGTCCTTGATCTCCTCGATCAGGCCGGCGATGGCTTGGTCTTTTTCTGCGCGGGTTGCCATTTCTGTTGTTCTTTTTTGGGCCGTGGCTTTCGCCCGGCGGTCCCTGTATTATCCCACCACGCGGGTATCCACCTTGATCCCCGGCCCCATGGTGCTGCTCACGTAAATGCTTTCGATGTAGGCGCCCTTGGCGGTGCTGGGCTTCAGCTTCACCAGGGTCTGCAGCAGTTCATGGGCGTTTGCGCTGAGCTTCTCGGCCGGAAAGGAGGCCTTGCCGATCACCGCATGGATGATGCCGGCCTTGTCCACCTTGAAGTCGATCTTGCCTGCCTTCACCTCCTGGGTGGCCTTGGCCACGTCCATGGTCACGGTGCCCGTTTTGGGGTTTGGCATCAGGCCGCGGGGCCCGAGCACGCGGCCCAGGGCGCCCACCTTGGCCATTACGTTGGGGGTGCAGATGATCACATCCACATCGGTCCAGCCGTTCTTGATCTTCTCCACATACTCATCCAGGCCGGCCATGTCCGCACCGGCGGCCATAGCCTCCTGGCACTTGGCCGCATCGGCCAGCACCAGTACGCGCACGGTGCGGCCCGTGCCGTGGGGCAGGCTTACGGTGCCGCGCACCATTTCGGTGCTCTTCTTGGGGTCCACGCCCAGGCGGACGGCGATGTCCACGGTGGCGTCGAACTTGGTGGTGCTGGTTTTCTTCACCAGGTTGGTGGCTTCCAGCAGGTCATACGCCTTGGCAGCGTCATAGAGTGCTGCGGCAGCCTTGCGTTTTTTGGTCAGTTGTGCCATGGCCGTTGCTTATTTGAGGGGGCTCTCGCCGGTTACGGTGATGCCCATGGAGCGGGCCGTGCCGGCCACCATGCTCATGGCGCTTTCCAAGGTAAAACAGTTCAGGTCGGGCATTTTATCCTCGGCAATGGCCTTCACCTGTTCCCAGGTTACGCTGCCCACCTTGTCGGTTTGCGGCACGCCGCTGCCCTTCTTGGCCTTGCTGGCATCCAGCAGCTGCACGGCCGCCGGAGGGGTCTTAATGATAAAGTCGAACGACTTGTCGGCATACACGGTGATCACCACGGGCAGCACCTTGCCGGCCTTGTCCTGCGTGCGCGCATTGAACTGCTTGCAGAACTCCATGATGTTCACCCCTTTGGCGCCCAGTGCGGGGCCGATGGGCGGGGCCGGGTTGGCCGCCCCTCCTTTTACTTGGAGCTTTACCAGCCCCGTTATCTCCTTTGCCATTGTTTGGTTGTTGTGTCCTTGTTAGCGTCCGCCCTTCGGCGGACTTGGACTGGTTTTCGTTGGGTTGGTCGACCCGGTGGGTTGTCTCGTTGGGATGGTCGACCCGGTGGGTCGACGTTACAGGTCTTGTGTTGCTGGAGGGTTGGCTCTTTGGGTTGGTCGACCCGGTGGGTTGGCGTTACAGGTCTTGTGTCTCCGGAGGGTTGGCTCTTGGGGTTGGTCGACCCGGTGGGTCGACGTTACACTTCTTTTTCCACTTGCATGAAGCTCAGTTCCAGCGGGGTCCTTCTTCCGAAGATCTTCACCATCACCTTCAGCTTTTTCTTCTCCTCGTTGATCTCCTCAATGGTGCCGTTGAACCCGTTGAAGGGCCCGTCGATCACCTTCACGCCCTCGCCCACGTGGTAGGGGTTGTAGGGGCTTTCATCGGCATCTGCCAGTTCGTCCACGGTGCCCAGGATGCGGTTCACCTCGCTTTGGCGCAAGGGCACGGGATCACCGCCCTTCTCGGCGCCCAAAAAGCCGATCACGTTGGTCATCTGCTTCAGGGTGTGGGCGGTTTCGCCGCCCAGGTCGGCCTCCAACAGCACATAGCCGGGGAAGAAGTTCCGCTCCTTGCTCACCTTCTTGCCATCGCGGATCTGGTAGAACTTCTCCATGGGGATCAGCACTTGGGCGATGTACTGGCCCAGGTTGGACCGGCGGATCTCCGCATCGATGAGCTCCTTCACCTTTTTTTCCTTGCCGCTGACGGCGCGGAGCACATACCACTTCTTGTTGCTGGCGCCCATGGTCAGTGGCCCATGAATTTGTAGATGAAGCCCAGGATGCCCTTCCAGAAGCTGGTATTGCCCATGTTGTGGACGCCGAAGATGAAGTCCATCAGGAAGATGATGAGCGAAATGAGGAGGGCCGAAACCAGCACAAGGATGGAGCTGCTTTGAAGCTCCTTCCAAGTGGGCCAACTGACCTTGTGGACCAGCTCGGTGTAGCTCTCGCTGATGTATGTTTTGAAGCTTGCCACTGTTATTCGCTTTTGCACGGGAGGCAGGAATCGAACCCGCAGCCTACGGTTTTGGAGACCGTCGCTCTACCAATTGAGCTACTCCCGTCCGTTCCCGTTTTGTTGCTCTTCCCTTCGGCGGCAAAGGCCGTCCCGGTTTCGGGACGGCCCTGCCGCTTCAAGGTCTGCGTTGCTTACTTGATGATCTCGGTCACCTGTCCGGCACCCACGGTGCGGCCGCCTTCGCGGATGGCGAAGCGCAGGCCCTTGTCCATGGCGATCGGCACGATCAGCTTCACGTTGATGGTCACGTTGTCACCGGGCACCACCATTTCGCGGCCGGCCTCCAGGGTGATCTCACCGGTTACGTCCGTGGTACGGAAGTAGAACTGGGGGCGGTACTTGTTGTGAAAGGGGGTGTGGCGTCCGCCTTCCTCCTTCTTCAGTACGTAGATCTCGGCCTTGAACTCGGTGTGCGGGGTGATGCTTCCGGGCTTGGCGATCACCATGCCGCGGCGGACCTGGTTCTTTTCAATGCCACGCAGCAGCATGCCCACGTTGTCGCCGGCCTCGCCGCGGTCCAGCAGCTTCTTGAACATTTCCACGCCGGTGCAGGTGCTGGTGAGCTTTTCCTCCTGCATGCCGATCACTTCGAGGGGGTCGCCGGTCTTCACCACGCCGGTTTCGATGCGGCCGGTGGCCACGGTGCCGCGGCCGGTGATGGAGAACACGTCCTCCACGCTCATCAGCAGGGGCTTTTCCACGTCGCGGGGCGGGATGGGGATCCAGCTGTCCACGGCGTTCATCAGCTGCATCACGGTTTCCACCCACTTGGGTTCGCCGTTGAGGGCGCCCAGGGCGCTACCGCGGATCACGGGGGTGTTGTCGCCGTCGTACTCATAGAAGGAGAGCAGTTCGCGGATCTCCATTTCCACCAGGTCCAGCAGCTCGGGATCATCCACAAGGTCCACCTTGTTCATGAACACCACGATCTTGGGCACGCCCACTTGGCGGCCCAAGAGGATGTGCTCGCGGGTTTGGGGCATGGGGCCGTCGGTGGCGGCCACCACCAGGATGGCGCCGTCCATTTGGGCGGCACCGGTCACCATGTTCTTCACATAGTCGGCGTGGCCGGGGCAATCCACGTGCGCATAGTGGCGCGTTTCGGTGGAATACTCCACGTGGGAGGTGTTGATGGTGATGCCGCGCTCCTTTTCCTCGGGCGCATTGTCGATGGAATCGAAGCTGCGCGCCTCGGAATAGCCCTTGTCGGCCAACACCTTGGTGATGGCTGCGGTCAGGGTCGTCTTGCCGTGGTCAACGTGGCCGATGGTGCCGATGTTGAGGTGGGGCTTGGTACGTTGATAGGTCTCCTTTGCCATGTTGGGAACGGTCGTTTGTGGTTGTTCGGTTTCGTTATCTGGTCCGGGTTGTCCTCCCCTGCTGTACACTGCCTTGCTCCTGGCGGGCCCTGATCGCCGGGCCTGGAGCCTTTGGCGGGAATTGAACCCGCGACCTCTTCCTTACCAAGGAAGTGCTCTACCTCTGAGCTACAAAGGCCTTTGTATTGTCGGTGTGCCATGCCCCTTGGAAGCAGGGGTGTGGCGGTAGAGCGGGAGACGAGATTCGAACCCGCGACATTCAGCTTGGAAGGCTGATGCTCTACCAACTGAGCTACTCCCGCTTGTTTGCCGGGGCCTGCCGGGCCCGGCGATGGCTCCGTGAAGATCGGGTGGGGAGAGCAGGATTCGAACCTGCGAAGTCGTAAGACAACAGATTTACAGTCTGCCCCCGTTGGCCACTTGGGTATCTCCCCTTTGGTGCATTCACGGAGCCAATGAAGGGACTCGAACCCCCGACCGGCTGATTACAAATCAGCTGCTCTACCAGCTGAGCTACATTGGCGTGTACAGTAGGAAAAAGAACGCTCCGACCCTCCTCCGGGAAGTACCTACCCCCGGAATTGGGCCTGCAAATGTATACAAAATGGCGAAGCCACCAAACGCGGGCGGCCAAGGATTGCTCCCTGGCCGCCGTTAAAGGTTGAAAAAGGCCCGTCTGGCGCGGGCTGCGACCTATCCGCGCACCTTCGCCTTGTCTTTTTCCAATTGGTTGCGCAGCGCCTCAATGGCGTTTACGGCCGCTTCCTCGAAGCTCACGGCCTTGCGCTTGGCGAAGAGGTCGTTGCCGGGCACGGCCAGGCGGATCTCCGCATGCTTGTTCTCCGGCCGCTCCCCCTCGGGCCCCACGCGCAGGGTAACGTCGCTGGCCAGGATACCGTCGTGGAACAGGGTGAGCTTGCCGAGCTTTTCCTTGATGAAGTTCACCAGCTTGATGTCGGCATCGAAATGGATGGACTGCACGTTCACGTTCATGTCACGGTTGTTTTGGATGGTTGTTCGGTGGTTCGGGCCCGCCGCGCGGGTGCGCCTGGCGGTGGGCTTGCTTTAGTTTTTCGATGGTGTTGTGGGTATACACCTGGGTGGCTGCAAGGTTCGCGTGGCCCAGCAATTCCTTCACGGCGTTCAGGTCGGCGCCGTGGTCCAGCAGGTGTGTGGCAAAGGTGTGGCGCAGCACGTGTGGGCTTTTCTTGTCCTGTGTGGTGACCGCACTAAGGTAATGCTTCACCAGCGTTTGTACGGTGCGCCTTGGCAGGGGTTTGCCATCGGGCTTCACCAGCAGGCCGGTGCCGGGCGGCGGGGCCAGGGCTGCGCGCACGGGCAGGTAATCGCGCAGCAGCGCGGCCAGGGGCGCTGCCAGGGGAATGATGCGTTCCTTGTTGCGCTTGCCCAGCACGCGCACGGTGGAGCGGCGCAGGTCCACGTCCTCCGGGTGCAGGCCCAGCAGCTCGGCCAAGCGCATGCCGGTGCCGTACAGCAGTTCCAGCATCAGGCGGTCTCGGATGCCGGTGAAGCCGGGCGGCAGCTGCACGTCCTCCAGCAATTGCCGCATGCCGCGCTCGGCCACAAACTCGGGCAGCCGCTTGGGCGTCTTCGGAGGGGTGATCAACGCCGTGGGGTCCGCGCCGGCCTCCCCCACCGTGCGGGCAAAGCGGTAGTAGGCGCGCAGGGCGCTTAGCTTGCGGTTGACGGACCGTGCCCCGGTGCCGCTCTCCAGGAGGTGCATCATCCAGGTGCGCACGGCCTTCCCGCTGGCACCGGCAAGGTCTTCCAGGGCCAGCTCCTTCCGCAGGAAATCCGCGAACTGGGCCAGGTCGCGCCGGTAGGCGGCAACGGTATGCGCGCTGGCCCGCTGTTCGTAGGCAAGGTGCTCCAGGAAACGTTCGATCACCATGCGGCGTGGGATGGAAATGCAAAAGAGGCGGGCGAACCGGATGGTTCGCCCGCCTCTTTGATCTTCTTGTCTACAGGGCCTTGGGGAAAGCGTGGCTTATTGCTCTCCGCCGTAGGTCTCCAGCTTGTACACGGCGCGCAGCTTCTGGGTACGGCGCTCCACGGAAGGCTTGGTAAAGTACTGGCGGCGGCGCAGCTCGCGCAGCTTGCCCGTGCGGTCGAACTTCTTCTTGAACTTCTTGAGTGCCTTGTCGATGGGCTCGCCTTCCTTCACCGGGATGATCAGCATGTTGCTTTTTTCTGAATGGGGGTGCAAATATAGTTGTTTGGGCGATCGGTGCAAGAAGGAATGAAAAGCTGCGCGGACAAGACTGATCGGATGATACACCTTGCACAACACGCCTGGGGGGATAGGCCGCATTCCACCGGCAATGCGGCGCGAGGCGAAGCCCCTGCACGAGGGTAAATGCCCCTGCCAAGGAGGGGCTGGGGGGCGGGGAATCAATTTACAATGAAGCGGTAGGTGTGCCCGGCACCCATGCCGTGCAGGGATGCGAAATACACGCCTTGAACTGTTCCTTGGGCAGGGATCGCCACAGCGGAAAGCCCGCCGGCGACCTTGGTATCCCTTACCACTTGGCCCAGCGCATTGCGCACTTGCAGCCGGGCATCCACATCGGTGCGCACCCACAAGATGCCGTCTGCGTATCGGAAGGTGGGATCCGCCCCGGCCCAGCCCGAGATGCCCGAAGCAAGCGGTTCGGATACATTGAACACGGCGGACCCTGAAATGGCACCACAGGAATCTTCCATTGTAAGCAACAGCAGGCCCGTCTGGCGGAACCTGATGCCCGAGCTGTACATGGGAACGTCAATGAACACGGGGTCTGACGTGTCCACCGTGCTGCCGGCGGAGCGGTACCCCTTGAATGCAACGCCGGTGCAGGTGGTAAATTCAGTGATGAAGTTCGCCAACAGGGAATCACCGGGAGGCAGCTCGATCGTTGCATAGGGAACGGCAGCACCGGCTATCGCGTACACCAATTGCATCATCCCGCCATCTTGTGGCAACCAGCTGACCAGAAGGTGGATCTTCGCCGTGTGGAACGTGGCATCCAAAAAAACATCCTGGCTCCCAAAGCAGGAATTCTGCCCTGGTGCCTTAAACACGAGAAGGAACCTCCCGTCCCCCCTGAACACCAGGTCATTCATGAACGAATAGCTGTTCTGGTATTGCATCAAGGGAGAAGAAAGCCCCGGCTCATCGGACCCTGCACTTCTTCGCACCTCGAATATCGGTAGAATGCACCATCCTTCCACCAGTGCCACATGAACATGGATTGAATCCCCTG
>JAFEAI010000155.1 GCA_018266475.1 Bacteroidota bacterium
AACTTTTCAAGGAACTCCACCTGAAGCTGCTTCTCTCCCACGGTGGCGTGCAGTGACTTCACCTGCTCCTGAAGGAGGATGACCTTGCGCGTGGCGCTTTTGGCCTCCACTACCTGCACCACCCCCTTTTTGCGGTCCGTAGAGTACTTGTAGATCCATCTGTACACCGCAGTGTCACTGACCCCATGGGCCTTGCACACCTCCCTAACGGTGGATTGCCCTCGTTCAATCTCGCGCACACGCTCCTTCCGGAATGCTTCGCTGAAATACCGCTGGACCCGTATCGGTGAGGGAGCTTTCATCTTTTCTCTTCGTGCCATTGTTCTCCTGTTTTGATCCGGTTGGATCCAACTCCGGAGCGGTCAATGTATTTCAGGCAAGGACAGTTGTTGGTTGTCAGTTGTTGGTTGCTGGTTGCCGGTTGTCCGGTGGCGGCCACAGGCGCGGGAATGAAATTGCGTCCACCGGTTGACAGGCTGCGTTGCAACTTTGCAGCTTGAATCGCAGCAAGGCTGTAGAACCGATATGGCTGAGAACAAGCAGAGCACGGGCAACGCCCCGCACTGGACCGAAAAATGGGAGCTGGTGGTGGGCTTGGAGGTCCACGCCCAGCTGCTGACCAAGAGCAAGGCATACAGCAGCGACCCCAATGCCTACGGCGACCGGCCAAACACGTTGGCCGGCCCGGTAACCTTGGCGCTGCCGGGCACCCTGCCCGTGCCGAACACGGTGGTGATCGACCATGCGATCAAGCTGGGCTTGGCCTGCGGCTGCACCATAGCGCCCCGCATGCACTACGCGCGCAAGAACTACTTCTATCCCGACCTGCCCAAGGGCTACCAGATCACGCAGGACACCACGCCCATCTGCACCGGGGGCAGCATCACCATCACCCTGGAGGACGGCACCGAAAAAGCCATCGCCCTCACGCGCATACACATGGAGGAGGATGCCGGCAAAAGCATCCACGACGTGGACCCGTTCAATACCCTGATCGACCTGAACCGCGCCGGCGTGCCACTGGTGGAGGTGGTGTCCGAACCGGTGATCCGCTCGGCGCAGGAGGCCTACGAATACCTGGTGGAACTGCGCCGGCTGGTGCGCTACTTAGACATCTGCGACGGCAACATGGAAGAGGGCAGCCTGCGCTGCGACGCCAACATCAGCCTGCGCCCCAAGGGAAGCACCACCTTCGGCACGCGCACGGAAGTGAAGAACATGAACAGCTTCCGCAACGTGCAGCGCGCCATCGAGCACGAGGCGCAACGGCAGTCGGAGATCCTGGACGCAGGCGGCACCATCCGCATGGAAACGAGAAACTTCGATGCGGCCAAAGGGACCACCACCACCCTGCGGAGCAAGGAGATGGCGCACGACTACCGCTACTTCCCGGAACCCGACCTGTTGCCGCTCACCGTGAACGACAAGAAGAAGGAGGCCGTTCGCCAGGCCATGCCTCCCCTGCCCCGGGAGCTTCGCGCCAAATACACCGCCCAGTATGGCCTCAGCGCGTATGATGCCGCCATCCTCACCGACGACAAGGCCACGGCACTTTATTACGAGGAGGTGGTGGCACAGCTGCCCGGGAACAAGAAACCATACAAGCAGGTGGCCAACTGGGTAATGGGCGAAGTGCGCTCCTGGGTGAACGAAAAAGGTGCCGGCATATCCGAAGTGCCCGTTTCGCCCATGCGCCTGGCCGGGTTGGTGGAATTGATCGAGGCGGGCAAGATCAGCCGCTCACTGGCCGCGCAAAAGCTCTTCCCGCTCATGCTGGAACAGGACGGCACCGCACAGTCACTTGCGGAGGTCCACGGCCTGCTCACCGATGCCGACGACGGCGCAGTGGAAACAGCCGTGCGCGATGCCATGGCCCGCTACCCCGATAAAGTGACCGCCTACCGCGCAGGCAACAAGGGCCTGCTGGGCCTGTTCATGGGCGAGGTGATGAAGGCCACAAAGGGCAAGGCCGATCCACGCGCCACCAACACCACCGTAAAACGGCTCTTAGACGAGCAATGATGATGAAAACCCTGATGATACCGGCCTTTGCGGCCATCGCACTTGCGGCTTGCGGCACCGCCTCCCGTCCACAGCGCACCATTACCGCACAAGTTGAAGGAGCGGGCGGCAAGACCCTCTACTTCGACAAGTTCGTGGGCAACAAGCCCGTGCATGTGGACAGCGTGAAATTGGATGCGGAGGGAAAAGGGACCATGCACCTGCCCGCCATGCCGCTCGATTTCTATTCGCTCACCCTGGGCGGCGACCAGGTGCTGATCCTGCTGCTGGACAGCGCGGAGAACCTGAGCTTCACCGCCCGCGAGGATTCCCTGCAGGCCCCGCAGCGCGTGGAGGGCTCCGTGAACACCGCACTGCTGCACCAGTACTTCAATGATGCCAAGGCATTCGACCTGGAAAACCAGCAGCTGGTCAGCCGCCTGCGGGCGGACCGGAACGACAGCACGGCCATGGGGCAATATGCCAAGCTGAACACCTCGTTCCAGGCCAAGACCAGGCAGTTCATCCAAGACCACATGCGGTCGCCGGCCGTGCTGGCCGCGCTCAACCGGCTGGACATCCAGCAGGAAATGCCGCTCTTCCAGCAGGTGAAGGATTCCCTGCGGAAAAGCATTCCAAAAAGCGAGTACTTCACCAGCTACAGCGAACAGGTGGACCGTACGGCCCAGCAACTGGCTGCCCAAAAGCAGCAGGAAGAGCAGCAGGCCATGCTTGAAAACCTGATCCCCGTGGGCAGCGAAGCCCCCGACTTCACGCAGAACTCGCCCGAAGGCAAGCCGATCTCCTTGAAAAGCCTGCGCGGCAAAGTGGTGCTGATCGACTTTTGGGCGAGCTGGTGCAGGCCGTGCCGCATGGAAAACCCCAACGTGGTAAAAGCCTACAACAAATACCACAGCAAGGGTTTCGACATCATCGGCGTGAGCCTGGACAAGACCAAGGAGGCCTGGGTGAACGCGATCAAACAGGACGGGTTGACCTGGAACCAAGTGAGCGACCTGCAGTTCTGGAACAATGCCGCTGCCCAGCAGTACGGCGTTTCCGCCATCCCCTATTCGGTGCTTGTGGGCCGCGATGGCAAGGTGCTGGGGAAGAACCTGCGGGGGGCTGAGCTGGAAGCAAAGCTGGCCGAGGTGTTGAAGTAACCGGTGCGGCTAGCCCACCGGGTTTATTGCCGGACAGGAGTCCGGCGGACCCTGTGTTTATAAGGCTCGGCATAGCCCACCGGGTTTATTGCCGGACAGGAGTCCGGCGGACCCTGTGTTTATAAGGCTCGGCATAGCCCACCGGGTTTATTGCCG
>JAFEAI010000156.1 GCA_018266475.1 Bacteroidota bacterium
GGCACCGTACACATGATCAGCGTGAACGCGGAGGCCCATGCGCAGGCGCCCCACGTGGCCGTGCGGCACCAGGGCCACTACTTCATCGGTGCGGACAACGGGATCTTCCACCTGCTCTTCGGCACCCAGCCCGAAGCCGTGGTGGCGCTCACCTTGCGCCCCGGTGAAGGCAGCCCCACCTTCCCCAGCAAGGGCATATTCGCCCAGGCGGCCTGCCACTTGGCGCAGGGCGGCGCCATGGACCTGCTGGGCAGCAGGCGCGAGGCCGTGCAGGAACAGTTCAATGTGCAGCCTGCGGTGATGGACGGCGCCATCAAGGGCGAGGTGATCCACGTGGACCACTACGGCAACGTGATCACCAACATCACCAAGGACCTCTTCATCTCGGTGGTGAAGCACCACGGCTTCACCATCGCCTTCGGCCCCTCCAAGCACAACATCACCACGCTGCACAACACCTACGCCGACGTGCCGCCCGGGGAGCGCGTGGCCTTCTTCAGCGACAGCGGCCACCTGGAGATCGCCGTGAACAAGGGCGTGGTGGGCAACGGCGGCGGCGCCGCACAGCTGCTGGGCCTGCGCGTGGCCGACCCGGTGCGGCTGGAAGTGCAGGCCGTTGCCGCCAAAGCCGCCCTGCCCCAATGATCGTGCGCTTAGTGAAGATGACCTTCCGGCCCGGGGAGGAGGAACGGTTCCAGGCGCTCTTCGACGGCTGGCGCCACCGCATCATCGCCATGCCCGGCTGCCGCACGCTGGAACTGCTGCGCGACATCAAGCACCCGGCCGTGTTCTTCACCCGCAGCGTGTGGGACACGGAGGAAGCCCTGGACAACTACCGCCGATCGGCCACGTTCTCCGAAGTATGGCCCGTGGTGAAAGCGCTCTTTGCCGCACGGGCCGAGGCCTGGTCCTTGCACACCGGGCACCTGATGCACGCATCCGACACCTGAAAAAGCCACTCTCCCCCCCTATTTCCTGCATGAAGCATCTCCTTCTTCCGGCGTTATTGGCCGCATCCCTGCACACGGCGGCGCAATCCGCCACGGCCCTGTATGATGCCGCCGCCACCGCGTACGCGGCAGGGCGCATGGACAGCGCCAAGGCCGAACTTGACCGTGCGATCCGGCAAGACCCTGCGCTGGCCAAGGCCTACAAGCTGCGCGGCGACGTCCTTCAGCACCTGCGCAACCCGGAGGCCGCCCTGGCCGACTACCACGCATCGGAAAAACTGGACCCCGGCGACCCCCGCCTGTACGTAAGCCGCAGCGCACTGTACATCAGCGAAGGCAACGGCAAGGCGGGCCTGCGGGAAGCCGACAAAGCCATTGCCTTGGACCCCAAGGACGCCGATGCCTGGTACAACAAGGCCTGGGCACTGTACCAAGGCACCGACCTTGACGCAGCCCTAAAAAGCGTGCGCAAGGCCCTGGACCTCCAGCCCGAATTCCCGGAAGCCCTCTACCTCTCCGGCGTGATCAAGGGAGCGCGCTACGATGAAAAGGAAGGCGCTGCGGAGATCGAACAGGCGCTGAAATTGAAGCCCGCGATCCCCGGCGGCCTGATGAGCCTGGCCGTGCTGCTGTACGAGGGCAAGCACTATGAAGAAGCCATCTCGAAGTTCAGCCAAGTGATCGCCACCGACACCACCGAGCTCGCCTCGGCGTACTACTACCGTGCCGATTGCCACTACAACCTGAAGGACAAGGAAAAGGCTTGCGCCGATTGGCGGCAGAGCATGCGCTTGGGCGACAGGGACGCGGCCTTCATCAAGAAGAACTACTGCGACACCGATGCCAACAAGATTCCCAAGAAGCCCAATCGCAAGCGGCGCCAAACCACCATCCAGTTCTGACCCGGAAGCGCTTTGCCACGGTGCAATTCACGCCTTTTCGCCCCCCACA
This sequence comes from Bacteroidota bacterium, assembly GCA_018266475.1. Classification (GTDB taxonomy): domain Bacteria; phylum Bacteroidota; class Bacteroidia; order Flavobacteriales_F; family PHOS-HE28; genus PHOS-HE28. Next base: position 1,902 of record JAFEAI010000156.1, read on the forward strand.
GTGAACGTGGCCCCGCCTTCGTCGCGGAAATACCTGTGGCCGTGCGTTTCCGGCCCCCGCTGCGTTCCCTGCCGCACTACCAGGGCCTGAACTTGCCCAAACTTTTGCAACAAGGCGCGCCGTTCCCCGTTTTCACCGGGCCGCCGCGCCGCAGCGCCCTTATTTTCGCGGCCCTGCACGCCAGCCCCGCCAAGGGCGGCCGCCAACCAGGAACATGCGCGCGTTGATCCACAAGGAAATACAGGCCTTTCTCGGCTCCTTGATCGGCCACTTGGTGATCGGCGTGTTCCTGTTGCTCACCGGCCTCTTCCTGTGGGTATTCCCCGGCAACATCCTGGATACCGGCTATGCCGACCTCGGCACCTTGTTCTACATCGCCCCCTGGGTGTTCCTGTTCCTGGTGCCCGCCGTTACCATGCGCAGCTTCAGTGAAGAACGCCGCACCGGCACCATCGAGCTGCTGCTCACCAAGCCCATCACCGAGCTGCGGCTGGTGCTGGGCAAATACTTCGCCGCCGTGCTGCTGGTGCTGCTGGCACTGGTGCCCACCCTGGTCTACTGGTACAGCATAGGCAACCTGGCCGTGCCCGCGTGGAACATCGACAACGGCGGCATCCGCGGCAGCTACCTCGGGCTGTTCTTCCTGGCCTCCTCCTTCGCCGCCATGGGCATCTTCGCCAGCTCGCTCACCGACAGCCAGATCGTGGCCTTCCTGATCGCCGTGCTGCTGTGCTTCCTGGTGTACGTGGGCTTCGACCTGGTGGCGGATTTCAGCGCCTTCGGCGCCTGGGAGGGGCCGCTGAAAAACCTGGGCATCCAGCAGCACTATACCAGCATGAGCCGCGGGGTGGTGGACCTGCGCGACGTGCTCTACTTCATCGGCCTGGACGCCATCTTCATCATGGCCACCCGCACCGTACTGCAAAGCCGCACCTGGTAATGAAGTTCGGCAAACGCACCACCCGCAAGGCCGCCGGCCTGCTGCAACTGGCCATCGGCATCGCCTGCGTGGTGCTGCTCCTGTTCATCGCCTCCTTCACCCGGGTGCGCGCCGACCTCACCAGCGAAAAGCGCTACACCCTCACCCCGGCCACCAAAAACCTGATGGACAGCCTGCAGGACGTGGTGTTCGTGAAGGTGTACCTCAGCGGCAACCTGCCTGCGGACCTCCAGCAGCTCAGCAGCAGCCTGCGCGACCTGCTGGACGAGATGCGCGTGCGCAACCCGGACCTGCTCCAGTATGAATTCACCGACCCCAGCGCCAGCCCCGACGAGAAGACCCGCAACGAGATCTACCAGCAGCTGCAGGCCGACGGACTGCAGTACACCAGCATCCGCCTGCGCGGCAAGGGTTCGCAAAGCGAACTGATCGTGTGGCCCGGCGCCATCATCAGTTACAGGGGCAAGAAAATGCCGGTGCAGCTGCTGAAATCGCAACTGCGCGCCACCGATGCCGAAACCGTCAACCGCTCCATCAACAACCTGGAATACGACCTGGCCAGCGCCATCCGCCAGATCACCGCGCCATACAAGGCCCGCGTAGCCTTCATAGAAGGCCAAGGCGAGCTGGACACCCTGCAGGTGCAGGACCTGGCCGATGCACTGGGCGAGCTGTACACCGTAAGCCGCGTGCGGATCGGTGAAAAAATAGACGCGCTCAGCAGCAGGCCGGACGGCGCCACCTTCCGCACAAACAACTACGAGGCCGCCATCATCGCCAAGCCCGACAGCCTCTTCTCCGAAAAAGACCGCTTCATCCTGGACCAGTTCGTGATGAACGGCGGCAAGCTCCTCTGGGCCATCAGCGCCATGGATCCCCACCTGGACAGCCTGCGCACCAACCAGTTCTCCATCGCCACGCCGCTGGACCTGGGCATCGACAAGCTCCTGTTCGCCTATGGTGTGCGCATCAACAAGGACATCCTGCTGGACAAGCAGTGCGCGCCCATCCAGATCTACACCAGGCCCTACGGCAACCAGCCCAAGCTGGAAACCCTTCCCTTCCCCTTCGAGCCGCTGGTGGTGCCCACCGGCAACAACCCCATCACGGCCAACATCGACCCCGTACACCTGAAAATGGCCAGCAGCATCGACACCATCGGGCTGGACAGCGCGCACAGCACCATCCTGCTGGCCACCTCGCGCTACACCCGCGTGCTGCGCAACCCGGTACGCATCAGCCTGGCCGTGGTGGACATGGACCTGGGGCTGGAGCGCAACAACACGCCCTACCGCCCGGTGGCCGTGCTCACCCAAGGCAAGTTCCGCTCGGCCTTTGCAGGAAAACTGGCCATGCCGGACAGCGTGCTGAAGGCCATCGGCTACCGCGAATGGAGCCGCCATACCGCCCAGGTCTTCATCAGCGACGGCAACGCCATTGCCAACCCCGTGGACCGCGCCCGGGGCACCTACTTTCCGCTGGGATACGAGAAAGCCGCCCGCGCCAAGGTGTTCGGCAACCGCGAATTCTTCGTGAACGCCATGAACTACCTGCTGGACGACAAAAGCCTGATCAGCATCCGCTCACGCGCCATCAGCCTGCACCAGCTCGATCCCCACCGCACCGAGGACGACCGGGCGCAGGTGCAGGCCGCCAACGTGCTGCTCCCCTTGCTCATCAGTGCCCTCGGCGGCCTTGTCTTCCTCCTGCTGCGCAAGCGGCGGTATGCCCGTAACCGATGAAAAAACGCTGGTTGCCCCTCCTGCTGTTGACTTTGCTGGCCGCAACCGCCTGGTGGCTGTGGAAGGGAAACACCGGCAGCACCTTTGCCGGCGCGCTCACCGATTTCGCCGTTGCAGACACCGCTTCGGTGGACCGCATCTTCATCGCCGACAAAAACGGGGGCACGGCGGACCTGCGGCGCGTGTCCGGCGGGTGGACCATCAACGGCATGCCCGCCAAAACCTTCCAGGTGGACCTGCTGCTGAAAACCTTCAAACTGGTGGAACTGCGCGCGCCCGTGCCAAAAAGCATGGAGGCCAGCGTACTGCGCGTGATGGCCGGCACGGCCAAAAAGGTGGAGATCTACCAAGGCGGCAAACAGCCAAGCAAGATCTGGTGGATCGGCGACGGCTCGGCGGACCACTACGGCACCTACATGGTGCTGGAGATCCCCGGAAAGGGCCGCAGCAACGTGCCCTTTGAAATGGGCATGGCCGCCTTCACCGGCGTGCTCAACACCCGCTTCCACACCGTGGTGGACGATTGGCGCAGCAGCAAGGTGACCGACTACCCCACGCTGGCGGACATCTCCAAGGTGCAGCTGGAAATTCCCGGCCATCCGGAAGAAGGCTACACCATCGATTTCGCCGGCGGCGACAACCTCACCCTGCGCAACACCGGGGGGCAGGAAGTGCCCATGGACACCCTGCGCGTGCAGCACCTCATGCTTGCCCTGCGCAGCGGCAGCTTGGAGGGATATGACCGCACCCTCGGCCATGCACAACGCGATTCGCTCCTGAAATCCACGCCTTGGTACGTGCTCCGCATCACCAGCACCCGGGGCGTGCAGCGCATCCCCTTCTGGCGCAAGGCCGCAGACCCCGGAGCCAAGGACCTGGACTTCAATCCGCTCACCGAAGACATCAACCGCATGTACGCCCTGGTGGACGACACCGCCCTGGTAACCGTGCAACGCTATTGGTGGGACCGGATCACACGCCCGCTCTCCTCCTTGGAGCCGCAACCACCCCCGCAACACTGAACCGGCGGGCCCGAATGTGGAAAAAGGCCCGGCAGTGTTGATAACCCAACGGGCAGGGCCGCCCACCGCCCGGATATATTTGCCCACCCGCGGCAGCATGCCAAGCTGCGGGCCAACCACGCATAAAAGAACCGTTCCCCGATGAAGTTCATTGTCTCCAGCGGCGCACTCCTCAAGCAACTGCAAAGCCTCCAAGGCGTGCTTGCCAGCAACAACACCCTGGCCATCCTCGACAACTTCCTGTTCGAGATCGACAACAAGAAGCTCACCATCACGGCCAGCGACCTGGAGACCACCATCACCGCCGAAATGGCCGTGGAAGCCAAGGACAAAGGGGCCGTGGCCATTCCTGCACGCCTGCTGCTGGACACCCTGAAGGCCTTCCCCGAACAGCCCCTCACCTTCAGCGTGGACCCCAAGCACTTCGGGATCGAGATCAGCAGCGACCAGGGCAAGTACAAAATGACCGGCTACACCGGCGCCGAGTTCCCAAAAAGCCCCGTGCTGGAAGAGCCCACCAGCTTCAGCATCCCCGCAGGCACCTTGGCCACGGCCATCAACAAATCCATCTTCGCCACCGGCAATGACGACATGCGCCCGGTGATGAACGGCATCTTCTTCGAGCTGTCCGAGGAAGCCGTCCGCTTTGTGGCCACCGATGCCCACAAGCTGGTGCGCTACACCCGCAGCGACATCAGCGCGCCCAAGGCCACCAGCTTCATTGTGCCCAAAAAGCCCCTGAACCTGCTGAAGAACTCCTTGGCCGTCACCAATGCCGAAGTGAACGTGGAGTTCAATGAGAACAACGCAGCCTTCACCTTCGACAACACGCGGGTGGTATGCCGCCTGATCGACGGCAAATACCCCAACTACGAAGCCGTGATCCCCAAGCAGAACCCCAACAAGCTCACCATCGACCGGCAGGCCTTCCTGAACGCCATCCGCCGCGTGGCCTTGTTCAGCAACAAGACCACCCACCAGGTGCGGCTGAACATCACCGGCAGCCAGCTCGCCATCAGCGCGGAAGACCTTGATTTCGCCAACGAGGCCAACGAGGCGCTCACCTGCGCATACGAAGGGCAGGACATGGCGATCGGCTTCAACTCACGCTTCCTGATGGACATGCTGAACAACCTGAGCAGCGAGCAGGTAATCCTGGAAATGAGCGCCCCCAACCGGGCCGGCATCCTGCTGCCCGGCGAAGGCACCGAGCACGGCGAGGATGTGCTGATGCTGGTGATGCCCGTAATGCTGAACAATTGAGCACTGCGGCAAGGCTTTTGCACCACCGGCAACCAACCATGAAAAAAGCACACTTTCCACTGGCGGCTTTGGCCCTTGGGGCCATCCTCAGCGCCAACACCTGCTCCGATGCAGGCAAGGCCGGGGCCGCAGCACAGCCCATGGGCAAATGGGTGATCACCTCCTTGGCCGGCCAGGCCGTACACATGCCCGATGGCAAGGAGATGCCCTTCATCAACATCGACAGCCTTGGCACCAACGTGAACGGCTATGCAGGGTGCAATCGGGTGTTCGGCACCATGCGCATTTGGGGCGATTCCATCGCCTTCCCGGGGCTGGCCTCCACCCGCATGTACTGCCAGGAGACCCAAGCCACCGAGGATGCCTTCCTGGATGCCCTCAACCATGCGCACACCTTCGCCGTGCATGGCGACAAGCTGGTGCTTAGCGCAGGCAAGGAGCTGGCCGTGTTCCAGCGCGCCAAGCAGTAGCCTGCCAGCCCCCCTCTTCACAACACCTTCACCTAAAAAACCCTGCGGCCGGGCAGATGCCTCCGCAGGGTTTTTCCCGCTTGGCCCCATTCCCTTCAGGTGTGGTGGGGGAATGGCACCCCGCTCGTTTCAACCAGCGGGGTGCGCTGCCCAAGGGCTGCAAATTGGGCCGGGGCGCCCATTGCCGGAACCAGCCTAGTGCCATCCCGGTTTTCAGCATCCCGCATGGGCCGAAGTGGTCAACATCGCGGAGCATTCGAAAGCTTCCCTTCACTGACGCGAGCTTCCACGCTCATGTCGCATTTGAAAAGCGGCTTCCTGCACTTGGTTGGGCGGACACTACAGTTCAGGGATGCCCGCACTCCATGCAAACTGAACAGGCACGGAAGCGCATGTGCCGCGCCTTCAGCGCTCTGTGTTTGGGGCGCATGCCAGCCCGGAGCTTCGCCCCGGGCTGGCATGCTGGCGGGCCTTCAGCCCGCTGATGTCATACCAATTATTGAGTCGGCTTGAAATGATCTGCGATTCGACCTTTTGAAATCTCGTGTCGCATTTGGGCTTCGGCTCCTCGGATGCAGTGCATCCTGCTGAGCGGAGCCGAAGCAGGAGCACCGCTACGCTTATGCTCAGCCCAATGCCTCTGATTACTTGGCAGACAACCGTCAACTATTCAAGGCCGGCTCATTCATGGCCATTGACGAACGTAGGGAACCACTTCCATTGGGATCCTCTTGCCGGCCTATGCCTGTGCAAAAAGCGGAAGCCCCCGATCGCTCGGGGGCTTCCTCAATTGGATTGAAGTGCAGATCAGTGTACGATCTGCAGCTGCTGGCTCCTCACCCAGTCCTTGGTGGTGATGGTCACCACATAGTTGCCCGTTTGCAGGGCCTTCAGGTCAAAGGTGTTCACATTGCCCGTGCTGGTGAACTGCTCGGCATAGACGGTACGTCCGGCCACATCGCTCACCCGGAGGTCCGCCATCCCTGCGAAGCCCTCGGGCAGTTGCAGCGAAAGCTGGCCCGTGGTGGGGTTGGGGTACATGGAGAAGCTGGTGGCCACCCCGTTTTCCTGCACGCCCACGGCGCCGCATTGCACCACCCAGTGCAAGGGCACGGTGGTTTGCCCGGTGGCGCAGGAACCGGATGCATTTGACACCACCCGCACCAACATGGTGCTGTATCCGTTGGTGGTGTTCACGGCCCAGCCGGCCATGTTGCCGTTGAGGTTGCCCTGCCAGATCAGCTTGCTGGGCAAGGGTGCCAGGCCGTTGTAGATCTGCACGAAATCACCGGCGAGCATTTGCCCCCAAAGGAACTCCACGGTCAAAGGGATGCCGGGGGTGCCTTGGTAGGCAAACCAGGCCGTGTCGTTGTTGGTGTAGCAGTATTCGTAGGCTGCGGCCGCGCACACCGTGTCCACGCATGCCTGGGAGGCCGAGGTAAGCATGGGGCTGAACACGCGGCAGAGGTTGTTGGTGGCATTGAGCACCGTGATCTTCACCGTGCTGTCCATCATGAAGGGGCCCACCAGGTTTACGCCCGCCGGGATGTTGGTGAGCGTATCATGCGTGAGCGAATTGGCGATGCGGGCAAAGGCTCCCGTGCCCAGGTCGCTGATGTTCACCGCCACCACATAGTTGTGGTGAATGCAGTCCGGTACCACCGTGTACGTGGCCGAAGGGTTGGTGCAATCCAGGCAGCCGATGGTCCAGTTCCAGGTGGTGTAACTACCGCTTTGGCAGCTTTGGCTGCCGTCCGAGGTCACCTTCATGTACAGGTCCGCCCCTGTAATGATCACCGGCACCGTATCCAGCGAGGTGCCGGGGTAAGGGGCCGTGTTCTGGTATACCAGCGGTGCATTGCCGTCCGGCCCGTCGTAGATCCGGATGTGGTCATAGAGCGAGGACTCAATGGTGCCGGCCGTGAATTGCAGCGCCAAGGGCTGGTTGCCCGAAGACTGCCAGTGCCACTCATGGGTATCGTTGTTGGTGTAGCAGTAGGTGTCAGTAAGCGCAGCTCCACCGCAGTTGATGATGGTGGGGCAAAGCGGGTTGGTCAGCGGCTGGGAGCTCACATTGCACAGGGTGTTCTGGTCGTTCACCAGGGTGATCACCGTGCTGCTTCCCGCCGGGAAGGGCCCCACGGTATAGGTGCCCGGGGCCGTGGCCGCCACGGGCAGGCCACCGTTGTTGTTGGTGATGTCGATCACCGGGTCGCTGCCTAAGGAGGAGATGTTCACGTCCACGTTGTACTGCATGTTCACACAATCCGTAACCACCGTGTAGGTGGCCTGCGGCGAGGTGCAATCCAAGCAGCCGATCTGCCACACCCATGCGGCAAAGCCACCGCTCTGGCAGCTTCCATAAGGGTCCGAGGTGACTTCCATGTACATGTGCCCGGAGGTGGCAATGGCCTGCACGCCGGCCAGGTTGGTGGTGCCAGTGCCGTTCTGGTAGATGAGCGTGCCGGTGTTGTCGGTGCCGTCGTAGATCCTGATGTGGTCCCAGGTGCTGCTTTCGATGCTGCCCGCCGAGAAAATCAGGATCAGGGATTGGTTGGGCGTGGAGAACCAGCTCCAGGCATGGTTGTCGCTGTTCACATAGCAATAGGTGCCGTCCATTGGTGCCCCGCCGCACACCACGGGCGTGGGGCACAAGGTGGCGTTCACCAACGGGGCGGAGTTCACATTGCACAGCGGATTGCCCGCATTCTGCAAGGTGATCACCACCGGCACGTTGGCCGGGAACGGGCCCACGGTGTAGGTGCCCGGCGCCGTGGCGGTTACCGGTGCGGCACCGCCGTTGTTGGCAATGGTGAACTGGGGTTCATTGCCCATGGCCGTTACGTTCACGTCCACGCTGAACTGGTAGTTGTCGCAATCCGGCACTACGGTGTAGGTGGCGGCGGCACCGCTGCAATCCAGGCACCCCACCTGCCACACCCACTGCGCAAAACCACCGTCCTGGCAGCTTCCGGAACCGTCCGAGGTGGCTTCCATGTACATGTGGCCGGAGTAGGCGATGGCCTGCACGGCGGCCAGATTGGTGGTGCCGGTGCCGTTCTGGTAGATGAGCGTGCCGGTGTTGTCGGTGCCGTCGTAGATCCTGATGTGGTCCCAGGAGCTGGATTCGATGCTGCCCGCGGAGAAGATCATGATCAGGGTGCCGCCGGTGTTGCTTTCATAGAGCCAGTGGTTGTTCTCGTTGTTCACATAGCAATAGGTCTGGTCCAGGGGCGCACCGCCGCAGAGCACGATGGTGGGGCAGGTGTTTGCCGATACCAGCCCGTTGAAGGTGCGGTTGCACATCGGGTCGCTGCTGTGGGTAACTACCAGGTTCACGGATTGCCCCACCGTGAAGGGGCCCAAGGGATAGATTCCCGTGGGAAGGCCCGGCAGGGTTTGGTCGGCACCGCCGTTCACATTGTACACCAGGTCCACGCTGGTGCCGTCGCCCAAGCTGCTCACGTTCACGTTCAGGGTGAACTGGTTGTTGGCGCAATCATCCACCGCCGTTACCGTGGCCGTGGGCGGAATGCAGTTCAGCATCAATTGCACGGTGGTGGTTTGGCAGTTGCTGGCCGATCCGCACTGGTCATTGGTGTTCCAGTGCGGGAACAGGCTGCCATCCGCAGTGGCGGTTGCGATCAGTGGGGAGTACCCTTGTGCGATGATGGCCCCCGTGGGGGTGCCTTCATGCACGGTGATGTAGCCATTGCCCGTGACGGTGAACTCATAGCTGGCACCGGCCACCGCACCGTTCACTGTACTGTACTCCCCAAAATAGCTGCACGCGGAAATCTGGACCAGCGCACCAGTGGCGTCCACCGTAGCGGTACCCCAAGTAGAGGTGTTCGTGCAATCCGTGGCCAAAAGCGCGGCGGGCGCCAGGAGGGCTGCAGCCAACAGGCTTGTTGTTTTCAAGAGTAGGCTTCTTCGCATTTCAGGGGGTATTGGGGATTGAATTGGAGCGAAAGGTAATGCGCGGGAACCTTTGGAAGGTCCCGTCCCAACCCTTCGGTAGCCTCTCCTTGCATTCCAACCGTTGCTTCCGTCCCAGGCAGCAGGGAATGCATGTGCGCGGCGCAGGCGGTGCGGCACCAGGGGGACGGCAGCGCGCACATGCGTTCCACCCTGCGGAAAGGCAATGCGCTACCTTCGCGGCCCAACGCCTGCATGGGCACAATCATACTCCCATTCCCAGTGGAAACCACAACTACCACCCCCGATTTCCGGACCTTCGACCTGGCCCCCGGCCTGCTGCAGGGGCTGGATGCCATGGGCATCCGCAAGCCAACGCCCATCCAGGAGCAGGCCATTCCCCTGGCATTGGAGGGGCGCGACCTTATTGCCTGCGCACAAACGGGCACCGGCAAAACGGCGGCCTTCCTGCTTCCGCTCATTGAGGTGATCCACGGGTACAAGCCCAAGGTAGAGGGTTCCATCCGGGCGTTGGTGATCGTGCCCACGCGTGAGCTGGCCCTGCAGATCGACCAGCAGATGCAGGCCATCGCCTACTTCACCCCCATCACCTCCATGCCCGTGTACGGCGGCAGCGATGCCGCCTCGTTCGACCAGCAGAAGGCCGCGCTCACCGGCGGCACCGAGGTGATCGTGGCCACGCCGGGCAAATTGCTCAGCCACCTCAACTTGGGCTATGTGGCGCTGAAGGGCCTGGAGTTCCTGGTGCTCGACGAGGCCGACCGCATGATGGACATGGGCTTCATCGACGATATCAACCGCATTGTGCAGTTCCTGCCCAAGGACCGGCAAACGCTGATGTTCAGCGCCACCATGGCACCGCCCATCCGGGAGCTGGCCAAGCACATCCTGCATGACCCTGCGGAGATCACCATCGCGTTGAGCAAGCCCGCCGAAGGCGTGAAGCAGGAGGCCTACGTGGTGCATGAGCCGCAAAAGGCCCCGGTGCTGGAGCATGTGCTGCGCACCAATGAGGCCACCAGCATCATCATCTTCGCCGGCCGCAAGGTGGAGGTGAAGAACCTGGCCCGCCACCTGATAAAACGCGGGTTCGATGCGCAGGCCATGCACAGCGACCTGGAACAGGGCGAGCGCGAGCAGGTGCTGCTGGATTTCCGCAACCGCAAGCTGCGCATCCTGGTGGCCACCAACGTGGTGAGCCGGGGCATCGACATCGACGACATCGACCTGGTGATCAACTATGATGTGCCGCGCGACCCCGAGGACTATGTACACCGGGTGGGGCGCACCGCGCGCGCCAGCAAGAAGGGGCAGGCCATTACGTTCATCAGCGAAGTGGACATGCGCGAATTCGGCCGCATCGAGAAGCTCATCGGCTACGCCGTGCAGAAGCTGCCGCTGCCCGGAGGCTTTGGCGAAGGCCCCGAATACCGGCCCGATGCCAAGGCCAAGCACTCCAACGGAAACCGCCGCGGGCCCGGAGGCGGGCATCGCGGCGGCAATTCCAGGGGAGGACGGCCGCAGGGCGGCGGCCGCAGGCACTAGCGCACCCGGAACTTGTCCCGGTTGGCCTCCAGCACCTTCAAGGCATTGAAGGCTTGTGCATCGGCCCCGTTGGCAATGATCTCCACGCGCTTGATGTGGTCGCCCTGCTGGATGGCGTTCACCACCTCCTGCCCTGCCACCACGTGGCCGAACACCGTGTGCTTGCCGTCCAGCCATGGCGTAGGCACATGGGTGATGAAGAACTGGCTGCCGTTGGTGCCGGGACCCGCGTTCGCCATGCTGAGGATGCCTGGCCGGTCGTGCTTCAGGTCCCGGACGATTTCGTCGGGAAACACATAGCCCGGCCCTCCCCTGCCCGTGCCGGTGGGGTCGCCGCATTGCACCATGAAGTCCGGGATCACGCGGTGGAACACGATGCCATCGAAGTAGGGCACTCCGGCAGCACGTGCGCTGGTTTGCCGCTCACCCTTGGCCAAGGCGGCAAAATTGGCCACGGTCATCGGTGTTTTTGCATGTTCCAAGCGGCAGGTGATGGTGCCCTTGGTGGTATCGATCACGGCGAAGAGCCCCTCGCCCAATGTGTTGTTCTCCAAAGCAGGATGAATTTTCAGGGTTGTACGGAACGATGTCACTGGCGGAACTTGGCCTTGTTGGCCTCCAGCACTTTCATGGCATCAAAGGCCTTGGCCTCCTTGCCCACGGCCTCTATCTTCACCTTCATGCTTACTTCCTCGTTGGGGCGGTCCTGCGCATTGCGGGGCAGTGCGGCTATGGCATCCACGGTTTCCATGCCCGACACCACCTTGCCGAAGATGGAGTAGCTGTGCGGCAAGCCGAAATCCTGGTGCATAATGAAGAACTGCGACCCGTTGGTGTTGGGCCCGCGGTTGGCCATGGCCACTGCGCCGCGCACGTATCCGGCCTTGTAGGATTCCTTGGAGGGGTCCAGCTCATCGGCGAAGGTGTAGCCGGGGCCGCCCGCTCCGGTGCCTGCGGGATCGCCGCCCTGGATCATGAAGCCGGAGATCACGCGGTGGAAGAGCATGCCGTCGTAGTAGGGCGTGCCGTCGGGCCGGGCACTGTTGTGCTGCTTGCCCTCGGCCAAGGCTACGAAGTTGGCCACCGTTACCGGCGCGTCCTTGTATTCCAGCCGCACCTTGATGGTGCCCAAGCGGGTGGTGATGATGGCAAAGAGGCCGTCGGCAGGGTCGGCTGGCGCGGCTTCCGGCCGGTTTGCTTCCTGCGGCCCAGGTGCAGGGGCGGAAGGCTGACCGGTGGTGGTGGCCGGTGCGGATCCGCAGGCAAGGAACATGGCCATACCGGCCAGAAGTGAAGGAATTTGCATGTGCGTCATGGTTGTTTTTCGAGGGGTTGCGAAGGTAAGGCGGCCCACTAGTTCAGTTCAGCATGGGGGCTTCCAAGGTCTCCAAGCGGTCCGTGGAATACGCGCCGGAAACCCGCTCAAGGATATGCCCGTCCTTGTCCAGCACGAAGAAGTGCGGCACGTCCTTGTCGCGCAGGCCCAGCTTGCCGATCAGGTCGCGGGCATCATCCTTTACAAAAAGCACGCGCTTGGCGATCTCCGGATCCACTTCCTTGCGCAGCTTGGCCATGGTGGGTCCGTAGGCGGCCCTGTCCAGCCCGAGAAAGATGGGCACCAAGTACAGGTCCACGTGATAGGTGCCGGCAAAAAGACCGCTCTTGGCCACAAACCGGTTGTACATCGGTGCGTACCACTTTTCCAGCAAGGGCTCCGCTTTTGTGCCATACGCCAAGGCCACAATGGTGAACCCCGCGGTCCCCTGCTCCGGCAGACTTACCACCGTGCCTGAGGTGGTTTCACCGGTGAAGGAAGGAAAAGTTGCCTGTGCGTTCAGCTGCAGCGAGGCAAGGAGGAGCAAAGCGGGTGTAAGGGACTGTTTCAGCATGGGCAGTGCTCCTATCAAGAATGGGGCCGGACTTGGCCTTCGGATTTTCGGCCCGCCCTCCTTCGGAAATCGCCACCATGCTTCCTCCCTCCCCTCCGGTTCCGAGCGCAGCCTGTTGGTGGCGGGGGCCAAGCTCTGCCGGGCAATGGTGCTGGCACCGGGCTGCAGGCGCAGCACCCTCCCGCCGGCTTGCGCAGCAGCATCGGCGATCAGCGGCTCAGTGCGGATTTTTTCCCGTGAACTCCTTGAAGTAATCCATCAATGCGGCGATGTCCTTCTCCTTGTCATCGCTGACGTGGAAGGGTGCGCTGATCACCGCCAGCTTCCTGGGGTAATCGAAGCTGGTGAGGATAAGCGGGACCTTGGCCTGGTGGGCGATGTGCCAAAAGCCGGTCTTCCATTTCTCCACCTTGGAGCGGGTGCCTTCCGGGGTGATGGCGATGGCGAAGTAGGGCAGCGTGTTGAAGTATTCCACCACCTGGTCGGTGATGTTGGTGCTCTTGGAACGGTCCACCGGGTATCCTCCGAGCGCCTTGAACCACCACCCGAGCGGGGAATCGAAGAGCGACTTTTTGGCCAGGTAGTTGGCTTTGAGGTGGACCGCACTGCGCACCAGCAGGCCGATGAAGAAGTCCCAGTTGCTGGTGTGGGGCACCACCAAATAGATGGCACTGCCCATGTTGGGGGGGCGGTGGTCGGCAATGCGCCAACCGAAAATCTTCAGCAGAAACCGGGAAACGCGCGCGGGCATTGGCGGCCAAGATAGTGGACGGCCCCATCAGGGATGATGCGGCC
>JAFEAI010000157.1 GCA_018266475.1 Bacteroidota bacterium
GCCGCTCAAAACTTCGCGCAGGGCACCACCCTCCGGCGGGCCATGGAGCGCTTCTTGCTTTGGTCGGCAAACTCGAAGATGGTGGTGACCTCATGCGCGCCGCCGCTGTTCACCGCCAGGCGGGAGATGGTGATGTCGTAGCTGTACCCGAAGCGCCAGTCGCCCACCTTGAAGCCGACCAGCACGGCAAGGGCGTCGTTGTTCTGGTAGCCGGCCTTGTACGATTTCACGGGAAGCCCCCGGTACCAAAGGCCGGCGAAAACAGGCTCGCGCTCGAAGTAGGCGCCGATGTCAAGCTGGTCGAACTTGCCCTGTGCGCGGTAGTTGAAGGCCGCCACGATGGATTGCGCTTCCTTGCGCACCATGCCGCCCTTGCGCAGCTTGAAGCGGTATCCGCCGTGCGCATTGAACTGGCGGGGGATCACGGATTCGCCGAGCAGGAGCGATTGGTTGGGCTCGTTCAGGTGCTGCACGGAGATGCCGAGCCATGCAGTGGGCGTGAAGAACAGCAGGCCGGACCCGATGTCCATGTAGTTGCTTTTGCGCGCACCCAGGTAGCTGTAGGTGGAGATGTCCCCGCCGCGGGCCAATTGATCGTTGAAGACGAGCTTGGAGTAGTCCACGGACCGGCTGGCATAGCCGAACTGCATGGCGGGGCGGAGGTATACCTTGTGCTTGAGCCGGATCTCGTAGGCGTACTGCAGGGCTGCGCTTGTGGTGGTGAGCGCGCCGCTGCCGGCCTGGTCGCGCAGGGCAATCAGGCCGATGCCGCTGTTGAGGTTGGGCAGGTACTGGTCGGCGGCGAATGCATAGCTGACAAAGGCGCCCGGGATGGCGGGCCACTGGTCGCGGAACTGCAGGGCGAAACGGCTTTGCACCGTGGTGCCCGCAAAGGCGGGGCTCAGGTAGGTGGGCACCGCATAGAACTGCGTGAAGTGGGGGTCCTGCGCCATCAACAGGCACCCCAGGCCGAGCACGGGGGCAAGAATGGCGGCACGCAGTGCGTACATGCGTTCAGCGTTGCAGTGTGGTTGCGGTCTTTGCCACTTGGGCCAGGGGCACGTCCAGCATCAGCATGCCGCTCATGTCCTCATCGTTGGCGTAGAAGTCGTGCTCCCACGGCTCGAAGCCGTCGGCGGTGACCATCACATGGTAGGCCTGGTCGGGGCGCACGGCCATGATGTACCTGCCGGTGCGGGCGTTGGTGTTGTAGATGCCGATGATGTCGTCCGACTTGGGGGAAGTGAGCACCAAGCGGGCCTTCACCGGCGCGTCAGCGGCATCGGTCACCACGCCTTGCACCATGAGGTATTCCACCTGGCTTTCGGGGAACAACACCTCATAGATGTCCTGCCCGCCCATGCCGCCCGTGCGTTCCGAGCTGAAGTATCCGGTGCGGCCGTCGGCGCCCAGGGTGAAGAAGATGTCGTCGTTCACCGTGTTCAGCGGATAGCCCATGTTCACCGGTTTTTCCCACGTGTTCATGTCTGCATCAAGCAGGGCAGCTTTGAAGATGTCGAATCCGCCCATGGTGTTGTGCCCGTTGCTGCTGAAGAACAAGGTGGTGCCGTCGCTGTGCAGGAAAGGTGCATCTTCATCAAAGGCGGTGTTCACCTGGGGGCCCAGGTTGAGGGGTTCGCTCCATGCCCCGTTGGGCAGGCGGCGGATCCGGTACAGGTCCCTGCCCCCGAAGCCGCCGGGGCGGTCGCTGCTGAAATAGACCTCGGTGCCGTCGGGGGAGATGGTGGCGCTGGGTTCGTGGTACTTGCTGTTGATCTTGTCGGTCATGCGCTCGGGCGTGCTCCACACGCCGTTGCTGCGCTTGGTGATGTACAGGTCGCCGTCGGGCTGGTCGTCGCTGGCGCGGTAGATGATCATCTCGTTGCCGTCGGCGCTGAGGCCCACGGTGGCGTCCTGCATGGCGGAGTTCACCGGGGCTTGCACGCTCATGGCGCGCCCCCAGGCTTCGCCCGTGCGGGTGGCCGTGTAGATGTCCTCGTAGTTCTGCCCGGATTCGTCCTTGAGGCCGCCCATGCTTCCGGGGCGCCTGCTGGTGAAGTACATGGTGCTCCCATCGGCCGTGATCAGCGGGCTGTAGTCATGCGAGGGGGAATTGATGGAGGGTCCCAGGTTGCGGATGCGGAGGTGTACGGGGTCCTGGGTGAGGGAGCGGGCCGTGTTCGCGGTTGCGATCTGCCTTTCCACATCGGGGGTGCCCACCTGCCTGCGGGATTGCATGCGGTACTGTTCCAACAGGGTGATCTCTTCGTTGAACCGCTGCTGGCGGTGGCGGGTGAGCGCCAATTGATAGAGCGCCTCCACATTGCCGTGGCGTGCGGCGGTTTCAAAATGTGGCGCTGCGAGCACCCGCTTTTCGGGCATGTTCACCTCGCACAGCCCAAGGCCGTACTGGGTTTCCGCGAAGGTGGTGTCCACGCTTTCCAACCGCTTGTAGATGCGGTATGCATCGTTCCATTGCCCGGCCTCCAGCAGCGTGCGCGCCTGGTCGAGCATGTTGTACTGGGCCCTGCTGTAGCCGCGTTGGGCCTGTGCGTTGCCGACAAGGGCGGCGGCGGCCAGTACAAGGATCGTCTTTGTTCCGTGCTTCATCGCAATAGTGTCAGGTCTCCTGATAGTCTCTTTTCCTCTCCCGAGGCAAACCGGGCGTAGGCCTTCCATACGTATACGTCCTGTTTGGAAAGTTGGCCGCGGTAGTAGCCGTCCCACCCTTGGCGTACGTCCTGGGTTTCGAACAGGAGCTCGCCCCACCGGTTGAACACCTGCAGCTTGTAGTCCACAACGCCTTTGCTGAGGGGGTGGAAGATGTCATTCTCAAAGCTGTTCGGATCGTATACGCCGCCATTGGGGCCGGTGTTACCGGGTGTGAATGCATTGGGGAAGGCGATCTCGCCGCCTGCGATGGCGGTGACCGCCCCGGC
This sequence comes from Bacteroidota bacterium, assembly GCA_018266475.1. Lineage (GTDB taxonomy): Bacteria > Bacteroidota > Bacteroidia > Flavobacteriales_F > PHOS-HE28 > PHOS-HE28. Next base: position 2,940 of record JAFEAI010000157.1, read on the forward strand.
CATGCGGAACGTGTCCGGGCAGTTCCATGCATTGTTGGCGATCAAGGCCACGTCGAAGGTGCCGGGCACCTGGTAGTAATGGACCGGTGCTGTTTCGTTGCTGAACGAGCCATCGCCGAAATCCCAGGTGTAACTGCTGGCGTTGGTGCTGAGGTTGTAGGTGAACAACGGCTGGGTGGGCACGGTGACGTGCGGGGGCTGCAGGTTGAAGAAGGCCATGGCGCGCGGATGCACCACCACGGAATCCACTTTCACCATGGTGCTGGCACCGCCGTTCAGCCCGAAGGCGGTGAGCGACACGGTGTAGGTGCCGGGCGTATGGTATTCATGCACGGGGTTCTCTGCGATGCTGGAGGCGCCGTCGCCGAATTGCCATTGGTAGCCCTGTGCGAGCAGGGAGGTGTTGGTGAAGGCGATGGTAAGGGGCGCGCATCCTTCCCCGCTCCCGATGAAGGAGGCCGTTGGCAAAGGCGGCGCGATGGCCACCTGCTGGGTGGCGGTGTCCGCACAGTTGCCGGCCACCACCACCAGCGTGATGGTGAAGTTGCCCCAGGTGGGGTAGACGTGCGGAGGTGGCCCCTGCGAGGTGCTGGAGGAGCCGTCGCCAAAGGACCACGTGTAGTTCCACGGCCCGCTTGGTGTGGTGTTGTTCACCGCCACGGTGGCGTTTGGGAAGGTTTGGTTGAACGGGGTGGCGATGAAGGAGGCGTTCGGCACGGGATGAACTACAATGCTGTGCTGCACCGTGCGTGTGCAGCCGTAGGCCGAGGTGGCCGTCATGGTCACCGTGAAGGTGGTGTCCGTGCTGCCCGTGTTCACATAGGTGTGGGAGATGTCGGTGCCGATGAGCGTGATGCCGTCGCCCATGTCCCAAAGCACCTGGGTGGCCCCTGCGCTTGTTGCGTGCAGGTTGAGCGCGGCGGGCGAGCAGGCCTCGGCGGGCAATTGGAACTGGGCGTCCAAGGCGGGATAGATGGTGATGGGCAGGGAGGTGGTGTCCGTGCAGCCAAATGGCGAGGCGGCAGCGAGCCGTACGGTGAACGCCGCCGGCAGGGTGCCCGTATTGGTGTAGGCGTGGCTGATGTCGCCGATGGGGGCGTTCTGGAAGGTGCCGTCGCCGAACTGCCATACCAGCGCGGAGGCCCCGATGGTGAGGTCATGGAAGATGATGTTGGCCGGTGCGCAGGCCGTTGCCGGATCTGCGGTGAACTGGGCGATCGGTGCGGGATGGATCCGTACCGTGGCGGTGGCGGTGTCTCCGCAACCGTACGTGTTTCCTGCAATGAGCACAGGATGGAACAGCGTGTCTGCCAGGCCGTGATGGACGTAGGGATGTGCGGGGTTGGTGGATACGCTTCCCCCGCCGTCACCAAAGGTCCAGAGGTAGTTTGTAGCGCCGGTGCTCAGGTTCACGAAGTGGGCATTGAGCGGGGAGCAGCCGGTGCTGTCCACCACAAAGGCGGCAGTAACGCGCGGGTATACCTGCACCGTGGTGCCGGTGGTGGCGATGCAGCCCGCGGCGGATGTGGCCGTAAGGGTGATGCCGTAGGCCTTGGCTCCGGGCCCGGACGGATTGTACCAGGCGTGCCCGTGCTGTGCGATGAGCGTGTCGGAGGAAAGGCCGTCCCCGTATGACCAGTGGAAACTGGTTGCCCCCGAGGATGTATTTGTGAGCTGCGCGGACAAGGGGTGGCATCCGCTGGTGCCGCTTATGGAGAACTGGGCAACAGGCGCGGGGAAAACCGCAATGGTTCCTGACGTGCTGTCCGTGCAGCCGAATGCATTGGTGCCGGTCATCTTCACCAGGAAATGGACCGTGCTGTCCGTGTTGTTGATGTACACGTGCTGCGGGGTGGGACCGGTGCCGTAGCTGCCATCGCCGAAATCCCATTGGTAGGTGATGGCGCCGATCACCGAAGGGAAGCTGACGGTAAGCGGTGTGCAGCCGTCCTGGGGCTGCGCATTGAAGGTGAAGTGCGGCGAAGGGTACACCAGGATGTTCTGCTGCATGGTGTTGCTGCATCCCGCCCAATTGCTTACGGTGAGCGAAACGTGCATCACTTGGAGCAGGCCGGTGAGGTTGATGTAGGTGTGCGACGGGTTTGCGAGGGTGCTGGTGGTGCCGTCGCCGAAATCCCACTGGTAGCCGGTGCCGCCAGTGCTGGCATTGGTGAAGTTGACATGGAGCGGTGCGCACCCCGGCTGGGCATCGTGGGTGAACAAGGCCAGCACGGTGGGTGCCACGGTGATCACGCTGCGGGCCGTGTCACTGCATCCGAAGGCGGTGCTGGCAACCAGCGTGGCGGTATAGGTGCTGTCCGAGGTGCCCGGGTTCAGGTAGGTGTGTGAAGGTGCCGGGGTGTTGCTGCCGCCGCCGTCGCCGAACGTCCAGGTATAGTTTGCGGCACCTGTGGAGTTGTTGGTGAATGCCACGCCCAAGGGGGCGCAGCCGGTTGCCGGAGCGGGGGACATGGCGGCATGGGGCTTGGCTTCCACCGTGATGGTGGAGGCACCGGTTCCCGAGCAATAGGGCGTGGTAACGGTGAGCGTGACCGTATAGATGCCTCCTGCGGCGTAGAGATGTGCAGGGCTTTGGGCGTTGCTGGTGGTGCCGTCCCCGAGGTCCCATGCCCAGGCCTGCACCGGATTGCCCGGAGCGGTCACGGTGAGGTCGGTGAACAGGGCTTGTACGCCTTCACACACGTTTTGCGCGCCTATGGCCGGTGCGGGCACCGCATATACATGCACGGTGCGGCTGGCAGTGCTGGAGCATCCTTGGTTGTTGTACGCGGTGAGCGTGATCACGTAGGTGCCGGTGGACGGGTAGGTATGGGGCCCTGGCGCGGATGCGGTGCTGGTGGTGCCGTCACCGAAATCCCACAGGTAGCTGGTGGCGTTGATGCTTGTATTTGTGGGAGTGGTGGTCAGCGAGATGCACGCGGCATCCTGGTCCAACGTGAACTGTGCGGTGGGGCTGGGCAGCACGGTGACGGCTACCGTGGCGGTGTCCGCACAGCCTGCCGTAGCTCCTTGGATGCTGGCGGCGTATTGCACGTTGTACGTGCCCGGCGCGTTGAAGGTGTGGTGCTGGTTGCCTGGATTTCCCCAATGGAATCCGCCCCCCTGGCCGAAGTTCCACTGGAAATAGTTGGCCCCGCCGGTCATGGAAGGGGTGAACAGCACGGGATCGCCTGCGCAAACGGGCGTGGGGTTGGCCGTAAGCCCCACCGAAGGCGGCGGCACGATGGTGATGGTGACATACGCGGTGTCCACCCCGCAGTAGTTGCTGTCCAGCATCATCACCTGGTAGCTGCCGATGGCGGGGTAGGCGATGGTGTGCGGGAAGGTGGGCGGCCAAGGTGTCCAGTTGATGATGGAGTCGTGGCCGGCGCCCCAGTAGTTGCCGAAGTTCCAGTATTCGTAACGCTGGAAAATGTTGCCCTGCTGCAGGCAGTTGCGGCGGGTGGTGTTCAGGTAGGTCACCTGGTTGTCCGGCCAGCAGAGCAAGGTGGCGCTGGGTGAAATGTTGGCTGTGTCAATGTCCCAGATCCGGATGGGATTGAAGGTGGCGATGCTGGGCCCTCCTTGCAACGTGTTGCACTGGTTCTCCGCGCTCAGGCGCACCGTGGTTTCACATCCCACCGTGCCGGGCAGGTACATGTGCGTGAGGGTTTGCCCCAGGTTGGTGTAGTCGTAGGTGAACCAGGTGTTCCCATCGCCGTAGTTCCAGCGGAACACGGTGTTGGGCGATGTGTTGGTGCTGCTGTTGATGAAATCCACGGCTTGCGGGGCGCATACCTGCGTGAGGCCGCCCACGGGGATCTGGATGGATGCGCTCGTGCTTTGCTCCATGGTCACCGTGCCGGTGATCACGCAGCCACTGGTAAGCTCGGTGAAGGTGACGGTGTACGTGGCCACGGCGGCGGGGTACAGGTGGTTCACCGTTTGGGGCGGGGACAAGCTGGCGCCTACGGCGGCCGGCGAGCCGTCGCCCCAGTCTATGGTGTAGGCGCCGGTGGGCGAAGGCGATGCGACCACGAGGGTGAAGTTGCCGCCGGAGCAGCTGATCCAGTGCGGGGCGCCGCTAGGGTTGCCATTGCTGTCGAACAGCTGCGGGCATTGGGCGCCGGCCAGCACCGGGAGCAGGGCTGCCAGCAGGATCAGCGGTCTTGAAAGCAGGGCCCGGGGGAAGGTCATTGCGATGGTTGTCTACGGGGATGACCGCATTTTGGATACAGTGGACCGCGGCTTTGGAAAGTCACAGCGGCCGGGCCGTCACCGGCAGGCGCTTCCAGGGGATGGCGGAGCGGTGATGAAATGGAAGAACAAATCCGGGCCGGGAGCCGTATCAACGGGCATACATCCCATCGGCATCCAATGGAGCATTACGACCTGTGCGTGATCGGCGGCGGCCCTGCGGGCTACGCTGCGGCCATGCGCGCCATCGACCTGGGCAAGCGCGTGGTGCTCATTGAACGGGACCGGATAGGCGGGACCGGGATCTACAATGGCGCATTGGCCTCCAAGACCCTGTGGGAGCTGAGCCACCGCGTGGCCACGGCCAATGATGTGCTGATGCGGCGGGGCCGCGAGCCCTTCCGCCTGACCTGGGAGGAAGTGCAAAAGACGATGAACGAGGCACTGTTCGAGAGGAAGTACCTGCACTCCTGCCACATGCAGATGATGGCTGCCAAGGCGGACGGGCCGGGGAAGGCCTTCAGGCATGTGCGCGGCCATGGATCGTTCAAGGATGGCCGCACCGTGCAGGTGCAGCGCGATGGCCAAGGGATGGAGATATCGGCGGACCACTTTATCATCGCTACCGGCAGCAGGCCCCGCGGCGTGCCCGGAATTGCCGTCGATGAGCGGAAGATCCTGTCCAGCGATGGCATTTTCTCGCTGACCGCTTTTCCCCGAAGCATCGTCATCATTGGCGCGGGCGTGGTGGGCTGCGAGTTCGCCACCATCTTCAGCAACTTCGGATGCACCAAGGTACACCTGATCGACCGCGCACCGCGCATCCTCCCGTTCGAGGATGAGGACGTATCCGACCTGGTGTCCCGCAACCTGGAGCGCAGGGGCGTGGTGATCCACCACCAGGCCCGGTTGGAGCGCATTGAAGCCGAACCTGATGCGGTGCGCTACCTGCTGAAGTACGAGGATGGCGCCATGGAGGAGATCGCAGTGGAGAAGGCGCTGCTCTCCGTGGGCAGGGTGGCCAACCTGGAAGGATTGGGCCTGGACCTTGCCGGGGTGCGGATGGATGAGCGGGGAAACGTTGCGCTTGATGGCACCCGGACTTCCCAGGGCCACATCCATGTGGTGGGCGATGCCATGGGAACGAACATGCTGGTGAACATCGGCGAGCAGGAGGGACGCCACGCCGTGGAAACGATCTGGGGGTTGCATGCCCTGCCATTGAGCCACAAGAACGTGAGCACCATCATGTTCCTGGACCCCGAGGTGGCGGGGGTGGGCCTGAACGAGCAGGACTGCAGGGCACGCAACATTCCGCACCGCACGGCGCGGATCGATTATTCGTGCCTGGCCCGGGCGATCGCCATGCGCCACACCAAGGGGTTCTTCAAGCTGATCGTCACGGATGATGAGCGGATGTCCGTGCTGGGCATGCGCGCCGTGGGCGAGCATGCCAGCAGCGCCATACAGGCCGTGGCGCTGATGATCGGCGCGGGCATCGGCGTGGCGGAACTGGCCCAGTTGATGCACCCGCACCCGAGCATCACCGAGGGCGTGCAGGAATGTGCGCGCATGTTGATGGGCACCAGCATCTTCAAGCCGGAGGTGCTCAGCGACCGCATGCGCTGCACGGCTTGGCGCCCGGCGGCGGACATGCGTGCGGCATAAGCCTAAAGGTGCGGGGGACCCGGGTCCTGAAAGGCGGGATTAGAGAGGAATTCATCGTCGGTCAACGCGTTCAGGAAGGCCTTGATCTGTTGCCGCTTCTGGGGCGTAAGGCCCAGTTGCATGTCCGGGCTTGTGAATTTCATGAAGGGGTCCACCGTGGCCGAGGGATGGCCTCCGGCATTGTAATGGTCCAGCACGTCGTCAATGGTGGCGAAGCGGCCATCGTGCATGTAGGGCGCAGTGACCATGATGTTGCGCAGCGTCGGGGTTTTGAACTTGGCCATGTCCGCAGGGTTGTTGGTCACCGCGGCCCGCCCGGGGTCGGTGAATACCGTGTCCAATCCGTTGTTGTGGAACTGCTCATCGGTGAACAGGCCGGCAGCGGCGGTATGGCAATGGAAACAATCGGCCCCGCCCTGGCCGATCACCGGTGAACTGCCGGCAACGGGAATAAGCTGGCCGGGTGCGCCACCTTCCTGGTTGAACATGGCGAACCCCATCTGTGCATCGGGCGAAAGCACCCCCTCGCCACGCATGTACTTGTCGAACGGGCTGTTGCCGCTGACCATTGTGCGCACGAACTGTGCGATCGCCTTGGCCACCTGCATGGAATCGATGTGCGCGGTGCCGAAGGCCCGCTTGAAGAGCGTGGGGTAGGACGGGTCGGCCTGCAGTTTGGCCACCACGTTGGGCCAGGTGTCGTGCATCTCCACCGGGTTTGTCACCGGCTGAAGGGCCTGCCGTTCAAGACTGGGCGCCCGGCCATCCCAAAAGAAGAAGTTGCCGTAGCCCAGGTTGATCAACGGCATGGTGCTGCGCGTGCCGGCAATGCTGTCGATGCCCTTGGTCACCGGCTTGCCGTCGCTGAAGGCCAGGGCGGGCGCATGGCAGCTGGCGCAGCTCATGCCGTTGTTGCCGCTCAGCCTTTCCTCATAGAACAGGAAGCGGCCCAATGTCACGCCTTCCACGGTGAGCGGATTGTCCGCCGGCGACTGCATCGGCGGCAGGTTGGAGGGTAGCGCCAAGTGGTACGGCGTGGCTCCGGTTGCCGTGGGCGCAAGGTCTTCCTTGGCCTCCTCGCGCTTGCATGCGCCCAAGGCAAGCAGTGCAGTGAAGGCCGCAAGGGCCGGTATTGGCGAGCGGCTCATGGTACGCGGTCAAGGGGTTGCTCGTCGGTGAGTGCGTTCAGGAATGCAGCCAGGTCCTCCATTTGGCCGGGGCTCAGGTGCAAGGGGGACATCCGCGGGTCCTTGTTCGGGTTGTGGAGCCCGCCGGCATTGAAGTGGGTGATCACCTCCTCCAATGTGGCCATGCTTCCATCGTGCATGTACGGCGCTGTGCGTGCAATGTTGCGCAAGGAGGGCGTTTTGAACTTGCCGCGGTCCTGCGGGTGGAGCGTGATCCGCTGCCGGCCGGGGTCCGCCGCATCGTCCTCCGTGAGGCCGATGTTGTGGAAGGCGTGGTCGCTGAGGTTGGATCCGCCATGGCAGGCACTGCATCCGGCCATGCCGTTGAACAGGGCCATGCCCCGCACTTCCGCGTGGCTCATGGCAGTTCCGTCGCCTTGCAGGTAGCGGTCATAGCGCGACCGGCCTCCGATCAGCGACCGTTCGTAGTTCGCGATGGAGCGGGTGAGCACATACAGGTCGAACGGCCTGCCATAGGCACGCATGCTTTGGGCGGCCACCTTCGGGTCGGTGCGCAGCGCTTCCACCACCTGTTGCGGATCGGAATCCATCTCGGCCTGGTCAAAAAGCGGCACGAACACCTGTTGCTCCAGCGTGGGTGCGCCGCCATCGCTGTTCAGCAGCGGGTGGTAGGCCACATTGGCCAGGGAGGGGGCGTTGCGCATGCCCGGCATGCCATGCACACCGGTGCTTAGGGCCACTGTGTCGCTGAAGGCCGATCCCGGCCGGTGGCAGGAAGCGCAGGAGAATCCCCGGCCCAGCGAGAGCCGCTCATCGAAGAACAGGGCCTTGCCAAGCTGCACGCTGGCCAGGGTCATCGGATTGTCCGCACGGTGCGGAAGCGGCGGGAAGCCGGCAGGTATTTGCAGCGCAAACAGGTCACCGGCCGGCGCAAGGCCCGGGCCGTCGTTCTTCGCGCAGCCCGCAACAACAGCGGCGCTCAGCAGACATCGAAGAGGAATGCGGAGGGATGGGCCCATCACGGTTCAATGGACAAGGCAGCGGCCTGCAGGTCCGCCACCATGATCGCAAAGTCGAGGTCACCTGTGCCGTGCCACATCGAATGCTGTGAAAGATCGAGCTGGCGCGTACCGTCCGTGAAGAACCGCGCAATGTCCACGTTGAGGGTGAGGTGGACGGTATCCTCCGCATTGGCGTGCAGGCTGAAGGGGATTGTACGCGTCCGGTACAAGGTGTCCAGCCCGGTGTGCAGGTCGAACACGTTGGGGAGGTCCCCGGTGCCGTGGGCATCGCTGTCCCACCTGCCGCTGAAGATCACAAAACGGTATTGCGTGGCCCAGTTCCAGTACATTCCGCTGTTGTTGCCCGTGGGGGCATTGGGCGGCACGGTGGCCAGGTCGCGGTGGTTCAGCGCGTAGGGAAGGCCCAGGCCAAGCGATACGGCTTGGTAGTTCCCGGCAGGCATGGAAAGGGTACGGTGCTGCGGCCCGTCGATCACGTTGAAGAGGTCCGCATCAAAGAGCTGATGATCGCCATGGGCGCCTTCCAGCAGCAGGGGGGCCAAATAGAATTTCAGCTCGCCCACCCGGATGCGCTGGCCGGCCGCCGACACGTACACCGAATCGCTGCTGAACGGCGCCCCGTTCCACGTGGGCTTTACAACAAGGGAAAGAACCGCCTGTGGTGCCGGTCCACCGGATGCCGGCACTTGGGGGTCCTTGGTGCATGCCGATAGCAGCAGTGCGGTGATGGCCAAGGCGGAAGGGAACGTGATGCGGATGCACATGGAAGGGCACGTGGCGACCAGGGAGCGCGGGGCTGAACCGCCACGGGGAACGAAGGTAAGACGGGTGCCAGCGATAGCGGCGGGCGTGGTGGTACCTTCGGCGCTCCCATGTTCACCGTGCTCCATAGTTCCGCCGGCGCAGGCAAAACGCACGCGCTGGTGAAGCAGTACCTCGCCAAGGCGCTGGACGGGGAAGGCCCGGCCGGGTACAGGCATGTGCTCGCGCTCACCTTCACCAACAAGGCGGCCGTGGAAATGCGCCAGCGCGCGCTGGATTACCTGGAGGCACTGGCCTCGGGGGAAGCCTTGGCCGGCGCCCAGGCGGACGTGCAGGCCACATTGGCACGGGACCTGGGGATCGGCAAGGACCAATTGCGGCAACGGGCACGGGCCATGCTGGGCCACATGCTGCACCATTGGTCGCAGGTGGCCATCAGCACCATTGATGTCTTCACCCGCCGCGTGGTAGCGCCCTTTGCCAATGACCTGCGGCTGGACCATGAGCTGCGCATGACCACCGAGGAGGAGGACTACCGCGCAAAGGCCGTGGACCGCTTGCTCGATGCTGCCGGAGGTGATGCCGGGTTGACACAAGTGCTGGTGGCCACCTGTGAGCAGTTGTTGGAGCAGGAGCAGGCCTGGAAACCGGATGTGCCGCTGCTCGAACTTTCCAAACAGCTGACAAAGGAGGATGCCATCAGGCACCTGGAGGCCATGCGCGAGCTGGACAGCGCGCACTTCCTGAAGGTGCGCGAAGCATTAAGGCAGCGCACCGGAGCCTTCGCCGCCCGCATGCGCCTGCTGGGGCGCGATGCACTGGAGGCCATCCACCGTGCAGGCTTGACGGACCAGGACCTTGCCAATACGGACAAGGGTTTTGCTTCCTACCTGAGAAAGCTGGCAGCATTCAAGGAATACCCCGTGCCGGGGGCCTACGTGGCCAAGGCGCTTGCCAATGACACCTGGCACTCCGGAAAGGCCTCTTCGGAGGCCAGGGCGGCGCTTGCCCGGCTGGCGCCCATGTTCCGGAGCACCATGCAAGCGGTGGAGGACGTGCGGGACACGGAACTGCGCCAATACTTCCTTGACCTCGCCATCCTGCGCGACCTGCTGCCCATGGCCTCGCTCAACTCCATCGAGCAATGCCTGGACGAGGTGAAGCAGGAGGACGGCGTATCCTTCTTCAGCGACCTTACGCGCAAGGTGGTGGACATCGTGCAGCACGAACCCGCGCCGTTCCTGTACGAGCGGCTCGGCGAACGATACAGGCACTTCCTGGTGGACGAGTTCCAGGATACCAGCCTGATGCAGTGGCACGCCCTGCTGCCCCTGGTGGAGAATGCGCTTGCAAGCGGCGGTTCGGTGCTGCTGGTGGGTGATGCCAAACAGGCCATTTACCGCTGGCGCAATGGCGAGGCCCGCCAGTTCGAGGCATTTCCCGCCGTGTTCGGCAAGGAGGCAATGCCACGCGGGGAGGCCATCGAACAGGTGCTCAGGCGTGCCCATGCACCGGCCCTTCCACTTGCGGAAAACAGGCGCTCGGCGCGCGGGATCATCCAGTTCAACAATGAACTGGTGGCCGTGCTCAAGCAGGAACTGGACGGTGATCAACGAAAGTTCTATGACCGGCACGAGCAGGAGCCGATGCAGCAGGCCGAAGGCTACGTGGAAGTAAGCTGCTACGGCAAAAAGGAGAAGGATGCCGAAGAGGCGCCGCCACTGGCCCTGCTGACGGCGGCCGTGGCGGATTGCCTGGCGGACGGCTTCCGCCCGGGCGACATCGCCGTGCTGGTGCGCACCGGTGCCCAGGGCACTGCGGCCAGCCACCAGTTGGCCCTGCAAGGGTGGAAGGTGGTTTCGCCGGACGGCCTCAGGCTGGGCAACATCCCCCAGGTGCGGGCGGTGGTGCACCTGGTGGCCTGGCTCCACCGGCGCACCGATGAACATGCCGCCAGGGCCGTGCAGTCCATCGCGGCATTGCAGGCCACAGGGCCCATCACAGGGCCTTTTGCGCAAGGGGTGAAGCCCGGGGAGTGGATGCGCCGGTGGAGCAGCGGCCATCCCGCCGTGCATGCGCGCCTGCCTCTGCTGCCCTTGGTTTGCCGGGCCGCACGCGCCTTGCGGCACAACCCCGCCTCGGATGCGGCCATCATGGCCTTGGTGAACGAGGTGCATGCCTTTGGCAACATGGAAGGTGCGGACCTGGCCGGCTTCCTGGAGCATTGGGAACGCACCGCCACCAACCGTTCCATCGGCGGCAATCCCGGGCCTGATGCCATCCAGGTGATGACCATCCACAAGGCCAAGGGACTGGAGTTTCCCGTAGTGGTCATTCCCGAGGCGGGCAAGGCGTCCAAAGGCGGCGCTGGTGAACGCATCTGGATCCGGCCCGATCCCCCCATCGACGGGCTGCCATCCGCGCTGGTGGCCATGTCCAACACCTTGGCGGACCTGGGCGTGAAGGAGGTGCAGGAGGAACAACGGCTCGAAATGCTCGACCAATTGGACATCCTGTACGTGGCGCTCACACGCGCAAAGCAACGCCTGTACCTCAGCGTGCCCGGCACCGGCAATGACTTCCTGGCCCGGGCCCTGTGCGATCACCTGGGCCTGAAGGAGGACGGCAAGTGGACCAGCGGGGAGCGGGACCTGCAGCCTCCCGCCGAAACAACGGGCCAGGGTGGCTCCGCCGAACCGCCCGGGCCGCAGGCCATTGATGGGCACGGGGAGCATGCCGGGGACGAGGAAGCCCGCGAATGGCTTGTCCGCTGCGAGGCGCCGGATGACTGGGACCCTGCGGACCCCGATCCCTACCGACGCAACGGAAATGCCTTGCACGCCATCCTGGCAAGGGTCCGCACCACCGGCGACCTGCCTGCGGCCTTGGCCCGCGAAGGTGCGGCATGGGGCCTTTCGGACACCATGCGCGACGCCCTGGCGCGCCACCTGCAGCTTATCCTGGACAAGCCGGAGCTTGCAGCCTTCTTCCGGCCGGGCCTGGAGGTGCGCACCGAGGCCACACTGTTGGATGCGCAAGGCCATGCCCATCGACCGGACCGCATCGTGCGCGACGCCGGAGTGCTGCGCGTGCTGGACATCAAGACCGGAAAACCGGAAGAACGCCACAAGGAACAGGTGGGGCGATACATGGACCTGCTGCGCACCGTGGAAGGCGGCACCGTGGAAGGCTTCCTGCTGTACATGCGCGAGGGGCAACTGGTGCAGGTGGCATAGCACATGGAACGGCGCATGCAATTGGCCTGGGAGGCACGCACCTTCGCGCAGCTGGACGCAACCATCCTGTACGACATCCTCCGCCTGCGGGTGGACGCGTTCGTGGTGGAGCAGCAGTGCGCCTATCCGGAGCTGGACGGCCAGGATACCGGTGCGCTGCATGTGATCGGTCGCGACGCCGCGCAGGAAGTGGTGGCCTACGCACGCATCCTCCCGCCGGACACAGGCGGCCTGCACCATGTGGGGCGCGTGGTGGTGGCCGGCCGCCTTCGTGGCCGCGGCCTGGGCGGGCAGCTGATGGGCGAGGTACACCGCCTGCTGCTTGAGCGGTTCGGCGCCGCGAGTTCCGCATTGGCGGCGCAGGCCCACCTGCTCGCATTCTATGCCGCCTGCGGGTATGCACCCCGCGGCCAGCAATACCTGCTGGACGGAATCCCCCACGTGGACATGGTGCGGATCGCGAATTGATGCACACCTCCGCAGCAACGCGTTGCTGCAGCGCCAAGTTCCCCGCCGCGCACAACATTCGCAGCCCCGTAGCGTAGCTCCCGGGGAACGCCCATGGCGAAGAAGAAGTCCAAGAAATCCTCCCGGGGCACGGCCGTTTTGTGGAAGGCCTTGTTCCTGCTGGTGGCGATTGCCTGCATGGGCTTCTTCCTGCTGGTGGCGCTGGTGCAGAACAATGCCTTCGGGAA
>JAFEAI010000158.1 GCA_018266475.1 Bacteroidota bacterium
GATGCCACTGGCAACAGCCTGGGCTGGGGCCGGTCGTCACCGCCCGTAAGCGGTGCGCGGCAGCGGCCATAGCCGAAGCAGAGCAGGTTGCTGATCCAGTTGGCGGGGCGGTCGTGGGTGTTGACTATCTGTGTGTTCATGGCAGTACGATCAGTTTTCCCGAGTAAAGGGTTGAGGCACTTGAAGCCACCCGCAGCATGTACGTGCCCGGTGCCAGCAGGCCGGCCCGCAACGTGTGCGTATACACCCCTGCGGGCCAGGGTTCTTGCCGCACCACGCGCCCGCTGGCATCGTGTATGCTGAGCATGGCGTGCTTGGGCGCGGTGCCCACAGTTAGCTGCACCGCCCCGCCATTGCCGGGGTTGGGGGCTATCTCCAATGGCTGTATAGGGCTGGCGCTTTGCTCCTCTATGCCCACGTTTAGGCCGTACAAGCGGCTTACAAAACGCTGCGTGGGGTCATTCGTAATGCCATCATCGTACCCAACGTAAACGCCCCAGATGTAATAGTTGCCATCGGGTGCCTGCGTCATGCCCAAGCTGGCGGAAGTGGTCCCTGTATTGCTGGTGAAAATGCCCGCACCAGCACCGGTGAAGCAATCGTCCAATAGAGTTCCGGAGCTATCCAGATGTGCAATGCAACCGCGTTGTTGTTCCCCAACGTGGTCGAAATTGCCGGAAGCAATGATGCTTCCATCTGCCAATGGGTATACTTTCCGCACAATTCCCAGATCGTGTTGCATGGCGCTCATGTTGAGGCCAAGGAATTTCAGCGTGTTGTTAAATGTGGGATCCAAGGATCCATCGGGCATGAAACGTACTAGGCTCATCGTGTCCTGGCGACCTTCAATTCTGAACTGCCCTCCCACATATACCCGTCCGTCAGCCATGGGTAAGAAACCCCAAGCCTGCCCCCACCATATGTGAGCTTGGAAGGTGGGATCAAGTGATCCGTCCGCGTTGAAGCGGATGATGTTGCTGGCCGGTTGTCCGTCCCAAGTACTGATGCTGCCTGTACCAATGAACTGCCCGTTGGGTAGCTGGGTGAAGTAATTCAGATCTCCCGAGCAGGTGCGTGGCTGGAAGGTGGTGTCCAGGCTGCCATCGTTGGTGAAGCGGAGCAGGCAATACGTGTTGCCCTGCCCGATGGTCTCATAGACGGGTAGCACCCCGCTGATCAGCAACCCGCCATCCGGGAGAACGAAATAGTCGCCCCCTTGCAACGGGTGGTAAGTGCCGTTCTTTAGGATGTTAAAGGTGGTGTCCTGCGTTCCATCTTGGAAATAGCGGTATGGAGTGATATCGCCTAAGTAGAACTTGTCGTTCCATGGCCGAAAAAAGCCCGCATTGTGAAGTTGTGGTGCAGTCATATCCCCAGAGCCGTCATGGTTGAGCCTGTTATAGAAGGGAGCAGTTGCACTCCACATTCCTGTAATCCACACTTTCCCGTCAGCACTTGGCAATACGGAGGAAATCCAATCCGCCTGTATGGTCGTGCGGAAGGAAGGATCGAGGCTGAACGGCTGCTGCGCGGCAGCCGCCGTGGCGGCCCCCATCAGGGCCGCCACGGCAAGGTGCCGGGCATTCATTGCTTTACAATGAGCTTTTCCGCACGTAGTTCACGCCCACCGTTCAGAAGCACTGCGGTATAGGTGCCGGAGGCCACCTCACGCGTGTCCCA
>JAFEAI010000159.1 GCA_018266475.1 Bacteroidota bacterium
CTACGACATCAAGTACCGGTCTACTACGCGCCGTAGCCGCTTAGGCGAGGGCGCGATGGGGCATGCCTACGGGGGACGCTTCGGCGGCCGAAGGGGATGAGCTCGGGTCGGAAGCTGAGCAGATCAGCGGATCAGAAGATGGAATGCAAGCACCCGGCCTATCTTTGGGCAAGAGCACATCACATGAGCACGACCACTGGGGAGAAGAAGCGCACGGCTGCCCACACGCGGGGTAAAGGCAAGAAAACCAAGACCAAATTCGAATTGCGCACTGGTGGAGACTTGCTCGTTGCCGTGTCCGTATCACTGCCGAAGAAGCAGGTTCGTGATTATCTGGTACAGGGCAGAATGCCCCGGGCGCTGCTCAGCACCGTGCTGAACATCAGTTCCACCAAACTTTCCGAACGTATCAGCGGAAGCGGCAACTTGCTGCCTGCCGAAAGTGAACGTGTGGTGCTGACCGAGCAATTGCTGGCGCGCGGCACTGCCGCTTTCGGGGATCTGGATGTGTTCATGGCCTGGCTTAAGGACGAAAACGTGCTCTTGGGCGAACGCCCGATCGAGCTGATCCGCAGCACCACGGGCATGGCCTTGGTACTGGATGAACTCATCAGCATCGAGCACGGTATTCCCGCATGAAGCTCTACCGGCTATGTGGGTCTGCCCACGCCGACAAACTGGATGGCACGGGTGCGGCCTTGAGGAGGGGTGGTGCGCGTTGGAACGCCCCGGGTGTGCCCATGATCTATTGCGCCGAACATCGGTCATTGGCTTTTGCTGAGGTGCTTGCGCACTTCAAGGAAATGTCCCGCTTCCCGCGCAACTATGTGTTCGTGACGTACAACGTATCCGGCTCCAAAGGCATACGCCGCCCGGATCCAGGCAGTCTTCCGTCGGATTGGAATTCGTATGGCCCACCCTATGTGCGAAGTGCACAGGGATTCGGTTCCGCGTTCGTCGCATCCAATGACCTGTTGTTGCGGGTGCCTTCCGTAGTGATCCCCCACGAGTGGAACTATTTGATGAACCCGAACGCGGTAGCTGGGCGCGTCACCATAGAGGCCATTGAGCCATTTGTCGTGGACAGTCGCTATGACGTGTTCATCCCCAAGCCGACCCCTTGAGATGGCGGGCGGTTCGTCTTGGGTCGCACATTACGGTGATCCGGTGCTCTGGTCCCTGCCCAAGACCGCCTTCCTCTGTAGCCGCAAGGTGCCAGCCGCCCAGGTGCTGAAGTGCTACGACTGGGCCATCGCCATGCGCGAGGCTGGCACCTGCGTGATGCTGGGCGCCCACAGCCCCCTGGAGAAGGACGTGCTGCATTACCTGCTCAAAGGCACGCAACCGGTGGTGCTGGTGCTGGCGCGCGGCATGAAGAAGAAACTGGAACCCGAACTGACCAAGGAAGTGGAGAAGGGGCGCTTGCTCGTGGTCTCTCCATTCCCGGTGCAGGTAGTGCGCGTTACCGCTGCTACCGCCATGGAACGCAATCGTTTCATGCTGGAGCATGCGCGGGACGTAGTGATCGGGCACGCAACACCTGATGGGTCCCTTGCCCGGCTGGTCGCACAGGCAACGCTGCCGGTGATCAAGCTGTGACATCCTTATGATCGGCACCGGCGCCGTGGCAAGTGCCTTCATGTATGCGGCACTGTGCGCATCCGTGGTCCAACTCAGCATGTGCATGCGCGGCCAAAGCCATGGTGAAGTCCCAATAGCCCCATGGGACACCGCCCCTTGATCCCCCGCGAAGTACTTTGTCACCGCATGACCACCCGCCGCATCCTGCTGATCGCCGCCTTGCTGGCCTGTGCGCCCGGCGTGCAGGCACAGCCACCGGCCGTACTGGACTCCCTGCTGGCCGTGTTGGAAGCCGCCAAGCACGATACCGTCCGCCTGCAGGTGCTCTGCGAAGTGGCCGACATCACCCGCATCAGGCCGGTGGACGAGCAGTACTACACCGGGATGGTGCAACTGGTGGAGCGCCTGGAGAAGGAGCCCGATGTGGCCACGCGCCGGATCGCGCAGCGCGGGCGCGTACACCTGCTGCTGTGGGCCGGGCGCCGCAGCAGCCGCGCCACGAACTATCGCCAGGCCGCCCGCCACTACGACCAGGCGGCCGGCATGGCCACGGCACAG
>JAFEAI010000015.1 GCA_018266475.1 Bacteroidota bacterium
CCCCATGGCCATACGCGCACTGATCGTGGACGACGAGGCGGACGCCCGCAACAACCTGCGGCTGATGCTGCAGGAGCAATGCCCCGAGGTGGAAGTGGCCGCCATGGCCGCCAGTGCCGGGGAGGCGCGCAAGCTGATCGCCGCAGAGCGGCCCCAGGTCCTGTTCCTGGACATCAAGATGCCCGGCGAGGACGGCTTCGCCCTGCTGCACTCGCTGCCCGGGCCGCACATCCCGGTGATCTTCACCACGGCCTATGATGAGTTTGCCCTGCGCGCCTTCAAGGAAAACGCCCTGGACTACCTGGAAAAGCCGATCGACCCCGATGAGCTGGACCGCGCCGTGGGCAAGCTGGTGCAGCTGCTGGGCGATCCCGTGCAGCTCAGGCGCCAGGATGAGCGCCTGCAGGCGGTGATGAACGACCCCGCCTCGCCATTGGGCAACCGCGTGGCCGTACCGTCCAAGGACGGGCTGGTGCTGCTGCGGCATGAGGACATCCTGTACCTGGAGGCCGCCGACAGCTACACCGTGGTGCATTCACGCGACGGCAAGCGCACCGTCAGCAGCAAGCACATCCGCGTGTTCGAGCTCAACCTGGATCCCCGGAAGTTCTTCCGCGCACACAAGTCATACATCATCAACTTGGACCACCTGGTGAGCCTGAGCCGCTCCGAGGGCAACATGGCCGTGCTGGACAACGGCGCCCTGGTGCCGGTAAGCCGCCGCAAGCTGCCCGAGCTGATGGCCATGCTCAACACCTTCTAGCGTGGGGCACGCGGTACGGCACGGGTTCGGCCTGCTGGCCTTGGCGGCCTGCCTGTTCGGCCCCGGGATCCTTTGCGCCCAGCAATACGGCTTCACGCAGTTCACCCCGCGCGACGGCCTGGCGCAAAGCCAGGTGCGCTGCATGGCGCAGGACAAGGCCGGCTACCTGTGGATCGGCACCCTGGGCGGCGCAAGCCGCTTCGATGGCCTGGATTTCACCAACTACGGACTGCGAAACGGCCTGCCGGACCCCCAGGTAAATGCCTTGCTGGCAGCGGCCGACGGCACCGTGTGGCTGGGCTGCGGCCCCTCCTTGGTGCATTTCGACGGGCGGGCCATGCACAGCGTTCCGCTCCCTGCGGCCAATGCCGAAAACAAGGTGCTGGCCCTTGCGGAGGGCGCCGATGGCGCCATTTACGCAGCCACCGACGGCACCGGGCTGCTGCAAGTAAGGGAAGGGCGCGCAGCCACCACTGCCGGATGGCCCGCCGACACCGCACAGCAGGTGCGCGCCTTGTTGGCCCTGCCGGACGGCAGCCTGCTGGTGGGCCTGCGCAATGGGCTGCTGCGCGGAAAGGCGGGTGCGTGGGCCCGCGTGGCACTTCCCATGGCCGCCTCCATCAGCTCGCTGGCCCTTGGCCCGGACGGCACCGTGTGGGCCGGCACCTACGGCGACGGCCTGTTGGAGATCCCCGTGCGGGGCGCCGTGGTGGTGCATGCCGAGAACGAGGGGCTCCTGCAGGGCACCGTGCGCTCGGTGCTCGTGGACAAGCGCGGCAGGGTATGGGCCGCCACCAAGTTCGGCATCAACCTGCTTGAAGGGGGGCGCATGCGCGCCTTCACCGTCCACCAGGGCATGCCCAACGACAACGTGTGGGCGCTGTTCCAGGATGCCGATGGCGGCATTTGGGCCGGCACCGACGGCGCCGGGCTGCTGCGCTACAACGGCGATGCCTATGTTACCTGGACGGTGACCGAGGGCCTGTGCAGCGACCTGGTGATGGCCGGGGTGGCGGACCAGCGCGGCGACATCTGGTTGGGCACCTACGGCAACGGCGTGTGCCGCATGGACGGCATGGCGCACATCAGCACCCTGGACGGACTGCCCAACAACACCGTGTGGTGCGCCTTGGCCGACCCGGACGGCAGCCTCTGGTTTGGCACCAGCGACGGGCTTTGCCGCATCCTGAACGGCGTGGTGGTGCCGCTGCCGCCACCGCAGCCCATGGCCGGCCAGCGGGTGCTCTGCCTCTACCGCCATCCCGATGGCAACCTGTGGTGCGGAACCCGGGACGGACTGGCCATCCTGCACCCCGATGGCACGGTGGAGCAGCAGGCCGGGGTGCAGGGCATCAAGCTGCGCGGCGTGCGCAGCATCCGCCAAGGGGCCGATGGCGGCACCTGGCTGGCCACCGACCTTGGCGTGGTACACATCTCCGGGGGGAAGGCCCGGCACTTCACCACCCGGGACGGCTTGGCCAGCAACACCGTATTCTGCCTGGCCTTGGACGCCAAGGAGCGGCTGTGGATAGGCACCAGCGACGGACTTAGCTGCATAGCGGGCGGAAAGGTGGCCCGCATCGACCTGGGCACGGATTTCGGCTCCAACTATGCGGGGTCCCTGCTGCGCGACAGCTCGGGCAAGCTCTGGGCCGGCACCAACAACGGCCTGTTCCGCTTCGACCCGGACAGCCTGTTGGCCAACCCTTCCGCCCGCGACCACATCACCGAGGAGGACGGCCTGCGCGGATTGGAGTTCAACCTCAATGCCGCCTTCATGGACGGGCGCGGGAAGCTCTTCTTCGGCACCAATGCCGGCCTGGTGCAGCATGATCCCGGGCAAGCCGATGGCTACGGCGGGCAGGGGCCGCCCGTGGCGCGCATCACCGGCATCACCAATGCCATGGAGCCCATTGCGGGCTCGGACAGCATCGGGGCGGCCATGGTGCGCCCGCTGAAGGTGGGTTTCCGCAGGAACCACCTCACCTTCACCTACACCGCCATTGCGCTGGCCAACGGACGCCATGTGCGCTTCCAGTACAGGCTGGCGGGCTTCGACAAGGATTGGCTGCCGGCCACGGCGGCACGCTTCGCCAGCTACTCCAACCTGCCGCACGGCGACTACACCTTCGAGGTGCGCGCCGCGGACCGGCCCGGCCCGGAGGACGGGCGGTGGGGGCCGGTGGCCGCCGTGCGCTTCACCATCACCCCGCCCTTCTGGATGCGCGGGTGGTTCTTCGCCCTGTGCGCCGCCGCAGTGCTGGCCGCCCTGCTGGGCATTGCACGGTTCCGCGCCGCACGGCGCCATAGGCAGGAGAAGACGCGCGGCCTCATCCTGCGCTCGCGCATGCTGCAGCTGGAGCAGCAGGCGCTGAACGCCAACATGAACCGCCACTTCATCTTCAACGCCCTCAACAGCATCCAGTACAGCATCAACAGGCAGGACCGCGCCATGGCCAACAAGTACCTCACCAGCTTCGCCAAGCTGATCCGCAAAAACCTGGACGCCAGCCAAAGCGACACCACCACCCTGGCCGAGGAGCTCGAGCGCCTGGAGCTCTACTTGGTGCTGGAGCACATGCGCTTCAAGGACAAGTTCCAATACACCATCACCGTGGCGCCCGGCGTGGACCCGCACGCGGTACACATCCCCGCCATGATGCTGCAGCCGTACGTGGAGAACAGCATCTGGCACGGCATCCTCCCCATGGCGCACGCAGGGCATGTGGACATTGCCGTGGACCGCCCCGCCCCGGGGCGCACCCGCATCCGCATCACCGACAATGGCGTGGGCATCGACAACAGCATGGGCGGAAAGGCAGGCCGCCCGGCGGACCACATCTCCCGGGGCATCGAGATCACCAAGGGGCGCGCCGACATCCTGCGGAAATTGCAGCTCGGGGATATCCGCATCCAAGGGCCCGAACCCTACCGTGACGGACAACACAATACCGGCACCCGCGTCACCGTTGAGCTCACCGGTGCGCCACCGGCGGAATTTGCAAAATGAAGAACAACGCATTACATTTGCTGGTGATGAAGTGGAACGGGCGGAACGGAACCATGCTGCATGCGCTGATCGCGTGCGGCATTTTTGCGTTCATGGCCACGGGCTGCGCGAAGGAGGAAGTGGCTGCGCCGCAGATGCCGCAGGCCGAAATGCACACCAAGGTGGGCAGCAATGTCTCCGTGGGGCAGGGTGATGGCTCCTCCGCAGCGCCGATCTCCGATGACGGCGATGACCTCGGGGACAAGGAGCACCCCAGGAAACCCAGGAATTAGGCGGCACCTTGAAGTGCAATTGAAGCCCGGCGACCCCGGGCTTTTTTCTTGCCGTTGCCTGGGCGGGCGGCACCGTTGCCCGCAATGGCGGCGCGGCTTAGGGCAAGGCGGGTAGCTTAGGGAGCCGGAAACCCCCAACGCCATGCCCGTTCAAGACCAGGACCACCTGCACCGCCTGATCCGCTCCATGACCGGGGCGGAAAAGCGCTACTTCAAGCTCTACACCTCGCGCCATGTGGTGGCCGGGCACAGCAACCACCAGGCCCTGTTCGATGCCGTGGACGCCATGCCCGCGTATGACCTGCAGGCACTGCGGGCACAGTTCGCCGGGCAGCCGTTCATGCGGCGCTTTCCCATCGCCAAGCGGCGGCTGTACGAGGCGGTGCTGGACAGCCTGGACGCCTTTCATGCCAACAGTTCCGTGGACGACCGGGTGCGCCGCATGCTGCACCACGCGGAAGTGCTGTACCACAAGGCCCTGTACGAAGATGCCGAACGGGTGCTGCGTGCGGCCACGGCCTTGGCGCGGGCGCACGACAGGCAGGCGCTGCTGCTGCAGGCCGCGGAGTGGGAAAGGCGATTTGCCGAGCGCGCCAACTACACCGGCACCACGCCCGCCGAACTGGATGCGCGGGCGCGCCGCACGGACGCGCTGCTGGTGGAATGGGGGGAGGTGGACCGGCTCTGGCAGGCAAAGACCGAAGCGTTCATGCTGCTCTACCGCAGCGGGCAAGCCCCGGACCTGCGCGCCCTGGAAGCGCTGCGGGAGGTGGAAGCAAGGCCCCTGCTGGCGGACCGCGCGCACCTGCACAGTGCCCGCGCCCGCTTCCTGCACCACCATGTGCGCAGCGCATTGGCCTACGCCCGCAACAACATGCACGCCGCCGAGCGGGAACTGGTGGCCTGCGCCCATTTGCTGCGGGCGGGGAAGAAGGTGTTTGCCGGCGAAACGGGCTTAGTGCTCGGCGTGATGGGCAACCTGGCCATGGTGCGCATGCGCCTGGGCAAGCACCAGGAAGCGCTCGACGGCTTCAGGGAGTTCCGCAAGGTGCCGCTGTTGATGGCGCAGGCCCCCGGCCCGGACCTGGGGATGAAGCTCTTTGTGATGGGCAGCAGCCTGCACCTGGCCGTGCTGTGCGCCCAAGGCGAATTTGCCAAGGCCGCCGGGCTGTTGCCCGGGGTGGAGGAGGGACTGGCCCGCTACGGCGCACGCATCAGCACCATCCGGCGGGCTGAACTCTCCCTGCAGGCGGCCTACGCCGCCTTCGGCGCCGGGCAGCACGACCGCGCCCTGCGCTGGTGCAACGGCCTGCTGGGCGAGAAGCACATAGAGGAACACACCGAGCTGCATGCCCTGGCCCGGATCCTGCACCTGGCATGCCTGCTGGAGCTGGGCAAGCACGACCTGCTGCCCTACATGGTGCGCAACGGGCGCCGCGCCGCCAGAAGGAAGGACCCCGTGTTCCGCCTGGAAAAGATCTTGCTGGACCACGCCCAGGCCTTTGCAAAGCCCATGGAAACAGCGGCCCGCTACGTACAATGGGCCCGGCTGGCCGCGGACATCGGCGCCTGCACTGCAGACCCGCGCGAGGCCGCCGTGCTGGAGCAGATGGACCTGGCCGCATGGGCACGGGCAAAAGCCGACGACCTGCAGTTCGCCGACCTGGTGAAAGCCCGGTGGCGCGCCAAGGCTGCTGCGGAGAAG
>JAFEAI010000160.1 GCA_018266475.1 Bacteroidota bacterium
GGAGGCATGGCCCAGGGGCAACAGGCCAATGGCCGGGAAAGTGCGGGCACGGAACAGGGCAGGTTTCATGGGCACGGGTTTTGGCGGGATGCTGGGACGAAGCTAATGGGGAAATGCGGATCGGGTGCCGCTCCGGAGCCTGGTTTTGGGGTTCCGGATGGCCTGGCAGGAAGCAGGTGGGGCTGGGCGGTGCTTGGGTGAACGGCGCAACGGGAAGTGCGGTATCCGCTACATTCGCGCCTCGTTCACCGGGCCTATAGCTCAGCGGTTAGAGCAGCGGACTCATAATCCGTTGGTCGCAGGTTCAAATCCTGCTGGGCCCACTGAAGTTTTTTCGATTCAACAACCGCTGATAAACGCGGATGGACGCAGATAGGAGGCTGACCTGACTCATTTGTCCTTTGCACCAAGTAGACCATGTAATTCGAAGCCCAGCATGACAAAGACGATCGTTACCGGAGGTGCCGGCTTCATCGGCTCGCACACGTGCGTGGAACTGTTGGCGGCAGGGCTGGAGCCCGTGCTGGTGGACGACCTGCGCAACAGCGACGAGCGGGTGCTTCGCGGCCTCGCGGAGATCACCGGGCGGCAGCCGGTGCTGCACCGCATCGATTGCGGCGATGCCGATGCATTGGACAGGGTGTTTGCGGCGGAGCGGCCCGGCAGCGTGATCCATTTCGCGGCGGACAAGGCGGTGGGCGAAAGCGTGCAGCACCCGGTGAAGTACTACCACAACAACATCGGGTCGCTGGTTACGCTGCTGCGGGTGATGGACACGCACCGGGTGAAGGACCTGGTGTTCTCCTCCTCCTGCACGGTGTACGGCAACAGCGGGCAGCTGCCGGTGACGGAGGAATCGGCCACGGGCGAGGCGGCCTCGCCCTACGGGTACACCAAGGTGGTGTGCGAGCGGCTGCTGCGCGATGCGTCCGCCGCCGACGCCTCCCTGCGCGCGGTGCTGCTGCGCTATTTCAACCCGGTGGGGGCGCACCCCTCGGCGCTCATCGGGGAGCTGCCCATCGGGGTGCCCAACAACCTGGTTCCCTTCATTACGCAGGCTGCGGCGGGGCTGCGCGACAAGCTCACCGTGTTCGGCAACGACTACCACACGCGGGACGGCAGCTGCATCCGCGATTACATCCACGTGGTGGACCTGGCCAAGGCGCACGTGCTGGCCCTGCAATGGATCGCCAAGCAGAAGGCGCCCGTGTGCGAGGTGTTCAACCTGGGCACCGGCGAAGGCAATACCGTGCTGGAGGCGGTGCGCACATTTGAAGAAGTGAGCGGCGTGAAGGTGCCGTACGTGATCGGCCCGCGGCGCGCCGGTGATGTGCCGGCCATGTATGCCGACACGGCCAAGAGCCTGAAGGTGCTGGGCTGGCGCACGCAGCTTACCCTGGCGGACGCGCTGCGCGATGCCTGGCGCTGGCAGTTGGCGCTGGCCAAGTAGGAGGGCCGGCCTGCGGTCAGTACAGTATACCAAGGACAATGCAGCCAAAGGTGGCGGCGAAGCCGATGGCGGCGCCGGTGTACACCTGCGCCGGCGTGTGGTCGGATACCAGCAGGCGCGCGGTGCCCAGCGCCCCGGCCAGCAGCAGCAGAAGCGGGAAGAGGGGTGTGCGTGCCCCGTGGACGAGCATAAGGCCGAGCACGATGCCGACGAGCCCCCCCATGCCCGTCATGTGGATGCTCACCTTCCAGCGCAGGGTGAGCAGCAGGTCTGCGGCCAAGGCCAGGATGATGCCGAGGAAGATGCTGAGCGTGGCCGGGCTGTTGGGCGTGCGGCGCAGCAGGTAGTAGGCCATGCCGAAGTAGATCAGCGTAAGCAGGAAGGGCATCAGGCGCTCCTTGCGCAGGGGCATGGCCAGCTCCGAAACGAGGCCGCTGCGCCACAGCATGAGCATGCTGGCCGCCGGGAAGAGGGCGGTCATGATGAAGACCATGCCGAGGATCACGCGCTGGCCCTGTGGCGAAAAGGCGAAGGTGAGGTGCGGGTCGATGCGGAAGGCGATGAGCAGCGCCAGGGTGGGCATCCACACCGGGTGCAGCAGCAGGGAAAGCACGTGTGCGGCCTTGCGCATGGCTACAGCTCCTTGCGCAGGCGCGCCACGGGCATCTGCAACTGCTCGCGGTACTTGGCCACGGTGCGCCGGGCAATGTTGTATCCCTTTTGCCTCAGCAGGGCCGTCAGTTCGTCGTCGGTGAGGGGGTTCTTCTTGTCCTCGGCCAGGATGGCCTCCTCCAGGATCTTCTTCACCTCGCGGGTGCTCACCTCCTCACCGCTGTCGGTGGTGAGGCTTTCGCTGAAGAAGAACTTCAGCAGGTAGGTGCCGTGGTCGGTCTGCACGTACTTGCTGTTGACCACGCGACTGACGGTGCTGATGTCCATGCCGATCTTTTCGGCGATGTCCTTCAGGATCATGGGCCTCATCTTGGTCTCGTCGCCGGTGAGGAAGAACTCCTTCTGGTGCTCCAGGATGGCCTCCATGGTGACCAGCAGGGTGTTCTGCCGCTGCTTGATGGCATCGATGAACCACTTGGCCGAATCGAGCTTTTGCTTGATGAACACCAGGGCGTCCTTGGCTGCGGGATCTTTCTTGTTTCGCTGGTACTCCTTGATCATGTCGCGGTACTGGCGGCTTACGCGCAGCTCCGGGGCATTGCGCCCGTTGAGGGAAAGCTCCAGCACGCCGTTCACGGCGGTGACGGCGAAATCGGGCACGATGGTCTGCGCGGGCCTGGCGGCATCCCGCGCGGAGTTTCCGGGCTTGGGGTTCAGGCGCACGATCACGTCGATGGCATCGCGCAGGGCATCCTCGTCGATCTCCAGGCGCTCCATGATGCGGTCGTAGTGCTTTTTGGAAAACGCCTCGAAATACTTGTCCACGATGGCCCTTGCGGTGATCACCTGTGCGGTGTTGCCCATGCGGTCCAGTTGCAGCAGCAGGCATTCGCGCAGGTCGCGCGCGGCCACGCCCGGGGGGTCCAGTGCCTGCACCTCCTTGAGCACCTTTTCCAGCGCGGGCACGTCGGTCATCACATTTGCGGTGAAGGCCAGGTCGTTCACGATCTGGTCCAGGCCGCGCCGCAGGTAGCCGTCCTCGTCGAGGTTGCCGATGAGGTGCTCCCCGAGCAGGCGCGTGCGGTCGTCCACGGTGCGCAGGTCCAGCTGGGAGCGGAGGCTCTCCTGGAAGGTGGCCCCGGCGGTGATGGGCGATTCATAGTCTTCCTCATCGGCCCCGGAATTGCGCGCGCTCAGCTTGTAGTCGGGCGTGTCATCATCCTGGAAATAGTCGCTGAGGTCGAACTCCTCGTTGCTGCTTTCGGGTTCGTCCTCGTTCTCGGCAATGGCCTGCTCCTCGGTGGGGATGGGGTCCTCGTCGTGGTCCTCGCCCTCCTCCAGGGCGGGGTTTTCCTCGATCTCCTGCTTGATGCGCTGCTCCAGCTCCAGGGTGGGCACCTGCAGCAGCTTCATCAATTGGATCTGCTGGGGGCTGAGCTTCTGGAGGAGCTTTTGGCTGAGGTATTGCTTGAGCATGGCAAAGGTGCCGGGGGCCGGGGGTCTTCTTGCGTGCGAAGGTACCGCCCGACAGGTTTCGGGGCGTGCCCGGCACAGGGCCATCGCCTCTTGATCCTTCACCACAGAGGCAAAGAGGTCCTCCTTGTGCGCAGGGAATAGATACTGCCAATTTCACGGCCGAAGACCGCCTCCGCGGCCTCCTTCCAGCAGGGCAAACGCAGCAAATTTGCCAAGCCAGGATAGCATCACGTACAGGCATGTTTACCTGGCTTGAAAAACCACCGATGCTGTGCTTGGTTAGCCCTCCGAGCAAGGCCGAGGAGCGGCTCCGCTCAGGGCAATGTATTGTTACTAACGGGATGATAAACATGAACTGCCCTGAGCGGAGCCGAAGGGCCAACTTCAAATCCTTGGCTTTCAATCCGATGAATTGATTGCTTGATTTTAGATGCGTCTACCCTGCTCCTTCCAGCCCAATAGTGCTCTGCCGTCCGTATTCTCCGTGTGCTCTCCCGCAAGCGGGATGAAACATGTGCCTCTGTGGTTGAAATTCAAAACGATAAGAAGCCATAGCCCTGGCACCCGGCACTGCGGGCCGCGCACGGCTTCCGCCTGGCTGAAGGCGGCGTACCTTTCGGCGCATGGGCCGGTACGTGCGCATGATCGCCTTGCTGTTGGGCACGGCCGCAGGGCTTGGCGGCTGCACGGTGGGGCATATCATCCTGTACAACTTCGCCAGCACCAAGGACTATAAGAAGTTCCCCGCGCGGCCCCTGCCTGCCGCACCCGTTCCGTTCGCATACGCCGTGGCCGCGCGGGAGCAGGGGCCGCGCACGGCCACCTGGAAGGAAAAGACACTGCCGTTCGACGACTTTCTGCGGGCGCACAAAACCGTGGCCTTCCTGGTGATCCGCCGTGACACCATCGTGTATGAGCGGTACTTCGGCGGCTATGATGAGGCGCACATGCACACTTCCTTTTCGGCGGCCAAGTCGGTGGTAAGCATGCTCGTGGGCTGCGCCATCGCCGACGGGTATATCCAAGGCGTGCAGCAGCCGGTAACCGATTTCATCCCGGAGCTGGCCAAGAACGGCTTTGCCGCAGTGACCATAGAGGAGCTGCTGCAAATGACCGCCGGGCTGAAGTTCGACGAGAGCTACACCAACCCCTTCGGCGATGCCGCCATGTTCTACTACGGGCGCCGCATGTACCGGTACATGGCCCGGATGAAGCTGGCGCGCACGCCGGGCACGCACTTCGAATACCAGAGCGGCAGCACCCAACTGCTGGGCTGGGTGCTGGAGCGCGCACTGCGGCAGCACAACGACCCGCGCACCGTCACGGAGTACCTGCACGACAAATTGTGGTCGCCGCTGGGCATGTCGTTCACCGGCTCCTGGAGCATCGACCGCAAAAAGGACGGGATCGAGAAGTTCTTCTGCTGCCTCAATGCGCCGGCGCGTGATTACGCCAAGCTGGGTTCGCTGTACCTGCACCAGGGCAACTGGCAGGGGCGGCAACTGGTGCCTGCCGAATGGGTGGCCACCAGCACCAAGGCGGACACCGCGCGGGGCGGCGTGCCCTACTACCGCTACCAATGGTGGCTGCCCTCGCCGGAGGGCGACTTCATGGCCCACGGCCTGCTGGGCCAATACATCTACGTGGACCCCGCCCGCGATCTGGTGATCGTGCGCTTAGGCACCAAGGAGGGCGGCTTTGAATGGGGCGGGCTGCTGCACAGCCTGGCCAAGGCCTGGCCGTAGCGGCCGGCAATGCCCTGCCTGGGGGCTATCGGGTCTTATCCGTGCGCCTGGCGGCGCATTCACGCACTGTCTTGAACCACGGATCCACACGGATGCACACGGATAGGGAGGGTTGGTTTGCTTGGCAGGTGGGTCCATGATCCGTGTTCATCGGTGTCCATCCGTGGTTTGAATTCTATTGGATGACGCGCCCTCCGGGCGCGTTAGACCCGATATCCCTGTGCCCTGCCTTGGCCGGGGCGGCGTCACGCCCTACCTTTGCAGCACTTATTTAGAACCGTTCCAAGGCGGTGGTTCCAAGCTGGCGACCGGGCTTGCTCCCACGGAAGGAACAACGGAGAGATGGCAAAGGAACAAGTGCAAAGCAGCGAGGAACTGCTGCAACAGGTGGCCACCAAGGAGTACGAGTACGGCTTCGTCACCGACATTGAAAGTGAACTGGCGCCGCTGGGCCTGAACGAGGACACGGTACGGTTCATCAGCGCCAAGAAGAACGAACCGGCATGGCTGCTGGAGTGGCGGCTGAACGCCTTTCGCGGCTGGCTGAAAATGGTGGAGCCCACGTGGGCGTTGTTGAAGTACCCGGTGATCGACTTCCAGGCGGCGCACTACTACAGCGCCCCGAAGAAGAAGCCGGTGCTCAACAGCCTGGACGAGGCCGACCCCGAACTGGTGAAGACCTTTGAGAAGCTGGGGATCTCCCTGCAGGAGCAGAAGCGCCTGGCGGGGGTGGCCGTGGACGTGGTGTTCGACAGTGTAAGCGTGAAGACCACCTTCCAGGACACGCTCAAGGAAAAGGGGATCATCTTCAGCAGCTTCAGCGATGCCGTACACAACCATCCGGAGCTGGTGCGCAAATACCTGGGCACGGTGGTGCCGCCCACGGACAACTTCTATGCGGCCCTCAACAGCGCCGTGTTCAGCGACGGCAGCTTCTGCTACATCCCCCCGGGGGTGCGCTGCCCCATGGAGCTGAGCACCTACTTCCGCATGAACTCGGCCAACACCGGGCAGTTCGAGCGCACCCTGCTGATCTGCGACGAGGGCGGGTACGTGAGCTACCTGGAAGGCTGCACGGCCCCCATGCGCGACGAGAACCAGTTGCACGCGGCCGTGGTGGAGCTGATCGCCATGAAGGATGCCGAGCTGAAGTACAGCACGGTGCAGAACTGGTACCCCGGCGATGCCGAGGGCAAGGGCGGCGTGTACAACTTCGTCACCAAGCGCGGCATCTGCATGGGCGACCGCGCCAAGATCAGCTGGACCCAGGTGGAGACCGGCAGCGCCATCACCTGGAAATACCCCAGCTGCGTGCTCAAGGGCGACCACAGCGTGGGCGAGTTCTACAGCGTAGCCCTCACCAAGGGCTTCCAGCAGGCGGACACGGGCACCAAGATGACCCACATCGGCAAGGGCACCCGGAGCACCATCGTCAGCAAGGGCATCAGCGCCGGGCGCAGCAACAACAGCTACCGCGGCTTGGTGAAGATGGGCAAGGGCGCCAAGGGGGCGCGCAACTTCAGCCAGTGCGATTCGCTGCTGCTGGGCGACCGTTGCGGGGCCCACACCTTCCCGTACATAGAAAGCGAAAACCCCACGGCCATGGTGGAGCACGAGGCCACCACCAGCAAGATCGGGGAGGACCAGCTCTTCTACCTCAATCAGCGCGGCATTCCGCCGGAAAAGGCCGTAAGCCTGATCGTGAACGGCTACTGCAAGGACGTGCTGAACAAGCTGCCCATGGAGTTCGCCGTGGAGGCCCAGAAGCTGCTGGCCGTAAGCCTGGAGGGCAGCGTGGGGTGATCCCGCGGCCATCGGCCGGCCGGGATATTCCACGCCCCAAGCAACCTCCTCGCACGTTGCGGGGTCATTGCATGTAGTACCTTGCTGGTCCATATTCCCTGTTGTGCGCCCGGTCGCCTGCATAGCCTTGATCTGTTCGGCCCTGCCCCTGCTGGCAGCAAACCGTCCCGTGGCACCGTTCACGGAAAACAAGGGCCAATGGCCCGCCCAGGTGGTTTGGCGGGCGCGCGTGCCCGGCGGCGCCCTCTTTGTGGAACGCGATGCCTTCACATGGACCCTGCACACCGGCGGCCCCATGGCGGAGCATGCCCACGGCGGGCCGGAAGCACCGCCCCCGGAGCATGCGCATGCGTTCCGGATGCGGTTTGAAGGCGCATCACAGGGCGTGCCGGAAGGGGCCCTGAAGCAACCCCACTATGAGAACTTCTTCCTTGGCAACGACCCGGCGCATTGGGGCACCGGCTGCGGGGTGTTCGGCCTGGTGCGCGTGCAGGGCCTCTATCCGGGGATCGATCTGGAGGTGGATGGCGGCAGCGGCTTGAAATACAGCTTCACCGTGGCCGCCGGCGCGGACCCCGCGATGATCCAGATGCGCTTCAGCGGCCAGGATGCCTTGCGGCTGAAGGATGGCCGCTTGGTGGTGGCCACCACGGCCGGCACGGTGACCGAGGAGGCGCCCGTGGCCTGGCAGGAAACACCGGCCGGGCGGCGGCAGGTCCCCTGCCGGTTCAAGCTGGGCGGGGACCGCGCCAGCTTCAGCCTGCCCGACGGGTATGATCCCGCACTGCCGTTGGTGATCGACCCCCAGATCACCTTCGCCAGCTACTCGGGCAGCACGGCCGACAACTTCGGCTACACGGCCACCTACGACAACACCGGGCACCTGTACGGCGGCGGCATCGTGTTCGGCCCGGGCTACCCTCTTACCACCGGCGTGCTCGATCCCGCGTTCAACGGCGGCACCATCGACATCGGCCTCACCAAGTTCGCCCCCGACGGCAGCTCGCTCATCTGGAGCACCTACATCGGCGGATCGGGCAATGAATCGCCGCACAGCCTGGTGGTGAACGCCAACAACGAACTGTACCTGCTGGCCAGCACGGGCTCGCCCAACTTCCCCGCCACCGCAGGCGCATACGACCAAACCTTCCATGGCGGCCCCTCCATCTCCGGCGGCGGCAGCATGGGCTGGGTGGGCATGATAGGCGGCTACGGCTTCAGCCACCAGAACGGCACGGACATCGCGGTGGCCCACTTCTCCGCCAGCGCCACCAGCCTGATCGCCTGCACGTACGTGGGCGGCAGCGGCAACGACGGCGTGAACAACCTGCTGCCCCTGGTACACAACTACGGCGACCACTTCCGCGGGGAGATCGCCCTGGACGCCCAGCAATGGCCCGTGATATGCACCTCCACGCAAAGCAGCGACATGCCCGTAAGCACCAATGCGCCGCAACCCGCGTTCGGCGGGGGCGGGCAGGATGCCTACCTCTTCCGGATGAACCCCGCGCTTACATCCATCCAGGCCACCTACTACGGCGGCTCCGGCGTGGACAGCGGCTACGGCGTGCAGTTCGGCGACGACGGGCAGGTCTTCACCACCGGCGGCACCACCAGCGCCAACCTGCCTGTGCCGGGCACGCCCTGGCAGGCCAGCCTCCAGGGCGGGGCCGACGGCTATGTGGCGCGCTGGACCACCAACCTGGGCCAACTGCTTTCCGCCACCTACGCGGGCACGCCAGCCTACGACCAGAGCTACTTTGTGCAGCTGGACACCGACGATGCGGTGTACATCGTGGGCCAAACCCACGGCAGCTGGGCGGTATCGCCCGGCGTATACGCCAATCCCGGCAGCTCGCAGTTCATCCAGAAGCTCAGCCATGACCTTTCCGCACCGGTATGGTCCACCGTGATCGGCAACGGCTCCGCCGACCAGGACGTTTCGCCCTCCGCCTTCCTGGTGAGCGACTGCGGGCAGATCTACTTCAGCGGCTGGGGCGGCACGGTGAACCACTTCGCGCAGGCGGGCGCCAGCACCGTTACGGGCATGCCCCTCACTGCGGACGCCTTCCAAAGCACCACGGACGGCAGCGACTTCTACCTGATGGTGCTGGACCAAAACGCCGCCGCGCTCAACTACGGCACCTACTTCGGCGGCGGCCTCAGCGCGGAGCATGTGGACGGCGGCACCTCGCGCTTCGACAAGCACGGCACCGTGTACCAAGCGGTATGCGCCGGATGCCCGGGGCACAATGATTTCCCCACCACGCCCGGCGCCTGGAGCACCACCAACGGCTCCTTCAACTGCAACCTCGGCGTCTTCAAGTTCGACCTGGTGCAGGCCACCGCCCATATCGCCGTGGACGGACCTGAATATGCCTGCCTGCCCGGGGCCACGGTCTCCTTCATCAACCTCAGCACCGGCGGCACCCTGTACGACTGGACGTTCGGCGACGGCACCACCTCCTCCGCATTCCAGCCCGCGCACACCTACACCCAGCCCGGCACCTACACCGTGCGGCTGGTGCTCAGCGCGCAGGACGTGTGCATCAGCAACGACACCGCCTTCCTGCAGATCACCATCCTGCAGCCGCACACGGCCTCCATAGACCCCGCAGGCCCCGTGTGCCCGGGCGGCTCCGTGCAGCTGCATGCCCACGGCGGCCACATCTTCCAGTGGCTGCCGGCGCCCGGCCTCAGCACCCCCGGCACGGCCGATCCCGTGGTGCTGCCGCCCGGCAACACCACCTACACCGTGATCGTAACCGACAGCTGCGGCAGCGATACCGCCAGCATCGACATTGTGGTAACGCCACCCGCCAATGCCGTTGCAGGCAATGACACCACCATCTGCCTTGGCGGCAGCGCAACGCTTTCAGCCACCGGCGGCGGCACCTATGCGTGGAGCCCGGCCGGCACCCTGAGCGATCCCGCGATCGCAGCACCCGTGGCCTCCCCGGCGGACACCACGCTCTACCACGTGGTGATCACCACCCCGGAAGGATGCACCGCCGAGGATTCGCTGTTGGTGATCGTGCAGTTCGGGCCGCCCGTGCCCTTGGTGAACGACACGGCCATCTGCCGGGGCGACCAGGCCACGCTGCACGCACAGGGAGGAGATGCCTACGCCTGGTCCGCAGCCCCCGGCATCAGCGACCTTTCCTCGGCCACCCCGGTGGTGGGCCCGCTGGTCCCCACCACGTACACCGTGCAGGTCACCAATGCCTGCGGTACACGGAGCGCATCCGCCTTCGTGGATGTGCATGCGGTGGTGGCCGCAGCCTGGCCGGACACCGTGATCTGCCCCAACGAGCGCGTAGTGCTGCACGCCTCCGGCGGCACCGCCTTCCAATGGTCGCCCATCAGCTCCGGCACGGACAGCCTGGTGCTTAGCCCCGCCGTGGCGGGGAGTTACACGGTGACCGTGCTGGACGACCTGGGTTGCTCGGATACGAAGGCCGTTACCGTGGCCCTTCATCCGCCGGCCAGCATTTCCGCAGGCTATGAATCCATCATCGATTGGGGCGACAGCGTGCAACTGCACGCCTTCGGCGACGGTGCCTTCCGCTGGTCGCCGGATTCCACGCTCAGCTGCGGCACGTGCAGCGAGCCGTTCGCGTTCCCGGAAACCACCACCACCTACACCGTTGAGCTTACCGACCGGAACGGCTGCAAGGCCACGGCGCCCGTGATCGTACACTTCCGGGGCAGCCTGTTCGTGCCGAACACCTTCACGCCCAACCAGGACAACGTGAACGACGTGTTCCGCCCCCTGATGCGCGAAGTGGCGCAGTACAGGCTGTTGATCTTCAACCGCTGGGGCGAGCTGATCTTTGCCACCACCAGCCAGGAGGAGGGATGGAACGGCACCTACAAGGGCAGGGAATCACCGATAGACACCTACGTGTGGCGGATCGATTACCGGGAGAACAGCGGGCGGGCCCGCACGGTTTACGGGCACGTGAACCTGCTCAGATGAACGCCTTGCGCTCCATGCCCAACCATTGAAGCGCGGCCCCGCTGAGCAGCAATTCCTTCTGCTTGTCGTCCCACGGCATGGAGCGGATCAGCTTGCCGGGCTCCAGTTCGCCCAAGGGGAAGGGATAGTCGGTGCCGAGGGCCACGCGGTCGGGGCCCACCAGGTTCACCACGTGCTGCAGCATCACGGGGTCGTGCATGAGGGAATCCAGCCAGAAGCGGCCCATGTAATCCTTCGGCGGCACGTTGTTGTCCACGGCGCAAAGGTCGGGCCGCACATCAAAGCCGTGCTGGATGCGCCCCAGCGTGCCGGGGAACGACCCGCCGCCATGGGCGAAGGCCACGCGCAGCCTCGGCAGCTTTTCAAACAGCCCGCTGAAGATCATGCTGGTGATGGCCAGGGTGGTTTCCACGGGCATGGCCACCAGCCACGGCGCCCAGTACTTTTCGGTGCGCTCCTTGCCCAGCATGTCCCACGGATGTACGAACACCGCCATGTCCAGTTCCTCGCATGCTTGGAAGATGGTGAACAACTGCGGCTCGCCGAGGTTGAGGCCCTGCACGTGCGTGCCCACTTCCACGCCCTTTAGGCCGATGCGCTTGCAGCGCTCCAGCTCCCGGATGGCCAGCTCGGGGTCCTGCATGGGCAAAGTGCCAAGGCCGACGAAGCGCCTGGGGTGGTCCAGCACGATCTGCGCGATGTGGTCATTGAGGTACATGGCCAGGTTCAGCGTATCCTGTGGCCGCGCCCAGTAGCTGAACATCACGGGCACGGTGCTGAGCACCTGCACCTGCACGCGGTGCCCCTGGCACTCGTGCATGCGCACCTGCGGGTCCCACACATTGGCCTCCACCTCGCGGAAGAAGCGGTCGTCCATCATCATGCGGGCGCATCCCGGCCTGTGGTGGTCCAGGTGGATGAATCCGCCATAGCCGAAGCGCTTGCCGAAATCCGGGATGTGCTCCGGCAGGATGTGCGTGTGGATGTCTACGGCAAGCAGTTCGGCCATGGCGGGTACTCAAACAAACCGTTCGTCCGCCTCCATCACATGGCCGCACTTCTTGCAGGTGCGCAGGTCTTTGCTGCCGTAGAACTGGCGGAAGCGCGGGAGGAAGTCCTTCTCGATGTCGTGCAGCACGAAGTAATCTTCCCAGAGCTTGTTGTTGCACTTTTCGCAGAACCACAGCAGGCCGTCCTTCATTTCGCGGTCCGCGCGCTTGCACTCGATCACCAGGCCCACGCTGCCGGCAGGCCGCGCCGGATTGTGCGGGGTGAATGCGGGCAGCAGGAACATCTCGCCCTCGCGAATGGGGATCTTCACCGCCTTGCCGTCCTCCTGGATGCCCACCTCAATGTCGCCCTCCAGCTGGTAGAACAGCTCCTCGGTCTCGTTCCAGTGGTAGTCCTTGCGGGCGTTCGGCCCCCCCACCACCATCACGATGTAGTCACCGGCATCCACGTACAGGTTCTTGTTGCCCACGGGGGGCTTCAGCAGGTCGCGGTGGTCGCGCACCCATTGCATCAGGTTGAAGGGACGGCGAATGCTCATGGCTAAGCGGGAAGAGGCCCGAAGGTACGGCCTTGCGGATGCGAATGCACAGCCGCGAATGAAAGGAGGCAGAAGCACATGCCCCTGCCTCCCCGTTCCTTCCTTGTGCGGCGCTTATACCGTTGTGACAAACAATATGGTCCGATTTCGGCTTCACCTCATCCGACCATTTGTTTGTACACACGGCATATCCCACTGTAGACATTCGGATCGTCCTTTGGACTGATCCGAATGTCACATTGGTATTACTGCACCAGCAGCCGCGCGGTGGACCTTCCTTCCGGCGCCACCACTTCCAGCAGGTAGGCGCCTGGTTTCAGGGCACCCTCCAGGGCAAGCGGTTGGGATTGGCCGGCCACCAGGGCCGTACGGCTTGCGTACACCGTCCTTCCGGCCATGTCGCGCACGGAAATGGCTGCGTCGGGGGCGGTGAAGCCGGCCACGAAATGGAAGTTGCCCGTGCCGGGGCTGGGGTACACGGCCAGGCTGGCAGCCGTGCGGTGGGCCATGCCGGTGATGCCGTCACCGGTGATGCACAGGTCAAAGGTTCCGCCCGCATTTTCACCCATGCTGAACACGCGCACCAGGAAGGTGGATGCCGGATAGCCGGAGAGTTCAATGGGGGTGCCGTCGATCTCGCAGGCCACGCTGGCGCCGTCGCAGGAGGTGAACACCTCCAGGCCGGCATTGGAGATGGTGCCTGGCGTAAGCGTGATGGAGAGCACTTGGCCTTCCGCGCTCTGGAAGCTGTACCACAGGTCCTGCCAGGGCGTGCCGCCATCGCCGCAGGCCGGCATATCCCCGCTGCCGTCGGCAAGGGTGTTATCACCGGCCACGGAGCCGGAGGCGCAGGCGTCCGGGGCCACCACGGCCACAAGCTGGGCATCTGCGCACTGGTTGTTGGCGGGCGCTTCGGGCTGGCAGGCACTGGCTGTGGCGGTCACCACATAATCCCCAAGGGCCAGGTCCGGGTCCATCAGCACGGGCACCCAGTAGGTGCCGGGGGCCAAGTTGGCGAAGTATTGGATGGGTGCCCCATTGTCGCAGGTTGCCGAGGAATCGGCCTGCACATGGGCGCCTCCCGGGGTGCCGGTGTACAGGCCCATGGCAAATGCCGTGAAGCTGGCGTCCGTGCTGCAGTAATCCAGGGCCACATTGGCGCAGGTGACCAGGTTGAACGCCTCCCAGGCGCTGGCGAAGCCCAGGCCGAAATCATCCGTTGCGCCGGTGTTGTTTCCGTCGAAGGTGAGCGAGGCGCCCACGGGCAGGTCCGGGACCTGGATACCATTGTCATGCACGGAGATCTCCACTTCGTCCATGGTAACGCCGTTGTCGCAGGGGCCGTTGTCCAAGGTCCAGCGGAACACGTTAAGGCCCGTGGCCAGGCCGGATACCGCAGTGTGCGGGTTGGCCGGATCGGCGAAGGTGCCTGCACCGGACACCACGGTCCACAGGCCGGTGGCCGGGAAAACGGGTGCATTGCCCGCAAGGGCGGTGGAGGAAACCGGCCAGAAGATCTCCTGGTCCATGCCGGCATCGGCCGCAAGGCTGTTGGCATCATACACTACGATGCGCACCTGGTCGCTGGTGGTGTTGCCCCCCCCGTCGTCCACGGTCCACAGGGCGATGTTCTCCCCCACGGCCAGTGCGGTGAACTCGGTGTTGGGGTCGTGGATGTCGGCAATGGTGAAGCTGCCGGCCACCACGGTCCACGTACCGGTTGCCGGGGCAAGGGGTTCATGGGCGGCCATGGTTGCTGCCGTGGCGGGCGTACACAGTTGCTGGTCGGGTCCGGCATCAGCCACCCCTGTGGCCGCGCCGCAGGCCGTGGCCGACACGGTCATGGTATAGTCGCCGAAGGGGCCGTTGGCATCGGCCCACACGGGATAGTAGTAGGTGCCTGCGGGCAGGTCATTGAAGTACAGCACGGGTTGGCCGTCGGGACACTCGTTGTTGTTGTAGTCCCAGGTGATCACAAGCTGGTCCGCCGGGCATTGCTGGGTGAGCACGTTCCAGTAGTAATCCGCGCCAAATGCGGCCACCGAACCGCAGAACGCGATCCGCACATTGGCGCAAGCGGTGGTGGTGAATGCTTCCCACACCACGGCGGACTGGAAGTCGTCAAGGCCGGAACCGGCCACGTTGTCACCGTCCAGCGTGGCCCCTTCGTTGTTGCCGGTGAAGGTGATGCTGGCGCCGATGGCGAGGGCGCCGGGCACCACGTCCTGGCAATGGTCGTTCGGGGGTTGGGCCAAGGCGCGGCCAGGCGCCAGACCCAGCAGTGTTCCCAATGAAAGCAGAAGTGCGGTATCACGAAGGTTCATGCAAGTTCGAGTATGTGTGCCGGCGGCTGTCCGGCGATTTGGTTAAGGCGCAAACATATTGGCGGCACCGGGCGCTTCCATCCGTTGCGGCCATTCTTCATCTTCAGTCCATTGTTCATCACGGGGCTACCTTCGGCGCATGAACATCCGGTTGGAGGGCCTTCATGCCCTGGTGGGCGGCGGCACGCAGGGCATCGGCCAAGCAGCGGCCATCGGGATGGCGCGGCTTGGCGCACGGGTCACGCTATTGGCCCGCGATGCGGGGAAATTGGAACAGGCTGTTGCCGGGCTCGATGTTTCCCATGGCCAACGGCATGGTTACGTGGTGACGGACATGGCCGACACCGCCGCTTTGCACACCGCCATCACCGCCCATATCGCGGTACACGGCCCGGTGGACATCCTGTTGAACAACACCGGCGGCCCGCCGCCCGGCTTGGCGCATGAGGCGCCGATAGAGGCCTATGAACAAGCGTTCCGCCTGCACTTGCTGGCCTTTCAAACCTTGGTGCTGGCCGTGGTGCCCGGCATGAAGGAGCGGCACAGGGGCCGCATCATCAACGTGATCAGCACCAGCGTGAAGGTGCCGCTGCCGAACCTGGGGGTGAGCAACACCATCCGCGGCGCCGTGGCCCAGTGGAGCAAGACCTTGGCCACTGAGCTGGGGCCGTTCAACATCACCGTCAACAA
>JAFEAI010000161.1 GCA_018266475.1 Bacteroidota bacterium
CCAAGATGCAAAGCGCGCCAAGAGAAGCGGGGTGCGGGAGGAGGGAACCGCCAAGACGCAAAGCACGCCAAGGGAGGGCTCACGCGAAGATGTGAAGGGGGATGCGGGTTCGTGGGAAAGGGTGTGCCGCCAAGACGCAAAGCGCGCCAAGGGGGGTCACGCGAAAGGGAATCACGCGAAGACGCGAAGGCGCGAAGGGGGATGTGGGTTTGTGGGAAAGGGTTTACCGCCAAGATGCCAAGCGCGCCAAGAATGCCTCACGCGAAGACGCGAATAATGGCATGGCTCAATGGGGAACCGCCAAGACGCAAAGCGCGCCAAGAGATGCAGGGCGCGGGAGGAGGGGACCGCCAAGACGCGAAGAGCGCCGAGGGGGGCCTCACGCGAAGACGCGAAGGCGCGAAGAATGGCATGGCTCAAGGGTTTACCGCCAAGACGCAAAGAGCGCCAAGAGAAGCGGGGTGCGGGAGGAGGGAACCGCCAAGACGGAAAGCGCGCAAAGGGGGCTCACGCGAAGACGCGAAGGGGGATGCGCGCTATGCCGGGGATCTCGCATCTTCGTTCCCCATACCCGCATGCCATGATCCGCCCGCTAGTGCTTCCATTGCTCTTTGTCGCCACTGCGCTTTGTGCCCAGTCGCAAATGCCCGTGGAAACCCGCGTGGCCATTGGGGAACTGCAGAAGCTGGCGGCGCGGCAACCGGACGCGCACAAGTTGACGGCCGAGCTGCAAGGGCGTTATCCCGTGGCGTTGATGGGCGGTCGCTGCATGGTGGGATTTCTGGCCAAGGTGGATGATGCGTTCCATGCCGCGGACGTTGACCCGGCCGTGGTGCATGCGGGCACGCGCATCGGCAACATCCTCTCCTTCCGCGTGGATGCGTACCACCTGGAGGCCGTGCGGAACATTCCCGGACTGGCCTATGCGGAATTGGCGGGCATCGCCAAGCCTACGTTGGACAAGCTGGTGAAGTCCATCCATGCCGACAGCGTGCAGCACGGGATCAACCTGCCGCAGCCCTACACCGGCGAAGGGGTGCTGATCGGTGTGCTGGATTGGGGCTTTGACTATACGCACCCGATGTTCTACGATACCGCGATGACCCACTACCGGGTGCGCGCGGCATGGGACCAGTTCCGCCGGGCCGGGCCCGCACCGGCCGGTTTCGGCTATGGCGCGGAGTTCACCTCCCCGGCCGCACTGCTCGCCGCGCAAAGCGATACTGCGGGCGTGTACAGCTACGCCTTGCACGGCACGCACGTGGCGGGCATTGCCGGAGGCGGCGGTGCGGGCACCGCATACCGTGGCGTGGCCTATGGTGCGCAGTACCTCTTCTGCTCCTTTCAGGTGGATGCCGCCGCAGCCCTGGACGGCGTGGCCTGGATGAAGCAAAAAGCCCAGCAGGACGGCAAGCGCCTAGTGGTGAACATGAGCTGGGG
Organism: Bacteroidota bacterium; assembly: GCA_018266475.1. Classification (GTDB taxonomy): domain Bacteria; phylum Bacteroidota; class Bacteroidia; order Flavobacteriales_F; family PHOS-HE28; genus PHOS-HE28. The sequence continues at coordinate 1,441 of JAFEAI010000161.1, forward strand.
CCTGTACTACATGGGCACCTTGGACGGCCACTCCCTGCTGAGCCAGGCGCTGGACCAATTCTCCGATGAGGGCGTGGTGTTCGCCATCGCGGCCGGCAACAACGGTGACGTGAGCTTCCACCTGCAAAAGGATTTTGCCGGCGACACCCTGCGCAGCCGGGTGCAGTTCTATCCGTACAGCGCCAACCCCCACACCTGGGGCCAAAGCCTTACGCTCTGGGGCGGGGCTGGCGGTGCCTTCAGCGCATCGTTCACGGTGCTGGACGCGGACTACAACCCCTACATGGCCACCCCGTGGTACCACACGGCCACGCAGCCAGCCTACTTGGATTCCTTCCTTGTACACAATAGCGACACGGTGTACTTCAACCTCGCCGCCGAGGCCGCCCACCCGCTGAATGGAAGGCCGCACTTCCGCCTGCGCATCAAGAACACCAACACGGCGCTGAAGGTGGTGATGCAGGCAACGGCACCTTTCGGCACGGTACATTGCTGGAACGTGACCGAGCTGGACAACGACGTGGGCAACTGGGGGCAGGCCTTCCAAGGCGGGCAGCCGGGCTGGACGGCGGGCGACGCACAATACGGCATCGGCGAACCCGGCTGCACCGAAAGCGCCATCACGGCAGCGGCGTGCCAGTCCACCACGTGGTCCTCGGGCGGCACCGTCATCACCGGGGGCATAGCCGGTTTCTCCTCTTTCGGCCCCACGCTGGACGGGCGCATCAAGCCGGATATCACCGCCCCCGGCCTGTCCATCGCGTCCTCCATCAATTCCTATACGGACAACAGCTATTCCCCGATCTTGCAAGTGCCCTTCCAGGGCCGCAACTATCCCTTTGCACGCCTGAGCGGCACCAGCATGGCCACGCCCGCCGTTGCCGGCACGGTGGCCCTGCTGCTGCAAGCCGATCCCGCCCTTACCCCGGCGGAGATCCGCAGCATCATCCGCAACACGGCGCTCACCGACAACAAGACGGGCACCATTCCGCCCGGTGGCAGCACCCGCTGGGGCATGGGCAAGCTGAACGCCTACCACGCCATCACCGAGGCGCTCGGCATTACGGGCGTGGGTACAACCGACAGCCCGCGCATGGGGTTGTGGCCCAACCCGGCGGATGGCACGTTTTGGATAAGCCCCCCGTTCACCGGCACGGTGCGGTTGATCGTGACCGACGCGCTGGCACGCACGGTGTTTACCGGTGTCCGGACGGGTGATGCACCGATCATGGTGGATGCCTCCGCATGGCCCGCCGGCATTTACCTGTTGCGCGTGGAACAGGACGGCAGGCACATGCAGGGAAAGCTGGTGCGGGAGTGAACCCTCATCCCCACCACACCGCGTAGCCCTTGCGCCGCAGCTCAAGCGCCAGGCCCTTCTCCACCTCCAGCGCCTCCGCGCGGCTCAGCGGCCCAATGTCCTGGTACAGGCTGGGCCGCAGGTACATGCCATACTTGCGCACGATGTCGCTGCTGAGCTTGTGCCCGCTGGCCGTGCGCGCGCCGCTCTTGTGCTGGGCCAATCGCTCCTGCGGCGTCTTGCCCGTTTGCCCCACGTAGAGGCACTCCAGCACGCCGTTGTACTGCGGGTTGGCCTCGCGGAACTTGCGGTGCTCGGTGAAGACCTTGCGGCTGAGCTCGATGACGTACACGGTGTAGGCGATGGGCATGGGCTGGAAGAAGGGTATCATGCGCAAGCCATGGAGCCCCAACAGCAGAATTGAAGGTATCTTTCCCAAACTTAGGTGATGCTACCACGCAAGTAGTATTCCATCCGAAGATCGGACCTTCCAACTTCGCCCCCGAATGAACCGCATACCGTTCATCATCATTGGGCTGTTCAGTGTGGTAATTGCCTCTGCTCAAACCGGCCCACGGACCGGGAGCCTGCGGGACACCACGCAGATCGACGCGCTGCTGGACAGCGCAAAGGCATGGGTGGCCACAGGCGAAACGGAACGGCCCGTGGTTGCCACTGAAAAGGCACTGGCACTGCTCGCCGCCATGTCCCCGCAGGGACCATCGGACCATGCACTCTTGCTTCGCGCCATGCAGGCGCACAAATTCCAAGGCGTGGCACACCATTATGCGGGCCGCTATGCGAAGGCACTTGAGCAGTTCATTGGCATGGAGCGGATGGCCGATTCGCTGGGCCGGCGGCGTGATGCGGCTGCGGCCTTGAGCTACCAAGGCTACGAATACAGAAGCACAGACGATCTGGAGCGGGCGCGAACGGTTACCCGGAAGGCCCTCAACCTGCTGCACGGTTTCCCCCCGGACCGGAATCTGGCGATCACCACATCTGCACTGGGAAGTATTTATCTCGACCTGAACCGTATTGATAGTGGGATCGTGTTGCTCGGCCAAGCCGTTACGCAGTTCAAAAACCTTGGACTGGACGCGTTGGAAGCTTCCTGCCGCACGGAATTGGCCCAGGCCCAACTGGCGCTCGGCCGGGTGGAGGAAGCCCTGAACCAGCTCGGGCTGGCCCGCAACGCCACCATGGAAGGGGGCACGGACCAGGAAAAGGCAGTTTTCCTGTACCATGAAGCCCGTGCCTTATGGGTGCATGGTGAGCTGGACCGCGCGCTCCGATCTGCGGAAGAAGGCTTGGCCACGGCCCGCACCACCGGTAATGCGGAGGATGTCGGCAGAGGGCAGGAGATATTGGCGCTGATCCTCAGCGCCAAGGGCAGGCCCAGGGAGGCGGCCTTCTTGCAGGACAGTTCCCGCACCGGTTTGCTGGAGAACCTGAACTTGGAGAAAACAAGGGCGGTCACGGAAGTACGCTTGAACGCCGAGCACGCACAAGAGAGGCAACAGACGGAAGTAAAACTTGCCTTGGGCAGGCAGCGGGAACGGAACGCCTTGGTCTTTGGTGCGATGGCGGTGCTCATCGCCGGGCTGCTTGCCGGGCTCCTCATCTCCACACGCCGCAAGAACGCCCGGATACTCCGTGCGCAGCAACAGGTGATCGAGGCTGAAAAACAGCGCGAGACCGAGCAGGTGCGTACGCGCCTGGCGCGCGACATCCACGACGACATTGGCAGCGGCCTCACCAAGATCGCCCTGCTGGGCAACGAGGCCAAACGCCGCATGCAGGAGTCCTCCACGGAATTGTCCTCCACCTTGGACCGCATCATCGGCCACAGCCGCGAGGTGAGCGCAGCCCTCAGCGACATCGTGTGGACGGTGGATCCCCTGCGCGACAACAGCGAAGAATTGGTGAGCCACGCCCAGACCCTCGCGCGCCGGATGCTGGACCACAGCGCCGTGGCCCATGAATTCCACTTCCGCCATGAGGAACCCTTGTTCAATGTGGCGCCCGGAACCAAGCACCATATCGTAATGGTGATGAAGGAGGCCATCAACAATGCGTTGAAATATGCCGAAGCCACGCGCATAACAGTGAACTTGGAAGCCGGAGGGCACCACTTCATGCTGCAAGTGAAGGACGATGGCAAGGGTTTTGACCCTGCCGCTTTGTCCACGGCTGGCAACGGGTTGCGCAACATGCACGCCCGTGCGGAGGCCATCGGGGCCACACTCACCATGGACAGCGCTGCGGGCCGTGGATGCACCGTGCGGATGGAGGGATCCTTGACATAGGTGGCTTTGGCCTATCTTGGCCCTATGGCAGCCAAGGCGATCCGTGTGGCCGTAGTGGAGGATGACGGGGAGATCCGCCAATTGCTGCGGGGCATGCTGATGCGTGCCGAGCAGTTGCAGGTGGTGGGCACCTACCCGGAGGCGGACGCATACTTGGAAGCGGTGGAGCGCATTCTGCCCGATGTGGTGTTGATGGACATCGGCCTGCCCGGCATGAACGGGATTGAATGCGTGCGCCAGGCCAAGCCCCGCCTGCCTTCCGTGCAGTATTTGATGAGCACGGTGTTTGAAAGTCCTGCGTACATCCACCAAGCCCTGTGCGTTGGCGCCACGGGCTACTTGCTGAAGAACGCGGAACCGGAGGAGATCATCGCGGCAGTGCGCGACATCCATGCGGGCGGTTCGCCCATGTCGCCGCCCATTGCCCGGCTGGTGGTGGCCAGCTTCCAGCACCAGTCGGAGCGCGACATTCAGGACCACCTGCTCACGGAGCGGGAAAAGGGTGTGTTGGACCAACTGGCGAACGGGCTCATGTACAAGGAGATCGCCGCGAAGGCCGGCATCAGCACCGAAACGGTGCGCAAGCATGTGCGCAACATCTACGAAAAGCTGCAGGTGAAGTCGCGCATGGAAGCGGTGCGCAAGGTGTACCCGGGCAGGTGAGGGTTTCGTTGTTCCTCTATGTTGCCAGAAGGCGGCAGGCAGTAGGCAGCAGTGAGCAATAGGCAGTAGGCGGCAGTGAGCAGTAGGCAGTAGGCAGCAGTGAGCAGTAGGCAGCAGTGAGCAGTAGGCAGCAGTGAGCAGTAGGCAGTAGGCAGCCTGACGACCGACGTGGATGTCGCGGATGTCAACAAACTGCTGCCAACTGCCTTCTGCAGACTGCCCTCTACTCTCTGCCCCTGACCTACTACTCACGTGGTATTTCCACGCGCTACGCGAAGGGGTTGCTTTGAACCACCGTCAAAGCAGGCGTTGCCATGTGCCCCCGATCCATCCTCCGGAACCTGTTGCTCGCAGCGGCCTGCTGTGGCATTGGCACCGTGGATGCACAGGACCTGGGGGTTATTGGGAAGGAAAAGAAGCCGGTGCGGATCAACGGCAGCTTTTCCTTGATGGGGGGGCCGTACTTCTTCAGTGGCGACGGCACTCCCCGCAATGAGCCCTGGTGGTGGAACAGCTCCGGGTCGGTAACGCTGGGCATTTACGGCTGGCAGGTGCCGGTAAGCTTCAACGTCGGTTCGCAACAGCGCAGTTGGACGCAGCCCTTCAACCGCTACGGCATGAGCCCCTACTACAAGTGGATCAAGCTGCATGTTGGCTACCGCAGCATACGCTTCAACCCGTACACCATGGCGGGCGTGCAATTCCTGGGCGGCGGGGTGGAGCTGGAGCCGAAGGGATTCCGGTTCGCCGCGTTCTATGGCCGCTTCAACAAGCCGGTGGCGCAGGACACGCTTGCGGCGATAGCTCCCCGCCCTGCCTACGAACGCACCGGTTACGGCGTGAAGATCGGTGTGGGCAACCGGCGCAATTTTTTCGACCTGATGTTCTTCCGCGCGCAGGATGACACCACTTCGATACCCAATGTGGTGGGTGGAGGGCTGGCCAACGCGCCCAAGCAAAACGTGGCGATCGGTGCCAGCAGCCGCATCGCCCTTGGCAAGCGCATCACTTGGCAGTTCGACGTGGGCGCCAGTGCCATGAACGAGGACCTGCGCGCACGGGAGATGATCGGCAACGACGTGCC
>JAFEAI010000162.1 GCA_018266475.1 Bacteroidota bacterium
CCCGAAGGCGATCCCGAGGATTGGGACACCATGATCGACACCAACCTGAAAGGGCTGCTGAACGTGTCGCGGGCCATAACGCCGGGCATGGTGGCGCGGGGAAGCGGCCACATCATCAACATCGGCAGCACCGCCGGCAAGGACGCCTACGCCAAGGGCAACGTGTACTGCGCCACCAAGTACGCGGTGGACGGCCTCACCAAGGCCATGCGCATCGATCTGCTGCCGCATGGCATCAAGGTGACGCAGGTGGCGCCCGGCGCGGTGCAAACGGAGTTCAGCGAGGTGCGCTTCCACGGGGACCGCGACCGCGCCAAGCAGGCTTACGCGGGCTTCATGCCGCTCACGGGCAAGGATGTGGCCGCCGTGGTGTACTTCGCCGCCACCCAACCGGCCCACGTGTGCCTCAACGACATTGTGGTGACGCCCACCGCGCAGGCGAACAGCAAGACGATCCACAAGACCTGACCGCCGCCCGGCATTGCCGCCCTCCGCCAAGGCTACCGGGCCGTATCGCTACGCCTGGCGGCGCATTCACACACTGTCTGAACCACGGATCCACGCGGATGCACACGGATAGGGAAGATTGTTTTGCTTGGTAGGTGGGTCCGTGATCCGTGTTCATCCGTGTCCATCTGCGGTTTGAATTCTATTGGAAGACGCGCCCGCAGGGCGCGTTAGGCCCGATGGCCATGCGCCCTCCCCAGGGAATTCCCCGCCGCATGGTACCTTCGTACCTTCAAACCAACCACCATGAACGGCAATTGGGCCAAGATCCTCCTTTTCAGCATCCTGTTTTTGGTGCTGGGCTTCATCCTTGGCCGCGTATGCGGCAACTGCGGCGGCGGCAAGTGCGGCCCCGGCGGCATGCGCGGCGAAGCCTGCATGATGAAGGGCGAAATGGGTGGCGATGCCTGCATGCACGGCAAAAAGGGCAAGTGCTGCAGCATGAAGGGCGGGGCCATGGGCGACGACCAGGACAACGTGGCGGACAGCACGGCCGCAGGCCACTAAGCAGCCATGCCAAGGCGCTGGCTCCACACGGCATTGGCACTACTTGCGATCATTCCCGCGATGCAAGCCCAATCCATTCAAAATTCCTCGCGCAGCACCATCGGCTACATTGAAGCCGACGGGCGCATCCAGAACAGTTCGCGCAGCACCGTGGGCTACATCGACGGCAGCGGCTCCGATGCGCGCATCCAGAATTCCTCGCGCAGCACCATCGGATACATCAGCGGATCCGGCAGTTCCAGCACCGTACAGGACGGCTCCCGCAGCACCATGGGCTACGTGGAACGGAACGGCGACGAATGGCGGGTGCAGAACAGCAGCCGCAGCACCATCGGCTACATCAGCCGGGACGGGCGGGTGGCGGACAGCTCCCGGAGCACCATAGGCTATGCGGAAGGCGTGCCGGCGGCGTGGGCCGCAGTGCATTTCTTCTTCTTCCGGTTTCCCTGATGCCCGTTGACGGGGGGGACTTCGCGCCTCTTCGGGGGCACTGTTATCTTCGCGGACCCCTACCGGGCACCCCGACAACCAGCGGGCCATGCAGTTCACCGCAACACAGATCGCAGAACTCCTCGAAGGGGAGGTGGACGGTGATGCGCAAGTGCTGGTGAGCGACCTGGCCAAGATCGAGGAGGGAAGGCCCGGCACGCTCACCTTCCTGGCCAACCCCAAGTACACCGATTTTCTCTATGCCACCGGTGCCAGCATCGCCGTGGTGGCCAAGGAGTTCAGGCCCACACAGGAGCTGCCCAAGCGGCTCACCCTGATCCGCGTGGCAGACCCGCGCGCCTGCTTCAGCCGCCTGCTGAAGATGAACGAGGGCCTGCGCTACAACAAGCGCGGCATTGAGCAGCCCAGCTTCGTAAGCCCCACCGCCAAGGTGGCCCCCGGGGCCTACATCGGCGCCTTCAGCTACATCGGCGACGGTGCCGTGGTGGAGGAGGATGCCAAGGTGTTTCCCCATTGCACCGTGGGCGATGGCGCGCGCATCGGCAAGGGCACCCGCCTGCACGCCAACGTCACCGTGTACCCGCGCTGCGTGGTGGGCGCCAACTGCATCATCCACAGCGGCGCCGTGATCGGCGCCGATGGATACGGGTTCGTGCAGGATGAAAAGGGCGAGCAGGAAAAGATGCCCCAAGTGGGCAATGTGATCATTGAGGATGAGGTGGAGATCGGCGCCAACACCACCGTGGACCGCGCCACCCTGGGCCACACCATCATCCGCCGGGGCGCCAAGTTGGACAACCTCATCCAGGTGGGCCACAACGTGGAGATCGGCGCGCACACCTTGGTGGTGGCCCAAACAGGCATCGCCGGCAGCACCCGCATCGGCGACCATTGCGTCATCGGCGGCCAGGTGGGCATCGTGGGCCACATCCACATCGGCAACCGCGTGAAGGTGGCCGCCCAAAGCGGGATCGGCACTAACCTGCCCGACGATGCCGTGGTGCAAGGTTCACCCGCCTTCGCCATCGGGGACTACAAGCGCAGCTACGTCCTGTTCCGCAGCCTGCCGCTGCTCAAGCAACAGATCGACCAACTGAAAAAGACCTTGGACCGGCTGATGGCCGCCACCGGCACCGAAAAACCGCAAGGCTGACCGCCACGGACGAACAACTGATGAGCGACAAGCAACACACACTGAAAGGAAATGCCCAGGTGAAGGGCGTGGGCCTGCATACCGGCGAAGCGGTAACGCTCACCCTGTGCCCGGCGCCCACCGGCCACGGCCTGAAGTTCCAGCGCACCGACCTGGAAGGGCAGCCCGTGATCGATGCCGACGCCGACCTGGTGGTGAGCACCGCCCGCGGCACCACGCTGGGAAAGGGCGAGGTGAAGGTGAACACCACAGAGCACGTGCTGGCCGCACTCTACGCCATGGGCGTGGACAACTGCCTGATCCAGCTTTCGGGGTCCGAGGTGCCCATCATGGACGGAAGCGCCACCGCCTTCGTGAAGGCCATTGAGCAGGCCGGGTTCCAGGAGCAGGACGCACCCCGCAACTGGTGGGTCCTCAAGGAACCCATCTGGTTCGAGACCGAGGAACGCGGCACCGAAATGCTCGGCGTGCCCGCTCCGGGCGGCGAATTCCGCCTCACCGTGATGGTGGACTACAACAGCCCCGTGCTCGGCACCCAGCACGCCAGCATGTACAATGCCGGCGAATTCAAAACCGAGATCGCCCCCTGCCGCACATTCGTCTTCCTGCGTGAAGTGGAGCAGCTTGCCAAGGCCGGCCTCATCAAGGGCGGCGACCTGGACAATGCCATCGTGCTGGAGGACCGCGAGGACATCACCCAGGAAGACCTCAAGGCCCTGGCCAAGAGCATCGGCCGCGAGTTCAAGGATGTGGAGGTGCGGCGCAACGGCGTGCTGAACACCACCGACCTGAAATTCCTCAACGAACCCGCCCGCCACAAGCTGCTGGACATCATCGGCGACCTCGCCTTGGTGGGCCGCCCCATCCGCGGGCACATCCTGGCCGCGCGCCCCGGCCATTTCGGCAACACCACCTTCGCCAAGCGCATCAAGGACAAGATCCGCGAAGAGGAGAAGGACCAACGGGTGTTCTTCGACCTTTCCAAGGAACCGCTGTTCGACATCAACGCCATCACCAAGATGCTGCCCCACCGCTACCCGTTCCTGCTGGTGGACAAGGTGATGAGCATGGACAAGACCAGCATTGTGGGCGTGAAGAACGTCACCATGAACGAGCCCCAGTTCACCGGCCATTTCCCGGACAATCCGGTGATGCCCGGCGTGCTGCAGGTGGAGGCCATGGCGCAGGTGGGCGGCATCTTCGCCCTCAGCCAAGTGCCCGATCCGGAGAACTACACCACCTACTTCCTGAAAACCGATGGTGTGCGTTACCGCCGCAAGGTGATCCCCGGCGACACCCTGGTGTTCCGCCTGGAGCTGATCACGCCCATCCGCCGCGGCATCGTCCACATGAAGGGCGTGGGCTACGTGAACGGCCAGCCCGCCGTGGAAGCCGAGATGATGGCCCAGATCGCCCGCGACAAGGCGCCCTCGGAGGCCAAGGCCGAAACCAGCAAGTCCACCGCCAAGGCATGAGCATCTCCAAGCTGGCTTCCGTCCACCCCGATGCCCGCATCGGCAAGGACGTGGTGATCGAACCCTTCACCGCCGTGTCCGCCGATGTGGTGATCGGCGACGGCACCTGGATCGGCCCCAACACCACCATCATGGATGGCGCGCGCATCGGCCAGCACTGCCGCATCTTTCCCGGGGCGGTGATCAGCGCCATTCCGCAGGACCTGAAGTTTGCCGGGGAAAAGACCACCGCTGAAGTGGGCGACCACACCACCATCCGTGAGTGCGTTACCATCAACCGCGGCACCACGGACCGCAACCGCACCGCCGTGGGCAGCCATAGCCTGCTGATGGCCTACGTACACCTGGCGCACGATTGCATCGTGGGCAACCACGTGGTGATCGCCAATAGCGTGAACCTCGCTGGCCATGTCACCATTGAGGACTGGGCCATCCTGGAGGGCAACGTGGCCGTGCAGCAGTTCATAAGCATCGGCGCGCACAGCTTCATTGCAGGGGCATCGCTGGTGCGCAAGAACGTGCCGCCCTTCGTGAAGGCCGCGCGCGAGCCGCTCAGCTTCGTGGGCGTGAACGTGGTGGGCCTGCGCCGCCGCGGGTTCGATGATGCCACCGTGGCCCGCATCGAGGACATCTACCGCGAGATCTTTGTGCGCAACACCAACGTGGAGCGCGCCGTGCAGAACGTGGAGCAGCTGTTCAAGGGAACGCCGGAGCAACTGCTGATCACGGAGTTCATCCGCAACAGCCCCAAGGGCATCATGCGCGGGCTGGCCGAGTAGAATGGCCAGGGAGCGGGAGGAGGGCATGCGCATCACGTTGCACAACGTGGCCAAGCAGTTTGCCCGCGAAAAGGTGTTCAGCAAAGTGGACCACGTGTTCGGGCCGGGCAGCCGCACGGCTTTGCTAGGCCCCAACGGCAGCGGGAAAAGCACCTTGCTGCAAGTGGTGGCGGGCGCGTTGGTGCCTACTGCCGGCACCGTGGCGCATGCGCTGGCCGATCGCAAAGTGGAGCAGGAACACGTGTACCGCCACGTGAGCATCGCCGCGCCCTACTTGGATCTTTATGATGACCTTTCGCTCCGCGAAGCGTTGGAAACGCATGCGCGGTTCAAGCCCTTCCGCGCGGGCATCGAACCACGGGCCGTAGCGCGTACAGCCTATCTGGAGGCCCATTGGGACAAGCCCGTAACCCACTTCAGCAGCGGCATGCGCCAGCGCCTGAAGCTGGCGATGGCCATCCTCTGCGACACGCCCCTGCTCTTGCTGGATGAACCGGCCACAAATCTGGATGCCGAAGGCATCGCCTGGTTCCGCGAACTGTTGCTGAAGCACCTCGAAAGCCGCACCTTGCTGGTGGCCAGCAATAGGCAGGAAGAGGAGACGTTTGCCTGTACAGCGAGCGTGGAGATCAGCAGGTGGAAGTGAACCCCTGTTGAGTCCATGTCACGGTGGTTGGCTTATACCAGCATCCGTTGATGGGCCTTCGGCTCCGCTCAGGCCATACCCTCTATTTCGACTATCGTGACTGATAAAATTGGCCTGAGCGGAGCCGAAGGCCCAACACAATAGTGCATTTGAGCAGTACATCCCGCTTATACCTTGGCAAGGTAGATGCGATTGTCCGGGCTGTTGCTTCCGCAAATTAGTAGCGTCCGGTAAAAACACGGGGTAAGGCGATGGAGACGTTGGCGGTCGCGGCTTGTAGCGCATTTCAGGGTGGTTTCGATTTGAACGTGGTCGTGGCATCCTTGCGGTCCAATCCAGAC
>JAFEAI010000163.1 GCA_018266475.1 Bacteroidota bacterium
AGGTGGCGCATTCCTTTGATACCGGGCACGAGGTGGTGTCCATCACCGCCGATGATGCCTTGCGCAACGGTGAGGGCATCTGTTTTGCGAAGGCGCACCTGCTGGCCGCGCTGCTGCGCGGAATGGGCATCCCGTGCGGGTTCTGCTACCAGCGGGTGCTGCGCAAGGGCACCGTGGAATCCGGCCATGCCCTGCACGGGTTGAACGCGGTTTATTTGGAGGAGACGGGCTGGTTCCGCGTGGACCCGCGGGGAAACAAGCCGGGCATCGACAGCCGGTTTTCACCGCAGGACGAAAAACTGGCCTATCCCATCCGCCCGGAATTGGGCGAGGTGGATTACCCGGACGTGCGTGTAGCGCCTTTGCCTGCCGTGCTGCGGGCGATGCAGGAGGCGCGGGATTGCCACACGCTGTTTTGGACGCGGCCGCAAGCGGTGTGATGCCAATGTGGCTTTCGGCATGGCCCTTGGCCAGGCTGAAAGGCTACAGTGGCACATGCCGCGCGTGCAACCAAATGGCCGGAGCAGGCGCCGCCGAGGTCGGGCCATATTGGTTGCCGCAAGCGGTGTGAAGCCCGGGCCTTGCGCGTGGGAAGGTGTTTTTTCTCCGCCTACTTGCCGGCTGCCTTGCGCTTGAATTCAGCGATGGCCTCCCGGGTGAAATCCGAAAGCACCAGGCGGCCGCTGATGGCGGCGCGCTCGGGCAGCAGGCGGCCCCAGTCGCCGGTGCCGCGCCACAGCATGTGCTTCAGTTTGGCCATGGCCTCGCGGCTGTATCCGGCGAGCTCCCGCGCATGGGCGTCCACGGCGGCATCCAGTGCTTCCACGGTGGTGAAGCATTCCGCATAAAGCCCGTGGCCCCGTGCCCACTCCGCGGTACGCCAGGCTGCGGGCGTGGTGCTCAGCAGGCTGAACGCCGCCGTGCCCACCTTGCGCTCCACGGCGGGGCCCACCACGAACGGCCCGATGCCGATGGCCAGCTCGCTGAGGCGCAGCGAAGCGCTTTCGTGCGCATAGCACACGTCCACCGCCGCGGCAAGCCCCACGCCGCCGCCCACGGCCTTGCCCTGCACGCGGCCCAGCACAAGGCATGGTGCCGTGCGGATCGCATTGATCACCAGGGCGAAGCCGTTGAAAAATTCCAGCCCGTCGGCCTCGGAGGCGATCGCGGTGAGCTCATCAAAGCTGGCGCCGGCGCAGAATGCCTTGTCGCCTTCGCTGCGCAGCACGATCACGCGCACCGCCTCGTCAGCACCCGCTTCCGCAATGCTGCC
>JAFEAI010000164.1 GCA_018266475.1 Bacteroidota bacterium
CATCGCCCTCGATCACGGTGGTGCCGTCCGCATCATGGCCGTGCAAGCGGCTCTTCCTGCGCACGAACAGGGTGAGGCGGGTTTCCGGCAGTTTCTTCAGCGCGGCGATCACCGCGTGGGCCAGGCTGCCACTGGCACCGATGATGAGCACGTTGGTCATTGTAGTTCAGTTGAATTTCGCCGTGCCGCAGGAATCCACGGTCAAGTGCATTTCCTCTGTGTTCTCTGTGCCTCTGTGGTGAAAATTGAAAGAGTCATGGCCTTCGGACACTGTGCGTTCACTCACCCACCTCCTCCACTTCGCGCCACACAAAATCCGATCGGCGTTGGGCGATCAGCCACACGCCATCACGCTTCACGAATTCATCGCTGTAGATCGTGTGCATGGTGGTCTTCATGCGTTTGCCGTCCTGCATGCCCACCAGGATCACGTGGCAGTACGAGGTGGCCTTGGCCGTGCTGTCCGTGAGCTCATCGATGGTCTGCTGGCCGTTCTGGTGGTACACCACATCAAAGCCCGCGAGGAAGCCGCTGAAGGTGGCCAGCAGTTGTGCCCGGCCCTTCAGTTCCGAGACCAGGGTGCCTGCGGCATACGAAGTGACCACGGCATCTTCCGTGAAGAGCAATACCTGCTTGTCGATCTGTTTCACGTCGGCGAGGTTGGAGAAGACGTCCACCACGTTTTTGATCGCCTGGCGGTCTTCGATCCGGGCGATGCGTTGTTCCAAGGTTCCGGTCGTCATCTGTTGTGCGTGTGTTGGTTGGGTGTGGAAGAGCGTGGCGAGGAGGAAGGGCAGCGTGATGAATGCGCGGGTGTTCATAGGTCCTGTTGCAAGGTGTCAGGGGTGCGGCAGCCGATGGTGGGGATCGCTCGCAGGGAGGCCCTCAACTCTTCCCGTTCCGGCTCCGTGAACGTAATGTCCAGTGCCCCGATGTTCTCCAGCAGGTGCGCTTCGTTGGTGGTGCCGGGGATGGGCACGATGTGGGGTGCCTGCGCCAGTAACCACGCCAACGCGACCTGTCCCGGTGTGGCGTGCTTGCGCGTGGCCCATTGCCGCGCCAGGTCCACCACGCGCAGGTTGGCGGCCAGCGCTTCCGGGGTGAAGTAGGGCACGCCCGCCCGGCGCAGTCCGGGCTCGGGCACGTAGTCCGCGCCAAAGCGGCCCGTGAGCATGCCCCGGCACAGCGGACCCCAGGGCACGAAGGCGATGCCCAGGTCCGCGCAGAGGTCCAGGATGCCGTGCTCCATCACGCGCTCCAGCATGGAGTATTCCGATTGTAGCGCGGCCACCGGCTGCACCGCGTGGGCCTTGCGGATGGTGTCCGGCGCCACTTCCGAGAGGCCGAAGGCGCCCACCTTGCCTTCGCCGATCAGTTCCTTCACCGTGCCGGCGATGGCTTCGATGGGCACTTCCGGATCCATGCGGTGCAGGTAGAGCAGGTCGATGTGGTCGGTGCGCAAGCGTTGCAGCGAGCCTTCCACGGCGGTGCGGATGTGCGCGGGCTTGCTGTTGCGCCCGGTGGTCCGGTTGCCTTCGTACCCGAAGCCGAACTTGGTGGCAATGCGCACCCGCTGCCGGTGCGGTTGCAGGGCCTCGCCCACGATCTCTTCGCTGTAGAAGGGACCGTACACTTCGGCGGTGTCGAAGAAGTCCACCCCGTGCTCCACGGCCAGCCGGATCAGCCGCACCATGTCGGCCTTGGGCATGGATGCGTTGTACACGCCGGCCATGCTCATGCAGCCGAGGCCGATGGGGTTCACCTCCATGCCGCCGATCCGCCGTTTGCCGGGCTTGGTGC
>JAFEAI010000165.1 GCA_018266475.1 Bacteroidota bacterium
GAGTCTGGGCTGAGCGGAGCCGAAGCCCCCAACAACGAAGCCAAATACGATGCCTTTGATGCTCCATGAACCAAGGCCACGCTGAGGTTTGGATGCGTTTGCCCTGTTTGTGCCGCAGCTACCTTCGCGGCCATGGCCCGCCCGTTGCTGCTTCCACGCTGGTCGATCGCACTGGTCGACCTCGCCATGTGTACGGTGGCCCTGTTGGCCGCCTATCAGCTTCGGTTCAACTTCAGCGTGCCCGCATACGAATACCGGCTGCTTTGGCCCGTGTTCCCGCTGTTCCTCGCCGTGCGGCTGGGGTGGTACCTGGCCTTCGGCATCCAGCGCAGCATGGTGCGCCACACGGGCACCGAGGATGCCAAGCGCGTGTTCATTGTGGTGCTGGGCGGCAGCGTGACGCTCCTGTTGCTGAACGCCGTGCGCTTTTACCTGGTGGATGGCCAATTCGTGCTGCCCACCTCCGTGATCATCATCGACTTTTTGGGCACGGCCATGCTGCTGATCGCCTCGCGCATCGCCTTCAAGCTGCTGCACCTGCGCCGGCAGGGCAAGGGCAAAAGCGCGCTGCACGTCGTGCTGTACGGTGCCGGTGAGGCGGGCCTGATCACCAAGCGCACCCTGGAGCGCGAAGGGTCGGCCCAATACACGGTGATCGCGTTCGTGGACGACGACCCCGGCAAGGTGGGCAAGCGCTTGGAAGGCGTGCGCATCCACGCCACCGCCAACCTGCCCGCGCTCTTTGCCGAGCACGATGTGGACCAGCTGATCATCGCCATCCAGCAGCCCGATGCCGAGCACCGGCGCCAGGTGGTGGACATGGCCATGCGCGCTAAGGTGGACGTGCGCACCGTGCCGCCCGTGCGCGACTGGATCGACGGGCAGCTCAGCAGCGGCCAGCTCCGCGAAGTGCGCATCGAGGACCTGCTGGGCCGCGCGCCCATTCAGCTGGAGGATTCATTGCTCAAGCAACGCTTCAGCGGGCGCACCGTGCTGGTGACCGGCGCGGCGGGCAGCATCGGTAGTGAGCTGGCCCGACAGCTGATCGCCTTGGGCGCCAAGGAAACCGTGCTGCTGGACCAGGCGGAAAGCGCGCTGTACGATGTGGAGATGGAACTGAAGGGCAAGGGCTTCACCGCGTTCCGGCCCATAGTGGGCGACGTGCGCGACCGCCTTGCCATGGACCGCCTGCTGGGCGAAGTGAAGCCTGAAGTGGTGCTGCATGCGGCGGCCTACAAGCACGTGCCGTTGATGGAGGCCCAGCCCGCCGAGGCCGCGCTCACCAACATCGGCGGCACATGCAACCTGGCGGAGCTCGCTGCCGCGCACGGCGTGAAGGAGTTTATCCTGATCAGCACCGACAAGGCGGTGAACCCCACCAGCGTGATGGGCGCCACCAAGCGCTGTGCCGAGCTGTTCATGCAGGCCCTGGGCGTTAACGCGCCCGGCATGTCCATCACCACCACGCGCTTCGGCAACGTGCTGGGCAGCAATGGCTCGGTGATCCCGCTGTTCCGCAGGCAGATCGCAGAGGGCGGGCCGGTAACCGTAACGGACCCCGAAGTGACGCGCTTCTTCATGACCATCCCCGAGGCCTGCCGCCTGGTGCTGGAGGCCGCCACCATGGGCAAGGGCGGCGAGATCTACGTGTTCGACATGGGCCAGCCGGTGCGCATCGCCGACCTCGCCGACCGGATGATCCGCCTCAGCGGGCTGGAACCTGGCAAGGACATCACGATCAAATACACCGGCCTGCGCCCAGGTGAAAAGCTATACGAGGAACTGCTGGCCGACCAGGAAGGCAACCAGCCCACGCACCACCCGCGCATCCTCATTGGCCGTACACGGGAGGTGGCGCCCGGTGAGGTGTTCGGAACGATCGGCGAGATCCTGGAGGCAGCGCGGCGCGGTGATGCGGAAGCATGCGTGCAAGGCATGAAGGCGCTGGTGCCCGAATACCGGAGCCGCAATTCCGCCTACGGTAAATTTGACCCGCCCGAACCGGCACCCAAGCGGCAAGCTCAACCGGGGGCATAGCAACAAATACCATGACGCGCGACAACAACCTGGAGATCGCCAAGCTGCAGAAGGAGATCGGCGACCACATCGGCGTCGGCGTGGACAGCCTGATGTTCAACTATGTGGATGAACCGGGCCAGGGGGCGAAGCTGTTCCTGATCACCCTGAACCCGCGCCACAACCAGAGCTTCCTCTTCCACAGCACCACCGGACGGGACAAGCTGGAAGCGCTGCAAGCCATGCGCGAATATGTGACCACCTACAAGGACCGCACCAGCAGCTACACCATCCAATGGAGCGTGCGCGGGGAGCGTGAGCTCAATACCTCCTACTTCAGGGCAAAGAACATCCTGGACGCGCTGGACAAGCTCTTCTACGATCGGGACCCGAACAGCATTACGGTGTTTTCGGTGATCTTGAATCCGATTGCGTAGGGTGTGGGCAGTGGGAAGTGGGCAGGAGCAGTGGGCAGCGGGCAGTGGGCAGGAGCAGTGGGCAGGGGGCTTGCACAAAGGAATTGCAAAGCGCACAATCCAAATATGAAATAAAATGGGAGGAGTAAAGGATTTGATCGTGTACCAAAAAGCTTTCGATGTTGCGATGATGGTGTTCCGGCTTGCACGGAAATTTCCCCCTGAAGAAAAATATTCCCTGACCAGCCAATGCGTGAGATCGTCCCGCTCGGTCTGTGCGCAAATGGCGGAAGCATTCAGAAAGCGTCGATACCCGTTACATTTTACTTCGAAGTTGACCGATTGTGACGGGGAGAATTCCGAAACGCAGACCTGGCTCGACTTTGCGGTTGCCTGCGAGTATGTTAAGCGAGAAGAAGTCAAGGACATTTATGCCCTCAGCGAAGAAGTTGGGAACCTTCTTTGCGCGATGATCAACAACCCTGAGAAATGGTGTCGTAAACCGTAGCACATCTTCACTCAGCCCCCTGCCATCTGCCCCCTGCCATCTTACCCCTGCCATCTGCCCGCTGCCATCTGCCCCCTGCCATCTGCCATCTTACCCCTTCCCAACTTCCCATCTATGAAGATCAGCACACCCGTACAAATCCGTTTTAGCGACGTGGACCTGGGCCAACATGTCCACAATGCGGCCTATCTCCACTACTTCGAGCTGGGGCGGATGGAGTTCCTGCGCAGCCTCGTGGAAAAGGACCACGACTGGCGCAAGCTGGGGCTGATCCTTGCACGCAACGAGGTGGATTACCGCCTGCCCATACACCTTGCGGACCGCATTTCCGTGGAAACCCGGTGTACCAAGCTGGGCACCAAAAGCTTCGACCTTGGCTATGCCGTGGTGTCCGCAGGCCTTGATGGCAGCCGTCGCCTGCACGCCGAGGGGCACAGCGTGATGGTCTGCTTTGATTACACTTCCCAACGGAGCATTCCCGTGCCCGAAGCCTGGCGCACCGCCTTGGCACGGTACTTGGAAAACGACGGCACACGATAACCCCTTCTTCAGATGCGAAAATCCTTCGGCCTTCTCCTGGTTGCCCTTACCGCGCTATCCTGCAGTGCGCAGTTCCCCAAGACGCTCAAGGAAGCAGCCAACCGCGTGAATGGCGGTGAACGGTCCGGGGGGCTTACCAACGCCGACGTGGTGGCCGGGCTGAAGGAAGCCCTCACCAAGGGTGCCGAACATTCGGTGGACCTGGCCTCGGTAACGGACGGGTTCTGGAAAAACGACCGGCTGCGCATTCCCTTTCCACCCGAAGCGATCAAGGTGAAGAACACGCTGTTGGGCCTGGGCATGAACGCCCAAGTGGAAAAATTCGAACTGACGATGAACCGCGCCGCGGAAACCGCCGCCAAGGAGGCCGTGCCTGTGTTCGTGAACGCCATCAAGGGCATGTCCGTGGCGGACGGCTTCGCCATCCTGAAGGGCGGCGACCATGCGGCCACCAATTTCCTGAAGGAGAAGACCACGGCTGAGCTAACGACGAAATTCCGGCCCATCGTGGAAAATGCCACGAAGCAAGTGGCGCTCACCAGCTATTGGACACCGTTGGCCGCCGCCTACAACAAGGCCTCCATGTTCACCGGCGGGCAAGCCGTGGACCCCGACCTTGATGCCTACGTGACGCAAAAGGCCATCGACGGGCTCTTCGTGCTGGTGGCCGATGAGGAGCAGAAGATCCGGCAAGACCCCATGGCGCGCACCACCGACCTGCTGCGGCGCGTGTTCGGCACGCCGTAGCAGGGGTCAACGGCAGTGTACCAAGCGCGCCAGCCATGCCGCCTGGCCGCAGGCCACCCGCACGATGTAGATGCCGGAAGGCACATCGGCCATGTGGAGGAAAACATCCCCTCCCATCACTTGGAAATCCACCGCTATGCTGCGCCCGGCAGCATCCGTCACGCGTACTGCATCGGCGGGCCGCCCACCGGAAAGTGCCAGCAGATGCTGCGCCCCCTGCTGGCCCAGCCACCTCAAGCCCGGCTGCGCGGATGAAGCCGCCCGACCGACTCCCAAGCAGGGGTCCAGGGCCACGCACACCTGCGCCGTATCCGGTGCGCAGCCCGGGGCTGTCACCACATACATGTAGCATCCCACCGGAGAAGTGGCCGGATTGAACACGGGCACTGTGGCGGCCCCGCTGAACGACCAGATGCCGCCGGCCTGGGGCGATCCGTCGAGCGCATCAAAAAGCTGGACGGGCTGCGCATTGGCGCACACGGTGAGGTCGGTGTTCTCCCCGGCATGGGGTTCGGCGGTTACAGTGACCACCGTGGGCGATGGCGTGCCGTCCATCTGGGGATCAGTGCTCACCACCCGGATGCGGTAGCCCGTGCCAGCCGCAATACCGGCGGGCACCTGCGCATGGATGATGCCCGAAGCGGTGGCATTGGCAGCGCCGATGCCCACGGGCTGGGCAAAACTGCCATTGATGTCGGAAAGCTGCGCCAGGAAGAGGTTTCCCGCATTCCAAGCGCCCGAGGCGGTGTATGCCACATCGAAGTTCGTTTTGCGGCAAATGGTTGCCTGGGCCAGTGCTTCCGCAGTGAGCACGTTGCCCACTTGCGCGGCAGTGATGGCCACATCATCGATCCCGAATGCCGGGTCGCTGGCGGAAGTGGACGTGCCGTTCACGAACCGGAATCCGAAGCGCAACGCGGCCTGGCCGGCGAATGCAGGCAGGGAGATGGTTTGCTGCACCCAGGTGCCCTGGTTCCAGTAGCTGGACGGCGGCGTGCCCGCCAAGGTCCAGGAAAGGCCGCCGTCCACACTGTAGTACACCTCGCCGTAGTTGTTGCTGCTCCCGGCACAGAGCCACCAGAAGCTGAAGGCCACGTCCGCGGCACCGGTGGTGCTCACATCGGCGGTCATCCGCGCGAAGTGGTTTGCCGAGCCGGTACACAGGCCGTCCGCAGCGGCGAAGTTGCAGTTCAGGATGCCGCTGGCAATGGCGGCCGTGCTGGCGATGTGCAGGTAGCGGCCATTGGGCTGGGCCATTGCGGGCGGCTGCGCCGGCGTGTTGGGCACGTTGAATGAAAACGGGAAGCCCATGCAGGTAAGTGTGCTGCTTCCGCCGGTGTAGGCGTTGTTCACCAGCCAGGTATTGTCCCCGGAAGCCACCGAGTTCACGTCCGTCGTGTTCAGGGTGAAGCCGTGCTGCGCACCTTCAAAGCTTTCAGCAAACAGCACATCCTGGGCATTCGCAGAAGCGGCCAGGACCAAAAAGGGCAAAACGGCGTAGCGGTTCAGCATGGGGGTGAATTGTCCGGGCAAAATAGGCGGGCGGCGCCAATTGGCCAAGTTCGCCCGATCATGCGCACATTTGCCCACCAACGGCATCCGCCAGCACACATCCCCCTCCTATCGCCCATGCGCCCCATCCTCCTTACCGAGCCCGGCACCGAGCTGCCGCCCAGCGAACTGATCCTGAACCCGGACGGCTCCGTGTACCACTTGGCCCTGAAGCCGGGGCAGATCGGCAGCTTGGTGCTGGTGGTGGGCGATCCGGGGCGCGTGGCCCGCATCAGTTCCCGCTTTGAGCAGATCGAGCACCGGGTGGAAAACCGCGAGTTCATCACCCACACGGGCACCTTCCGGGGCGCACGGATCACCGCCCTGGCCACCGGCATCGGCACGGACAACATCGACATTGTGCTCACCGAGCTGGACGCCTTGGTGAACGTGGACCTTGAAAAGCGCACCCCCAGGAAGGAGCACAAGGCGCTGACCATCGTAAGGATGGGCACGTGCGGCGCGCTGCAGGAAGACGTGCCGGTGGACGAACTGGTGGTAAGCCGCTACGCACTGGGCCTGGACAACGTGATGCACTACTACGCACACGAGCAGACCGATGCGGAGCTGCGCATCCTGCAATCCTTCATGCACCACACCGAATGGCCGGACAACCTGCCCATGCCCTACCTGGCCACCGGCCATGAGGCCCTGGTGGACACGCTCGGGCACGGCAACCACACGGGGATCACCGCCACCGCCGGCGGGTTCTACGGCCCCCAGGGGCGGCAGGTGCGCGCCGTGCCCAGCGTGGGCGGGCTGAACGAACTGCTTACCTCCTTCCGCCATGAGGACCTTCGCCTGCTGAACTTCGAGATGGAGACCAGCGCCCTGTACGGATTGAGCGAACTGCTGGGGCACAAGGCATGCACCGTGTGTACCGTGGTGGCCAACCGCCTGCGCAAGGAATACAGCAAGGACCACCACGCCGCCATCGAGCGCATGATCGACCAGGTGCTGGAGCGGTTAGTGGGCTAAGGAGCGTTCATCCCCCACGCCCCCCGGCAAGGTCCGCCGTATTTCCACAAGCCGTTGTTGGCGGTGCTTCCATCAACCCGGCCCGGTTGAAACATGCCCGCCCTGGCCGGATGCCCTCCCCGGGTATGCCGGTACTTTCGCCATGCCTGCCAGCAGCCGGCACCACCATGAGCGACACCGAGATCCAAGCCCTGATCACCCTGATCGACGATCCCGACGAGACCATTTACGACCAGGTGCGCGAACGCATCCTGGCCTTGGGGCAGCCGGTGGTGCGCGAGCTGGAGCACGCCTGGGAGCGCGACGGGCAGGGCGACCTGTTCCGGGTGCGGGTGGAAGACCTGCTGCACACCATCCACCTGGACATCACCTACAACAGGCTGGCGGCATGGCGCAAGAGCGGCGGTGAAGACCTCCTGGAGGGAGCCCTGGCCGTGTGCCGGTACCGGTATGCGGAATTGGACGAGCAACGCGTGCGGGCGAGGCTGGCGGCATTGCGGCAGGACATTTGGCTGGAGCTGAACGACAACCTCACTGCGTTTGAGCAGGTGCGCGTGTTCAACCACATCTTTTACCAGGTACACGGGTTCAAGGGCAACAAGCGGAATTACCATGCACCGCAGAACAGCTACCTGAACGAAGTGCTGGAAAGCCGCACGGGCAACCCGCTGTCGCTGGCACTGATCTACCAGCTGGTGGCCGAAGAGCTGGACCTGCCGCTGCGCGGGGTGAACCTGCCCAACCACTTCGTGCTGGCCTACATGGACGAAACGGGCGTGGCGGCCAGTGAGTTCGGCCATGCCGGCGTGTTGTTCTACGTGAACGCCTTCAGCCAGGGCGACATCCTGGGCAAGGCGGAGATCGATGAGTTCCTGGGCAAATTGGAACTGCCCGCGCAGGAGAGCTTTTACCTGCCCTGCACCAACATTGAGATCATCCGGCGCCTGCTGAACAACCTGCTGAACAGCTACCAGAAGCTGAACGACCCCGACCGGGTGGAAGACCTGCAGCGGCTGCTCAGCGCGCTATAGGCAGGGTTCAATTCCATGCATTCGGGCCTTACCCTCGTAACTTAGCGCACCATGTCAAGCCAAAAAGACCGCGTGAAGGTTGTAAAGGAATTTTCGGCCGAAGGGAAGGTCATGAATGCCGCGTTCAAAAGAGCAGCAAAAGCAGCAGTCCGCGAAGCCTTCTCCCTACGCAAGGCCATTTTGGTGGAAAAAGACGGTTGGCTTGTGATGATCAACAAGGACGGCAAGATCGTAAAGAAGGTCAGTCGGCTGGACCCCGTTCACGTTCCGGCGGGTTAAATGCCTCTAGAAACACGGATGCGGGTTTTTGCCGGCCCCAACGGGTCGGGCAAGAGCATGATGTACCGGCAGGTCTGTTCGGCCCGGGTGGAAGGCAGACCGATCAACTTGGGCAGATACCTGAATCCCGACGAAATTGCCAAAACTCTTCGGGAAAATGGCGTGCTGGACCTAAAGGCTGATCTCGGCATTGAACGGCAAAGGGCCTCACTGATCCGGTTTGCCACTAATTCGGGCCTGTTGCGCGGGCAATTCGACCGTGCCACCATGGTGGAAGCGCATCGGTTCAAGGGCTCCCGCTTCGTTCTGTTGAGGCCGGACCTGCACGAGCATTTCGCCCAGTTGATCACCGCATTTCTTTGCGACCTTTTGGTCAAACGCAAGCAGCGGTTCTCCTTCGAGACCGTGTTCAGCCATCCCTCGAAGTTGGAATTGATGCGACGGGCTGCGGCGAACGGGTTCAAGGTTTACCTGTACTTCATCGCCACCAATTCCGTTGAAATCAACAAAGAACGGGTCAAGCTGCGGGTGGCGAAGGGTGGCCACGACGTACCGTCCGACCGGATCGGAAAGCGCTATCATCTGTCATTGAAACAGCTACTTCCGGCGGTGGATGCCTGCTATCATGCCTTCTTGTTCGACAATTCCGGCACGGAGCCTTTGATGTTCGCTGAAATGAAGCGGAATGTGAACGGGCGCACATGGGCATGGTCTCTTGGGCATATCCCGGATTGGTTCATCACGCATTATCTTTTAGCGGCAAAGAATCCGATCTACGAGGACGTTGCACGCCAAGCCTTGGAGGCCCGAAAGTGACCCAACCTCACCACCCGCCGAACACCTTTCCCACCGTGGCCAAAATGATGCGCAGGTCCAACAGGAAGCTCTGTTCCCGCACGTACCGCAGGTCCAGCGCGAGCTTGGCGGGCATCACTTCGTGGATATAGGCGCTTTCGGGATCGGCGGCGCGGGCCAGCAGCTCGTTCTCATCGATGTAGTGCAAGCTGGCCATGCCGGTGATGCCGGGCCGTACGCCAAGCACGGCGCGCTGTTCAGCGGTGTAGAGCGCCACATACTTGGGCACTTCGGGGCGTGGCCCCACCACGCTCATGTCCCCCCTCAGCACGTTCCAAAGCTGGGGCAATTCGTCCAGCTTGGTCTTGCGCAGGCAGTAACCCACGCCAGTGATGCGCGGATCGCGCCCGCCGATGGTAAGCTGGCCCTGGGCCTCGCTGCCCGGCCGCATGCTGCGGAACTTCAGCAGCATGAAGGTGCGCCCGCCGCGGCCCACGCGCACCTGCCGGAAGAAGGCCCCGCCGGGCGATGTGAGCGCCACGGCCAACGCGAACACCAGCAGCAGCGGGCTTAGCAGCACCAACAGCACGGCGGAAAAGCAGATGTCGAACACACGTTTCAGCATGCCTCAGCCCATCACCGCGTACACGGCTTCCTTGACCACGGCGATCACGGTGTCCACCTGATCGTCCGTAAGGTCATAGTACACCGGCAGGCTGATCTCCCGGCTGTACTGCCGGTACGTGTTCGGGTAGTCCTCCATGCGGTAGCCCGTGTTGCGGTAATGGCTCAGCAGCGGCACGGGGATGAAATGCACGTTCACGCTTACCTGCTTTTCCGCGATGGCGGCGATGATGGCATCACGCTGCTCCTCGGTGGCCTGCACCACGCGCAGCATGTAAAGGTGGTAGCTGCCCTCGCGGCCGGCATCCTTCAGCAAGGGCCGTTCGATCGCTGCTTCCTGTGAAAATCCTGCGTGGTAACGTTCGCAGATCGCCTTGCGGCGCGGCAGGGTCTCGCTGTCGTACCGCTCCAGCTCCACTAGGCCGATGGCCGCCTGCAGGTCGGTCATGTTGCACTTCCAGCCGGGGGCCTCCACATCATAGCGCCATGCGCCGGGCTTGGTCTTGGCCAAGGCGTCCTTGTTCTGCCCGTGCAGGCTCATGGTATTGAACCAGCGGTAGATCTCCTCCGTGTCGAACGGCGCGGGCAGGTTGAAGGTCAATGCGCCGCCCTCGGCGGTGGTGAGGTTTTTCACGGCATGGAAGCTGAAGCCCGTGATGTCCGCCTGGCTGCCCACGGGCCTTCCGGCAATGCGGGCGCCGAAGGAATGGGCGGCATCGCTAAGCACCAGCGCACGCCCCAGCCGCATCTGCGGATTGGATCCGCCCACGCGCAGGTTCACCGCCGGGCTGAACCATGCACAGCTGTCCTCTGCCACCTTCAGGAGCTGCGCCACCCGCGCGGGCAGTCCGCCGATGTCCACGGGAATGATGCACTTGGTGCGGGGGTTCATAGCCTGGCGCACGGCCTCCGGGTCGATGGTGAAATCGTCCAGCACGTCCACCAGCACGGGCTTGGCGCCCACATGCTTCACGATGTTCGCGGTGGCTGCGTAGGTGTATGCGGGGAGTATCACCTCATCGCCCGGCCCAATGCCGTACCAGCGCAGGACCAGCTCGGCGGCATTGGTCCAGCTGTTGAGGGCGATGGCGCGCTGCACCCCGCAGTAGGCGGCGATGCGCTTCTCGAACTCCTTTGTGCGCGGGCCGGTGGTGATCCAGCCGCTGCGCAGGGCATCGGTAACGGCGGCGATGGTGCGGTCGTCAATGCGGGGCGGGGAAAAGGGGATCATGGGCGGTGTGGTTTCCGGGCATGGGGTGGGCACGAAGTTCGGCCATGCGCCAACAAGCCCAACATAAGGCCCATGAACACCACGCCCGCCTGCACCTCCAGAATGGATTCCACTGCGGCGTTCACGAAGAAAAGCGCGGCGAAGGTGCCGAGCAGGACATTGCGCCGTATCACTGCGGCCCGTAAGGGGACCAGGCCGATGAGCAGGGTCAGGATAAATCCGGGCCAGCCCAATGCCGCTCCCCCTTGGAGGAACTGGCAATGTGCATTCAACCGCTTCTCCATGGCATCCGTTGCTCCTTTTGCGGTGTAGCAGCCGACAAGCTCATCCTTCACATCCCCCGTTCCACTGCCCATCGGATGGTTCATCAACAGCTCGGTGCTGCACTGCCAGGCCACCAGGCGCATCTCGCTGCCACCGTGGGAGGAATACAATGCGGGATCGCCGTGCCGGGCCATTTCCACCGCACGGAACGCCGCCTCCATGCGGGCCACCACCAAGCCTCCGCCCGAGCTGGCGAAAACGGCCGCCACGGCCACTGCCGCAAGCCCCACCTTGATCGCCCACCTACCTGACACAAGGGACCGCAACCACCGCACGGCCATCACCACGATCACGAGCAGTGCGCCGATCACACCGCTCTTGCTGGCCAGCATAACAATGAAAATGAGCATCACAAGTGCAATGGAAAGGTGGAACAACCTGGGACGGATGGCCGTGTCCTGCATCGCCCTGTCGCACCACCACGCCATGGCCCAACAGGCGTACCAGGCGGCATAGCTGGGGTGCAGCTCGAAGGAGAAGGTGGTTTGGGCAAAGCAACCGGGGTCCCCGGTGGAGCGATAGCATTCCCAGCCCTTCCACACGCTGAGCAGGATGGCAATGGCCGTACCGAGGGTGAACGCCGACATGCCATGCCGGAGCAGATCCGGATGAACCGCCAGCGCCACCGCCGCCATGAGGGGCAACAGCACCATCCCCAGTTTTACCTGAAGGTCGAAAAGGCCAAAATCCATGTTGGTGGTCCACAGCATACCTGCCACGTGCAGCAGGTACCACGCGGGAACGGGCCAAAGCATGCGCCACGCGATAACCGGGCGGTACCAGGCCAAGTGAACGGCGGCCAGCAGAATGGCACAGCCCAGGGGCACGGGCACCAGGTTTCCACTGATGGGCAACAAAGCGCAAAGCAGCAGCCAAGCCGCCAGCAACGCCGTGGCCAGCGGCCGGTGAAATGGCCGGGCAGGATGACCTGATGGCTCAAATGCGCCTGTCATTCAAGGCAAGGTAACGGAAGATGCGGGTAACGGACTTGCGGTATGCGCGGGCCCTGGGTTCCTTGCGCACGAGGGCCAGAAGGGAAAATGCCACCGCCCTGGTGGCTGCATGGAGCAGGATCACCAGTGACATCCCCAGGAGGTTCAAGGCACTGCCGTGCTTGCGGGCGAACTTCATCCGGCTGAGCAATTGGTTCGCGATCATGCGGTCCACGTTCCGCTTGGAACTTTCGCCGCCCACATGCACGATGCCCGGGCCATTCACATACCAGCACGCCCCACCGGCCTCACGGATCCGCAGGCAAAGGTCGGCATCCTCCATCCAGAACATTTCGGGATCAAGGCCCCCGCATCCCTCAACCAACCGGCGTTCAGCCAACATGGCCGCGCCTGAAACAAAGCCCGCAGTGAAATCCGTACCGAACTGCGCCGCCGGATAGTGGTTGCGCTTGAGCAAATGGTGCAGCATGAACAATTCCAACGCTGCATCAATGAGGTCGGGGATACGCCAGGCCGATTCCTGCAGGTGCCCATCGCGGCCCACCAGCCGTGGCCCGGAAATGGCGGCCCCCACCCGTTCATGGGCCTCCACCCATGCCGGTAACGCCCCCGGCCGCACCAGGGTATCCGGGTTCAGCAGCACGATATAGCGGCCTCGTGCCAGCTGCATGCCCGAGTTGTTTGCCGGGGAGAAGCCTGCATTTTCCGCATTGCGCACGAGCACGGCCTCCGAAAATTCCCGTGCCACCATGTCGGCCGATCCATCGGGCGAGGCGTTGTCGATAACGATGACCTCATGGGGCATGCCGGCCTCGCGCCGCACCGAATCCAGGCACTCCCGCAGCACCTCGCAGGTGTTGTAGCTGACGATGATGATGGAGAGCAGGGGATCGTCCATGAACGTGCCAGCCCTAAACCGCGGCGTTTCCAATGTGTGCCGAGAAGCGGTCCCTGTGCGCCAAGAGATAGTTCGGGAAACTCGCATCCAACGGAATGAAGCGGTAGCGGAAGTTCCTGCCGAAGATGTCCTCGCCGTTGGCGATGGCCCGCTCGATCTGGACCCGGCCCTTGTACCGGTCTGAATTGTATTCGGTGTGTGCAAAGGCCTCGATCTTCTCGATGATGCGGTCCGCCCCGCCGAGATAGGAAAAATGCCATCCCCCGTCCCGAATAAAGGTCGGTGTCCACCCGTGGCGCATGCGTTCGCGGGCCAACCGCAAATTCCAATAGATGCGATTAAGCAGCTTGGGGTGGAAATAACCCGCCATCAGCATGGAAAAATCGCGGTATTGCTGGACGGGCCCGCGGATGTCGCCCGCATCCACCATCACGGTCCCGTTCCAGGCATAGGCCCTCCCGCCGGCCTCGGTGGCATTGAGGCAGTTGAGGTAATAGTAGAACATGCGCTGGCGAAAAATGCGGACGCCTTTCAAGGCAGCCGCTTCGCGCACTTTCTCGGGGCGCGGGATCTCGTCCACGTCACTGATCATCACCTGGTCTCCGGGGGCTGTGCCTTTCAGCCCTATGGCAATGCAATTGCGCTGGTGCTTTTCATACACCCATGCATCAGCACCGCCGTGTTGCGGATATTGGTCCACCACCACGTGTTCGATCTTGTGGTGGAAAGCGGCGAAGCGGTCACGGTTATCCGCGTAATGCAGCGGTTTGGGCCTGCCCTGATGGGTCAATGTGGCTTCCACAAGCACAAAGCGGTCCACTACGGCATCCAGGGTATTGAGCCGCAGATCCAGCAGGTCCAGCTCATTGAAGAAGGTGAAGCAGTCGTGGATCATGGGCATCAGCGGAAAGGGCGTGTCAGCAGCCAAGGGGGAAGCATCAACAAAGAAAGCACCGTGGCAGCAACGGGAAGAGTTCCTCCCGCCCCGCCGTGCGGGCGTTCCCTGTTCACAAGCAGTTGCTCCAGGTTGATGTCGGCATACCGCACCAGCAGCAGGCAGCGGTCCGTGAAGGACAGGCCATGCCCGCTCCAAAGATTGGCCAGAACGGGCAGCACATTGCGCCGCATGCGCCCATGGTCCTTGCTTAAACTTCCCGGGCTGTTGCGCACGCCCGCCATGCACGCCAGGTCTCCAAGGAACTGGAAGCGGTGACCCGCAGCGGCAAGCCGTAGCCACAGGTCCCAGTCCTCAATATGGCGGAAAGCGGGATTGAATGCGCCTGCCGCACGCACTGCGGCCAGGCGCAACAACAGGGTGTTGGTGCGGAAAATATTGCCCCTGAGCAGCCGGCGGATGATCGTGCTTCCCGCTCCCGAGAGGCGTTCATCCATCTTGTGCTCATCCTGTCCGTCCAACAACGGGGATCCGGTGAAATGGACAAATCCGGAATAAACCACGGCCACGTCCGGGCGGCTTTCCAGGAAAGCCGCCTGCCGTTCCAGTTTGGCGGGGGCGATCACGTCATCGGCGTCCAGCAGCTGCACGTACTTCCCCTTTGCCAGGCCCAGCCCTGCATTGCGTGCTGCGGCCACCCCGCTGTTGCGCGCCAAGCTCATGTAGCGGAAGCGCGGGTCACGTGCAGTGAAGCCTTGCACAATGGCGGCCGTGTTGTCCGTGGAGGCATCGTCCACGATGATGCACTCCCAATCCACCAGCGTCTGCTTTTCCACGGACCGCAGGGCATCTGTAATGCAGGATCCGTAATTGTACGTGGCCACGATCACGGAAACCAAGGGTTCGTCGCTCATCGGCCGATCAGGCGGTTGAAGGTGGCGTAGGCGTGGTACGACCAGTACCAGAAACGCGGTGCGAATGTGCGTTGAATCGCCTTGCGCTCGGCTGCGGCCTGCTCCTTGCGCAACGGAGCGGAACTAACCCCCCTGGTATCGAAGATGCTGACCACGAAGCCCGCATGGCGGACGTTCACATGTTCCTTCCAGAACATGTGGGCGAAAAAGGCATAATCGGCGGCGATGGGGAAACGCAGGTTGTAGCCCTTGGATTTTTCCAGCAGCGCACGCCGGATGAACTGCGATTGGTGCGCCACGACCTCCTTCATAAGCCATGCGTTGGTGATGCGTTGCGGATGCGGCTTTATGGCATATACCCCGCGCCCGTCTGCCAGTTGCGCATCGCCATACAGGATGTCCACTTCATCGGTGAGCAGGGGCAGGGCACGCTCCAGCACATCGGCACTTGCGAACACGTCGCCCGCGTTCATGAACAGCACGAAAGGGGCCGACGCCATGTGCCAGCCCTTGTTTTGCGCATCGTAAATTCCGCCGTCTCGCTCGGAAGTCCAGTGCGTGATGCGGTCAGCGTGCTGTCGGATGAGTTCCGCGCTGCCATCGGTGCTGCCGCCGTCCACCACGATGTACTCAAAGTCGCGGCAGGCCTGCCCGAACACGCTGGCGAAGGTGCGCGCCAGTCCGTCGCGGTCGTTGTAGCAGATGGTGATGATCGCCAGGCGCGCCATGGATCAATGCGGATAAAAAGCACGGTAGGCGGTGGCCACGACGCGGCGGTCGTAGCGCGCGGCGGCCCTCATGGCGATGGCCCCGTGGTCCCAGCGGTGGCCCAATGCCGTGCGGATCGCTCCGGCCAGTCCATCCACGTCCTTCAGCCCTGCCAGGCGACCGTTGGCATCATCCACCTGTTCGGGTATGCCCCCGGTGCGGAAGGCTACCACGGGCGTGCCGCTGAGATGCGCCTCGGCGATGGTGTTCGGCAGGTTCTCCGCCAGGGACGGCAGCACGAACAGCTCAGCGGCCGCATAGGTGCGGGCGATGGTGGCGGGATCTGTAAGGTAGCCGGTGGACAGCACGCTGAGGTCGGCGGGCAACGCAGCGGCATTTGCGCCCACGCACACCAGCTGCACATCGGCCTCGCCCAACGCCCGCAGCGCAGGAAGCAGGAATTGCATGCCTTTCCGGGGATTGTCCACATCCAGCGCGTTGAACAGTACGATCCGTCGGTCTTGGGGCCAGCCCAATGCTTCCCGTGCTGCGTGCCGGTCCTGTGGGCGGAACACGGCGGTGTCGAAGCCGTTCGGTACCACGGCGCACGTCCTTCCCCGGAACATCGCGCTACGCTCCGCATGGTCGGCCAGCCAGCGCGAGGGGGCCACGAGCTTCAGCCTCTCCTGCGGCAATTCTTTCACCGCATCATGCTTGTACCTCCAGTACCGCGCCGCTTTTCCCGCGTCGCGCAGTTGGGGGGATCGGTCCGGCCCTTCGCGGAAGCTCAGGTCACCGTCGGTATGGTGGCTGCCGGCGGTGAACGGGTTCATGTCGTGCAGGGTCCACACGATGGGCTTGGTGCAGTTGGCAAAGAATCGGCGGTGATCGATCATGCCATAGCCCACCCAGTGCAAATGCACCACGTCGGCTTCCTGCACCAAGGGATGCTCTTGCACATCAAAAAAAGAAAAAGGAAAGGAGAAGATCTCATGCGCCCCCCTTCCCCGTTTCAGGTTGCCGTTTGCAGGTGCGTTGCTGCGGTCTTCCACCAGGCCGGACATCTCCAACCCACGCCGTGCCTTGTACCGCAGCCGGTCCAGCAGCGGGGTGCCACGCAGGGTGAAGGGATCCACGGCCGCGTGTTGTGGGATGTCGTTGCGGGTCTTGTTGAGCGTAAGGAGATGTGAGTCCACCCCCTGCTCCAGCAGGGCGATGTGCAGGTTGATGGCGGCCATGGCAGCCCCTCCGAAATCACTTGTATTGAGGTGTACCACCTTCATGGGCGCATGAAACCTTCCATCCGCCGTGCAAATTCAGCTTCGTCCCAGTCACGCACAAGGAAGCGCGGAAAGCGGTGCAATGGCGACCGCGCATGCACGAATCCCGGGTAGTTGGCGGCGGTGTGCAGGAATCCGGCCTCGCGGGCAATGCGTTCGGAAACGGTGTTGAAGTCGGCACCCGTGCCGAAGGGATAGGAAAAGTACTTCACCTCCCTTCCGAGAAGTTGCTCAAGGTCTTTTTTCGAGCCGGAAACTTCCATGTGCTGCTCGGCCTCATCCACCTGCGCAAGCGAAGGATGCCATTGCGTATGGGCACCGATCTCCACGGAAGGTGACGCAGTGAACTGTTTCAGCTCATCCACCGTCATGGGCAGGTGGGATCGCCGTTGCGCCTGCGGTCCCAGGATCGTGCGCAGCTCATCCAGTGCCCTTTCACGCTTGCCAGCGGGCAGGCCCCGCATCACGTTCAACTGGTCCGCATAGGCGAGCTGTGCTTGCCGGCGCAGGTCACCGGCCTCAGCCGACCACGCGATGCGCACCCGGTCCATGGCGAATGCCATGCGCTCCGGCAGGTGCTCGTTCAGCAGCAGCAACCGCTCCAATTCATCCCACCAATACTCGCGTCCGCTGCCGATGTAGCCCGAAGCGATGTAGAAGAGCGCCTGAGCTCCGTGCTTCTCCAGCAGTGGCCGTGCAGCGTAATGATTGTCGGCATAACCATCGTCGAAGGTGATCAGCACCGAGCGCCTTGGAAAGCGCTTTCGCCCGAGGAGGTGATGATCGAACTCCTCCACCGTGAGCACCCTGTAACGCTTCTTCAGCAGGGCCAGGTGCGCGTCAAAGTGCAGGGGCTTCACGGCAAGCAACTGGGGATCCGTGTGGAGGTCGATCACGCGGTGGTAGAGCAGCACGGCACAAGCCCCGCCCAACGCGCGGTCGCGGGTGTTACGCAGCGCTGAAGCCAACGGGCGAAGTTGCCTCCTGCAGGTACGCCCTATTCCGCTCATGCGATGCGCCGGGCTTTGATCCCGATCAGCACGGGATAATCGGGATCGGCCTGGTCCAGCAAGGCGGCATCACACTCCTCCGTGGCGAATCCCTTCATCAGGCATGCCGCCGCATAGGAATTCCCATAGGCCTCGATGTGTACGTTGCCGGCCCCGAACACGTCGCAGAACATGCGCCGCGCGGAATCGGGCGTAAAGCGCCAGAAGTCGCCCCAGCGGTCGGCATCATAGCGCGAGATCTGGGAGAGCGCGGCCACCGTGACCAAAGCGGTACCGCCGGGCTTCAGCACTTGGTGGATACCGCGTACGGCGGCGTGCATATCATAGATGAAATTGAGGGTTTGCGTACACACGAAGGCGTCCATGGTGCCGGAGGGGAGCGAAGCGGAATCGGCCAGGTCGCCAATAATCGTGCCCGGCCGGGCTTCACCCCGGAACAACAGCACCCATGGCTCCACCGCCCCCGGTGCAAAGCGCCTGGTATAGGTGCTATCGGCCACCTCCAGCACTTGCCCTGCGATCAGTTCACGGTGCATCCGCAGAAAGCGCTCGATGTAATGCCTGTCCACGGGCATGCCGCGGTCGAAGCCGAACACGCGGGATACCGGCGGCCTGGCCAAGGCTGCAGGCCCGGGTCCTCCGGCATTTTTCCTGCGGAGGTACCACTGCTTCAACCGGTTGGGCAATGCACGCCATAGCCGGCCTTTCAGCGATGGGTCCGAACCGCCCTCGAAATGGTAGCGCACGTATGCCGCCCATTGGCCTATTGCAAGGGGGGCTTCCACCAATGGAAGGCGTTCTACCGTCACGGGCACAGCCCCAATTTCCAAGTCCCTCCCATGCTCACCGTCCGTCTCATGCGTGGCACCAGTGCCGAAACCGCGGTTGAGCGCAACGGGATGCGCCGGAAAAACACTGAGGCCGCCGTGGAGCACGCAGGTCGCTGTCCAGCGAATTGCCCAACTATCGATTTTGCCCGCCACCTGGGCTTTCAACATGCGTGAGAAGTAGCGGACCTTGCCATCCGCATCCAGTGCAGCCAACTTGCCCTCTTCGCCCAATTGGCGCAGGAGCACGGCCCCATCTTGTTCCATGTGCCGCCAACTGCGCTCCCACACGGCCCATGTGAGGCTGTCCGGGTAGCGGATCAGATAGGTGGCACCGAGCACCGCCGGATCGGCATAGTAGCTCCAGCCGCCCACGGAAAAGACCTTGTCGTCTTTGGCATACAGGTCCAGCGCATCGTTCATAAAACGCAGGAAATGCGGTGCCAGCACCGCATCATCCTCCACCACGATCACACGGCCATGCTCCTTCACCACGCGGGTGACGCCGTCGATCACCGAGCGGGCAAGGCCCTTGTTTGCCTGCGCCTCCACCACTTCCAGGGAGGCAAAGCCGGTGGCGGCATGCGCGATGCGCCGCACCTCTCCTATGGCCTGTTTTTCCGCTTCCGTGGCGGATGGCTTGGGTCCATCGCAAAAAATGATCAACGGGCTGTCCGCCGCCAGGTCGTTTGCCGCAAGCCCGCGCAGTGCCTGCTCCAAATGCCGTGGCCGTTTATAGGCAAAAACCACCACCGGGGCGTTTTGCATGATCAGTTCTTGCGCAGTATTCGGGTTTCGGAGAAATCGCGGTTGAAGATCACAGGTGCCATGCCTTCAAGCACCACTTCAAACCCTTGCAGCACGTCCGCATTGCGGTGGGTGTAGTGCACGCGCTCCGCGTTGTCCAGCACCAACAGCCCGCCGTGCTTCAGTTTCGGCGTGGCGTGGGCCAGGCAGCTGGTGCGGGCGCGGCCATCTATCATCAGCACATCAAAATGCCCGTCGGGAAAGCGGTCGATGGTTTGCACGTAATCGCGGTAGTTGGATCCCTGCGAAGCCTCGTCTGCCGAGGCGAAATGCGCGGGATCCGCCGGGTCGGGATCCGGCACCAGCGTGCCAGGTGTGGCCGGCACGAGAAAACCGGTCCAGCGCCCCCCCTCCTGCTGCAGGCGATTTTCCAATGCAGCATACCACAGTGCGTCATGTTCAACGGTTACCACCTCGGCCACGCGGTCCAGCCAGAACAACGTGCTGCCGCCTCCTCCGTATTCGAACACCCTGTCCGTGCGGTTGAGCAGCCTGTCCAGGGCCTCCATCGCGGGAAAACTGATCCATGCGGTGCGCGCATCCATGGAATTGGCTCCCGGCCTCAGGGCACGGGCCCAACGTACGTAGTAGCGGATATCGCTCCAACGCGATCCGCGGGAGCGGTTCCATTTGATCTGGCGGAGGAAAGGGACCAAGGCCATTCAAGAAAGGATGAAACTGTGCTCGGTGGTGAATGCACCTTGGTCTCCGGCGGGCAGGCGGCCAGTTCCGAAGAAGTCGCCGCTCTCCACATGAAAAGTGCCTGCATTGAAAATGTAGTCGGCCACTTCGCCGTTCACCGTGGAAAAGAGGGTGAACCCGTAGGTGCCCGGCAACAATGGGCAGCGCGGCACAAGGATGGAGATGCGCGTGGATTCCTGGGCGCGGGCAAAGACCTGCCCTGTGGTTTCGTTGCTAAGGTGCAGGATGCGCTGGCCGTACACATCATCAATGCCCATGGCCAAGTGCAGGTTATTGACCGGTCCTGGCCCTGGTTGAAAATCGAATCGGAACACGACGGCGGAACCTGTTTGGGCGGCCGCAAGTTCGCCCCCATCGGGGGTGCCAAGCGTGAAATCAGTGAACCGCACTGCGCCATTGCCCTGCCTGTCCATGCGCGCGGCCAGGTCCGAGGAAGGCCCTGCATCAGTAGCGCGCAGGTATTCGGCCACCACCGCCGGGGTATTGCCTTGCACCACCAACTTTCCGTGGCGCAGGTACATGGCGGTATTGCACAGGTTTTGGATGGCGGCCATGTTGTGGCTCACAAAAAGCACGGTACGCCCGCCGGAGCTCACCTCCTTCATCTTGCCGATGCACTTGCGCTGAAACTCGGCATCACCCACGGCCAGCACCTCGTCCACCACCAGGATCTCCGGTTCCAGGTGGGCGGCCACGGCGAAGGCCAGCCTCACGTACATGCCGCTGCTGTAGCGCTTCACGGGGGTGTCCAGGAAGCGCTCCACTTCGGAAAAGGCCACGATCTCATCAAAGCGTGCCGTGATCTCCGCACGGGACATGCCCAGGATGGAACCGTTCAGAAAGATGTTCTCACGGCCGCTGAGCTCGGGGTGGAAGCCTGTGCCCACCTCCAGCAAGGAAGCCAGCCGGCCACGTATTTCCGCCCTTCCTTCCGTGGGGTCAATGATCCGGCTGATCACCTTCAACAAGGTGCTCTTCCCCGCGCCGTTGCGGCCAATGATACCCACGCGGTCGCCTTCATTGATGGAGAAATCCAGGTCCTTCAAGGCCCAGAACTCATTGCCTGCCTTGGCCTTGCCGCCGGGGCTGAGCAGCGCGCGTGCCTTGCGGCCGATCACCTCGCGCAACGCGGTGTAGGGCTCGCGCTTTGCGCCCAACGTGAATTTCTTGCCTAGGCCCTGGGCCACTATGATCGGTGCGCCCATGGATCAAATAATGTCGGCAAAGCCTTTTTCGGTGCGCCGGAAATACCTGATCCCCAGCAGCAGCAGCAGCAACGAAACCGCCAGCGACACAACGAAGCCGGGCCAATGCACCGGCATTTCATGGCCGAAGAGGGAGAACCGGAACCCGTCGATCACCGAAACCATGGGGTTGCAGGAATAAAGGAACTTGAGGGCCGCAGGGATGGACGGATTGTTGTACACGTCCGCGCTGCCGAATGCCACCGGGGTAACATACAGGCCGAATTGCACCACAATGGGCACCACATAGCGAAAATCGCGGTACTTTACGTTCAGTGCCGCCATGTAAAGCCCGGTCCCAAGGGCGGCCAGCACCGCCAAGGCCAGGAACACGGGCAACAGCAGCACCTCGGGGCCCGGCAGGTACCGGTACAATGCCATCAGCACCACCAGCACGGCCAACGAGATCGCCATATCGATCAGGCTCACCACCACCGTGCTCAGGGGCAGCACCAGGCGGGGAAAATAAACCTTGGTGACCAGGTTGCTGTTGCCCACCATGGAATTGGCAACCCCGTCA
The DNA here is from genome assembly GCA_018266475.1 of Bacteroidota bacterium. GTDB lineage: Bacteria > Bacteroidota > Bacteroidia > Flavobacteriales_F > PHOS-HE28 > PHOS-HE28. The sequence goes on from JAFEAI010000165.1 coordinate 21,799, forward strand.
AACACCGAGGCGAACAACTGCCACGGCATGGTGGCCGCGGCCACCAACAGGATCCGTGGCACGCCAGCCGGCACTGTGGACCCGAACAACCAGCCGATGAACCACATGGCGGCCAGGGTGATCACCGGGCGGATGAGCGCCCAAAGCACCCCCATGGCAGTTTGCTTGTAGCGCACGGCCACATCCCGCCAGGCCAAAAAGCCAAGCAGGCCGCGGTAGCGCCAAAGGTCGCTCCAGTACTGCTTGTTGCGCGCCCCTGGCGCAAGGATCACCGGAGGCTGCATCACGGAGTTCCCGAATGACCGGTTTGAATGATATGGAACATGGGCCAGGACCTGCAAAGTTAATTGCCCGCCGTGCCTTGCCTGGAGGATGTGCCATGGGCGGCGCCTGGGTCCTGCCGCAGCACCACCAGCTTCCATATCCCAAGGAGATAGCCAAGGCCATAGGAAAAATGAAGTGTGGCAAAAGCCAGCAGCACGCCGGGAACATCCCCGGGCGCCTTTGCCGCACGGATGGAACTCACCACCGCAGCCAGCAAATACGCTCCAATGCCGGCCAAATACAACTTGGCCAACAGCGGATGCAGCAAGGCCGCAACCGCCCCGGAAACCAGGCAGGCCACCCAAATGGCAGGCACAAGTTGCCGCAGGGTGGTGATGCCCCCGTGCAGCCGGTTCACATAAACCTTCCAAAAGCCGTACTGCCAATACTGGCGATACAAGCGGCGGTAGCTTGCCCGTACGTAATAGCGGCTCCGTATGGCTGGGGAAAGCAGGATGCGCCATCCGGCCTGCACCACCCTGTAATTGAACTCATCGTCCTGGTTGCGCACCAGGCGGTCATCAAAATAACCCACCTGGTCGAACACGGCCTTGCGGTAGGCGCCGAACGCCACGGTATCCACTTCACCCTCCTTCCTCCCGGTGCGGAAATGCGCCCCGCCCACCCCGAACTGATGCCCCATGGCCGCACCTATCCTGCGACTAACGGGATCGGTATAAACATTCTCAATGACACCGCCCACACAGCCCGCATCGGGGCGGTCATTCAGCAAACGTACATTTTCCAACACAAAGGCATGGTCCACCTCGGCATGGGCCCCCAGGATTATGCCTATGTCATAACCCGGCGGGCGCAGGCCGAGGTTCAATGCCTGGGGCGTGGTGCGCGCCCCGTTGTCCACCCGTTGTATCCAAGGGTATTTCGATGCAACGCCGTCGATGACGGCCACGGTGCCGTCGTCGCTCAATCCGTCGCATACGCGCACATCCACGTGTACGCCTGTACGGTCAGCATCCACAAGGGATTGCAGGCAGCGCCCGATATAGCCCGCTTCATTGCGACAGGGGATCACCACCCTCACCCTTGGCAGTCCTTTGCCCACCATAGCTTCACTCATTTCCGGTGTGCTTCAACGGTACTCCGCAGCACCTCCAGCATGCGGTCCACGCAGTAGCCCCATTCGTAGTGGCCGTTCACGAAGCGGACCCCTTGGGCACCCATTCGCCCACGCAGGGCGCCATCCGCAAGCAACTGCCCTATCCGGTTGGCCGCTTCTTGCGGATCACCGTCCGGTACCACAAATCCCGTCACTCCGTCCTTCACCACCTCAGGCAATCCGCCCGCATCGCTCACCACCACGGGCAGGCCGCAGGCGGATGCTTCCACCACCGCCACGCCAAAACTTTCAGCCCGGCTCAGGGCCACAAAGACATCCAGCTTATGCAGTTCTTCGGGCACCCTGCCATGGGCCACGCCCCCCGCCATGTCCACGCGGTCCGCTATGCCCAGGTCGGCCGCCAATTGCATCAGCTCCCTGCGTTGCGGGCCGTTGCCAACAATGCGCAGCCGGGCCTGCGTGAAACCAGCGCCGCCCACCAGCAGGGCAAAAGCCCTTAGCAGCAAGTCGATTCCATACATATGGGCCAAGGTTTTCACCGTGCCCACCACCAGCGGCGCAAGGGGCCGGCTTGGACGAGGCATGGGCCTGAACAGCGCAAGGTCCACCCCGAAGGGCACCACTGCGGGCCTGGCCAGCACCGGGCATAGCAATCGCGTGTGATCGGCCATCGCTTCGCTGGTGGAGGCCACGCGGTCCGCATGCTTCAAGTTGCCGCACAGCCACCAGCGGTGCAGCGCGCCCTTCGCGGGAAAATCGTACACGTCGCTCCCCCACACGTTCAGCACCAGTGGAAACGGCTTGCACCAGCGTGCCAACGTGCCATAGCCCGTGGCGTAGTGGGCGTTCACCACATCGGGCACAAGGTGCCGCAGGAGCCGCCTTACCTGCGGGCCGTTGGTGAAATACCCAAGCCCCCCGTGGTGGGGCAGCAGGTGCAACACCACCCGCGCGTCCATGCCGGGCAACGGCGTATGCTGGGTGATCAGGTGTACGGTGATCCCGCGCTGGGCAAAGGCATTGGCCCAGCGTTGGGCATGTATGGAATTGCCTGGGGCCAGCAAGGCGATGGTACGGATGGCCGCGCTCATGGTTCGGCCACGGTTCGGTGCATGGCCACCTTGCGCACATAGGCCAGTGTTCCGGCCAAGCCCGCCCCACCGCCACCCAGCGGCACCACCACCGCATCCCCCTGGCGCCACCACAGATGGCCCTTCACCTCCTCATCGGTGCAGATGATGCCCGAGGCGAAGAAGGCGGCCACTTGGCTGAACAGGCCCCCTGCCCGGGCACGCAGCAGGCCGGGCACGGCATGGCGGTCCAGGTCGTCGCCCATGAAGGTGACCACCACGGGCACGTTGCTCAGCAGCACGGTGAACAGGGCGGCCACCGAGCCGAAATGCACCTGCACCACATCCGGGCGATGCTGATGCAGCATCCGCTTGAAGGCCTTCCGCGCCCTCCACAGCCGCAGGAAGGAGGTGCGGCTTTCCAGGTGGAACAGTTCCACTTCGCAGCCGTTTGCCGCCAAGGCCCTGGCCTGTTCCTTGGAATCCGCATATACGGCGCCGCCTTCGCGGTCGGGGATCACCACCACCATGCGCAGGCCCTGGTGCTCCCGGCCAGCAAGGCGCAGCAGTTCGCTGCGCACAAAGGCCACATCGCGCCAGGTGGCCGCGCCCAGCCAGCACATGGCCAGCACCAGCACCACGCCCATGGTGTACCAGGGGGTGGGCACGGCCAGGTGGAAGGCGCTCCCCAGCAGCAGGACCCCAAAGGCCGCCATCAGGTTCACGCCATTGCGCGGCGTGTGGAAATAGGCGTCCAGCACGCTTCGCATGCCATTGAAGAAGGCGAAGGGCAAGGCCCCGATGAAGATGATCCGCGACATGGGCAGGTAGGCCGCTCCGGTGGGGCCCAAATAGGCCGTCAGCAAGGGTGCGGACAGCAGCTCGAAGCCCAGGGTGAGCGCCACGGAGGCCGCAAGCACCAGCCAGGTCATGCGGCCAATGTGCCGCTCCATGCTGGCATGTGCGCCCTCCGCCAGCTTGCCCGCCATGGCGGGCAGCAGCAGCAGGGCCACCGGGGAGAATGCCGCCGCAGCCAGGTTCAGCAGCGTGGCGCCAAAGCCCACCTCGCCGCTTACATCCAGTCCGTGGGTGCGCAGGGCCACATAGCCCGGCACTGTCAGCAGCGCCCCCAGGGCAATATCGCCGGGCACGCGGGGAAGTCCATAGCGCAGCAGCTCGCTGCGTTCGCTGCGCATTTTCCGCTTCACCGGCGCCAGCAGGGAGGGCAGGATGCCCAGCATCGGCACCAGGGTCCATGCAATGCCCGTGGCCCACAGCACCGTGGCCATGTCCTGCCACAGCAAAAAGGCCGCGCAAGGCGCCACGGCCAGCACCATCAGCTGCACCACGTTGGCCGCCACCACGGCCGGCTTCCCCCGCAGGTAGCCGTAGGCCACGCCGTGCAGGCTGATGCCCACCGTCATCAGCGCAAGCGGCGGCACCAGGGGGGCGCTTTCATAGGACCCGAAGACCATCCACGCCAACGGACCTGCCAGCAGGAAGGCAAGCAGCATGGTGAGCACGCCCAAGGGCAGCACCCAGGCCAAGGCCCCGCGCAAATACCCCCGCTTTCGCCCGGGTTCATGGCTCATGGATACAAAGCGGGTGAGCCCCACCATGGCGCCCATCAGGATCACGGGGAACACGAAGGCCACGGTGCGGCGCACGATCACGTAGATGTCCAGGTCCTGCTTGCCCGTGTTGGCCGCCAGCCGGTAGGTAAGCACCATGCCCAGCATGGACAGCCCCTCGGTGAGGGTGGTGAGCAGGCTGTCCCGGCCCTGCGGTGAACCCAGGAAGCCCCTGATCTTTCCGGCCATGCGGCGCGAAAATAGCCCACACTGCTGCTTCTTCAGGGGGTATGGGCAGTCGCCTCCCCGCTAAGGTTTTTGGCGTGCATTGGGGGAGCAGTTGCAGTGTGTGGGTGCGAGGGTGCGCGCCGCCCCACCACTGTCGCACGCCTGCACGCTTCATTCCCGCCCCCCGCCACATACAGGTGGGCGCCCAAGGCTTTATCCGCAGTACGGACCGTTCATCCCCTTTATGCGGGCATCCCGCGCGGTGAAAGGCTACCTTTCGGCTGTAATGCAGCAGATGGAACTCTTTCAGTGGCCCTGGTGGGCAGGCTTGGCCTTGTTGATGATGATCGCCGAGATCTTCGTCCCGGGCTTCTTTCTGTTCTGCATCGGCATCGGCTGCATCGCGGCAAGCATCGCGGCGGGGCTGGGCTTCGGCGCCGCCGCCCAGCTGCTGGCCTTTTCCGCATTTGCACTGCTGGCCTTCTTCACCGTGCGGCCCGTGCTGATGAAGCGCTTTTGGAAGAAGGGCCATGTGGCCATGAACGCCGATGCCCTGGTGGGCATGCGCGGGCATGTAAGCCAGGACTTCGACCCCGGGCTGCGCTTAGGCCGCGTGCAAGTGGGCGGCGACGATTGGCGCGCCGAATGCACCACCGATGCCCCCCTGCGCACCGGCGACCTCGTGGAAGTGGTCCGCGTGGACAGCAACACCCTTATCGTAAAACCCGTCACCAACCTTTGAACCATGACCTCCGCCACCGTTGTCCTTCTCCTGATCGCGTTCTTCGTGATCTTCATCATCGCCAAGGGCGTCCGCATCATCCAGCAAAGCGAGGCCATGATCATCGAGCGCTTCGGCAAGTACCGCGAAACGCTCACCGCCGGCTTCAACATCATCATTCCCGTGTTCGACAAGCCGCGCGAGATCATCTTCCGCTACAGCCGCGAACTGCCCGACGGCAACAAGTACGTGCAGTTCGTGAAAAAGGAACGCCTGGACCTGCGCGAAACGGTGTACGACTTCCCCAAGCAGAACGTGATCACGAAGGACAACGTGATGACGGAGATCAATGCGCTGCTCTACTTCCAGATCATGGACCCGGTGAAGGCCGTGTACGAGATCGAGAACCTGCCGATGGCCATTGAAAAGCTCACGCAAACCACGCTGCGCAACGTGATCGGTGAGCTGGACCTGGATGAATGCCTCACCAGCCGCGACACCATCAACACCAAGCTGCGCAACATCCTGGACGAGGCCAGCCACAAGTGGGGCGTAAAGGTGAACCGCGTGGAACTGCAGGACATCAACCCGCCGCGCGACATCCGCGAGGCCATGGAGAAGCAGATGCGCGCCGAGCGCGATCGCCGTGCGCAGATCATTGATGCCGAGGGCAGCAAGCGGGCCGTGATCCTCAGCGCCGAGGCCGTGCAGCAGAAGCAGATCAACGAGGCCGAGGGCCAAAAGCAGGCCCAGGTCCTTCAGGCTGAAGGCGATGCCCAGGCCCGCATCCGCAGGGCACAAGGTGAAGCGGAAGCGATCCGCCTGGTCACCGAGGCCATCAAGGGCGCCAACGCCGACCCCGCCAACTACCTCATCGCCATGCGCTACCTGGATGCCCTTCAGGAAATGACCAGCGGCAAGGACAACAAGGTGGTCTACATGCCTTACGAAGCCACCGGCGTGCTCAGCAGCCTGGGGGGCATCAAGGAAATGCTTAGCGTGGGCCAGAAAGCCTGACCGCCCCCCCCAACTCCAAAAAAGCCGCACTTGGGTGCGGCTTTTTTTATGCCCCCTTCCCGTATTCAAACGAACATTTGAGCCAATTGGCCTGTTTGCCCGATGAAACGTCATGTGATCATGTCTACCTTCGTTCCAATGGCACGCACCTACGATACCCTCTCCCAAGCGGTCAACGATTTGATCGCGCGCGGATACAAGGATGAACTTACCCTGAGCGGGGAATGCCTGGTCTGCAATGGCAGGAACACATCCTTGAGCCCCGATGATTTCGTGATCGACGAGTTCCACCGTTTCGAGGGGGATTCCAACCCGAGCGACGAAAGCATCGTGTATGCGATCAGCTCCGACAGGCACCGCGTGAAAGGAGTATTGGTAAATGCCTTCGGTCCCGATGCCGCCCAACTGAACCAGGCGATGGTGAAAAAGCTCACCATCCAGCGGTAGGCGGAAGCACGTTGACTCCTTGGCCCTGCGGCCTATTGGGCCCGAAGGTTGAAGTCGATCTGCACCTTGTCGTCGATCACTTTGTCGCCCAGTGCGTCAAAGACACTGCCCGAGCGGTACTTGATGCCGTATTGTGTGCGGTCAAACACCAGGGTTCCCGTGGCGCGTATGCCCTGCTTGTCCTGTATGGCCAGCACCGGAAATGATACCGGGTTGGAGATGCCCTTGATGGAGAGGTCTCCGGTAATGGTATAGTTCGGCGAACCTGCCGCAGCACCAGCGATCTTCTCCACCCGCGTGGCGCGGAAGGAGGATCGAGGGTACTGCCACACATTGAAAAAATCCCGTGACTTCAGGTGGGATGTCAATTCCGCCGTGCTCTCCGGATCCATGTCCAGCACGGTGATGCTGGTCATGTCAATGGTTATCTCGGCACCCGTCATGCCATCGCGCCCCCATTGTACGGAGCCCGATTCCGCCTTGATGTGCCCCGTATGTTGGCCGATCACCTTCCTGCCCGTCCATGTAAGCGTGGTGGCCGCCGGGGTCAAGCGGTATTCCGTTTGCGCCAGGGCGGTAAAGGCCAAGTAGATTGCTGTGAATAGTGCGATCGTCCTTTTCATGGCCTGGCATTTGGCAGGGGCGGAAAACCGGAAGGCATCCTTCATTCGCGGAGCTTGTCCAGTGCAAGGTTCACCGCATGCGCTTCCGCCTTCGTCAATTTGCGTGCCACCGCAAAGATCATCTCCTCGGTCTCGTGGTCCAAGGCGTTTACCACTTCCAGGCCCTTTGGGCTGATCCGCAAATGCACTACGCGCCGGTCCTCCTCGCACCGCTCGCGCAGCACCAGCCCCTTGGCGATCAGCTTGTCCGTGAGGCGCGTGGCGTTGGGTGCCTTGTCCAGCATGCGCATCAGCACATCCCCCATGCACATCTTTTCACCATTCGCGCCGCGCAAGATCCTCAGGATATTGTATTGCTGGGGGCTTAGCCCGTGCGGGCGCAGCCGTTCCTGGTCCATGTGGTGAATCCAGTTGGAGGTGAACAGCAGGTTCAGGATCAGCTTCTGGTGCTCATCCTTGAAATCCATGCGCAGTTCCTTTTCGATCTTCACCATGCCGCGAAGATACTTTATTTGTTTTACATGGAAACTACTTGGTCATCCGCGCCCATGCCCGTACTTTGCCCCATTCACGGTCCTGATGCGTTACCTCCTTCCCATCTCCTTCGCCGCGCTTGCCGCCTTGTCCATCAACGGATGCAAGGAATCCACTGTGCCCACGGCC
>JAFEAI010000166.1 GCA_018266475.1 Bacteroidota bacterium
AGTTGATCGTGTTCACCTCCACGCCGAAGAGCTCCGCGATCTTCTTCTGGCTCAGCCAAAAGGTCTCGTCCTCGAAGTAGACCTCGATGCGCACCTCGCCCTGCGGGGTGGTGTAGAAGATGATGCCGGAGGCGTTCACGGGCGAGGCTGTCGGATTTTCTGGCAAGGCGGAGGCAGCAACTTAATGCTGCGGCGCGGAATTCGGAAGTAAGATGAACGCCAAAGTTCTCAACCCTACCCCTCCGGATCCCCCTTCTTCAGCTCCGCGAATTTCTCCGCCATTGTCGGGTTTTTCCGCGTCAGCTTTTTGATGGTCACTTCCTGGATCTTGTCATTGGCGATGCGCAGATTGCGGTCTGCACCCAAGAGGGCATCCTTTGTTTTCTGAAGGTGATCGATCGACTTGTCGATCTCCTTGATTGCTTCTTGGAATTTGTCGCGTGCCCAGCCGAATTGTTTGCCAAAGCCGTTTTTGACCGCATCCAATTCGTTTTGGAAGTTGGTGATGTCAATGTTCTGCGCCTTTACCAGCGCCAGTTCCGTCTTGTACTTCAAGCTGTTCTGCGCGGCGTTGCGCAGCAGCGTGATGATGGGGAGGAAGAACTGCGGCCGCACCACGTACATCTTCGGGAAGCGGTGTGAAACATCCACGATGCCGCCGTTGTAGAGCTCGTTGTCGGGCTCCAGCAACGTTACGAGCACTGCGTATTCGCAGCCTTTTTCGTTGCGGTCCTTGTCCAGCTCCTTCAAGAAATCCTCGTTCTTCTTCTTGGTGGCGGTGCCATCGTTCTCGTTCTTCATCTCGAACATGATGGAGACGATCTCGGTGCCGGCCTCGTCCGCATCGCGGAAGATGAAGTCGCCCTTGCTGCCGGTGCTGGCGTCGTTGTCCTTCTCGAAGTAGGCCGTGGGGAAGGCCATGGCGCGGATCCTGGTGAACTCGATCTCGCAATGCTGCTCCAGGGTTTCGCCCACCATCTTCGTGGAGAGTTTCGCCTTCATGTCCTTGAAGCGCTCGATCACATCATCCTTGTCCTTGATCACCGTTTCGTACTTGTCCTTGAGGGATTTTTCGGCGAGTTG
>JAFEAI010000167.1 GCA_018266475.1 Bacteroidota bacterium
CTCAATTAAAAATCCTCAGCACCTGCCCGTTGAACGTAGTATGGTACTGCTTGAGGCCGAAGGTGGCCGGGCCCTGCACCACGCTGCCGTCCAGCAGCAGGAAGGCGCTGTGGCAGCACGCCGTATCACGCGCCACCACGCCACCGGCGTCCACGGTCACCTTGCACTGGTCGGCGGATTGGTAGGTGCAATGGCGGTCCAGCGCGGAAAACTCATCAGCGCTTTTGCGGTACACCAGCAACCCTTCCGAGCCGCCGATGATGTAGGCCCAGCCGCCCACCACCTGCAGTGCGTTGTACTCGGGGAGGTTCAGGTTGATCTGGATGTCCACCGGCACGATCGGCACGGCCACCACCTGCTCCTTTTTGCAGCCGCCGGCCGTGAAGGCAATGGCCAAGGCCGCAAGGAGGAGGCGTGCAGGATTCATCAACATGGGATCGTTCGGTTTCGGCTTGGTCGTACAAAGGTAGGAACGCGGCCGCAGCACGATCTTGGCGGCGGCATGCCCATGGCACGTTACCTTCTCCGCGCGCTGCTTCTGGTGGCGCTGGCCTTTGCCGCAGCACCGCCCGTGCGTGCACAGGAAGGCATTGGCAAGGAAGAACAGGAAAAGATCCAGGGGAAGCGGAAGAAGAACGACGCCAAGGAAGTGCGGAAGGAGGAGAAGCGCCTGTACAAGCAGCACCTGGCCAACCAGGACAAGGCCACGCGCAAGCGGATGAAGCGCCACAAGCGCCGCGCCGACCAGCAGGGCAATACCGGGCACCGCGAACCCTTCCTGCGCAGGCTCTTCGGGCCCAAGCACTGAATTCGGACCTGTATATCCTGCCGCGAATCTGGCCGGGCGAGGTTTGGCGGCGCACCTGCCAGGGGTCTACCTTGGCCCTGCCTTAGCACAGGATGATGCCCGCGATGGAAGCCCCGACCAAAACAGCGCAAAAGTTCGCGCCAGCGACTTTCCCGCGCCCATCAAGGGATTGCGACAGTTTGCACGATCCGGGACTTTTCTATCTTTACGCCCCCTCGTTGCCTACCGATCAAGAACGTAACATCCCCCTGTTGATGCTGAGAAAACTATGCTCGGCCGCTGTCATCTTTGTTTGCAGTGCGCTCGGCCTGAACGCCCAGGTGGGTTCAGGCTCCCTCCAAGGCGTGATCAAGGACAAGGGATCGGGTGAACCGGTGCCCTTTGCCTCCGTGGTGGTGGAAAGCCACGGCACACGGGTGGCCGCCAGCCAGTCCGATTTTGACGGCAACTACAAGATCAGCCCCATTGAGCCGGGCACCTATGATGTTACCGCCAGCATCATCGGCTTCCAGCCCGTGAAGATTACCGGCGTGGTGGTGAACAGCAACAAGATCACCTTCCAGGATTTTGCGCTCACCAGCGGCGTGGAGCTGGAGCACGTGGAAGTGATCCGCTACAAAGTGCCCCTGATCGACAAGGACGGCGGTGCCACCGGCTCCACCGTTACGCGCGACCAGATCGCCAAGATGCCCACCCGGTCGGCCACCGGCATAGCCACCACCGTGGCCGGCGCCAGCACGGCCGGTACCGACGGAGGTGTGAGCATCCGGGGCGCCCGTTCGGAGAACACCTATTACTATATAGATGGTGTGAAGGTGCCCGCAGGGGCCGGCCTCGGCTTGCCCAAGAGCGCCATTGAAGAGGTGCAGGTGATCACCGGCGGCGTGCCCGCCGCGTATGGCGACGTTACCGGCGGCCTCATCAACATCACCACGCGCGGGCCCAGCCGCACCTTCTTCGGCGGGGTGGAATACCTCACTTCCGGCTACAAGACCGGCCCGGACATCACCAACATCACGGGCCTGGACAAGTATGCCTTCAACCAGTTGGAGCTCAGCCTCTCGGGTCCGCTGTTCTTCCGCAAGGACAGCTTGGGCAAGAAGGACCGCCCCCTGCTGGGCTTCTTCCTCAGCGGCCAGCTTACCGACGTGGTGGACGACGGCCCGCTGTGGAACGGTGACGTGCGCCTGAAGCGCGATGTGCGCGACCAACTGCTTGCCACGCCCTACCGCGTGGTGGACGTGGCCGGCCAGCCCGTGGTGCGCTACAATTCCAACTACCTGCACGCCGATGACATTGAGCGCATCCCCACCCGCCAAAATGCCCGTAGCCAAAGTGCCTTGGCATCCGGCAAGATAGACATTGCCACCACGCCCACCATCAACCTTTCCGTGGGCGGATCAATGGACCTGGGACGCAACCAAAGCTACAGCCGCAACAACGCCCTGCTGAACGCCGAGAACAACTCCGAGTTCCGCAATTCCACCTGGCGCACCTTCGTTCGCTTCACCCAGCGCTTCAACGCCAAGGAGGAAACCGCAGAGGGCCATGAAAAAAGCGGCGGCATCAAGAATGCCTTCTACAGTGTGCAGCTCGATTACTCGCGCTACACCCAGAAGAGCTCCGCACAGGCCCACGGCGACAACCTGTGGGACTACGGGTACCTCGGCAAATACACTACCGACCGCATCCGTACGTACAATTCCATCACCGGCAAGCAGACCGGCTTCATGGACACACAGGTCCATTTCACCCCATCGGACATGAACCCGGATGCCGCAGCATTCCCCACGCAATACTTCGGCCTGTTCGAGCCCGGTACCGCATTCTACCAGAACTTCCAGAACATCCAACAGAACGGCGGCCTGCTCAATGGTGCCACGCCCGCCAACGTGTACAGCCTGTGGAACAACGTGGGCGGCCTCAGCAACCGCTGGTCCAGCTACCAGAGCGACCAGGCCCGCATCTCCGCCACCGGCTCGGCCGACATCGGCAAGCACAGCGTGAGCATCGGCGTGGAATATGAGCAGCTTACCCAGCGCAGTTATGTGCTGGCCCCCGTGGGCCTGTGGACCCGTGCGCGTGCGCTTACCAATTTCCACCTGCGCGAGCTCAACTTCGCCGATTCCACCGTGGTGCAGGGGCCCAATGGGGTGATCTACACCAACTACAACCGCCTGGTGGGCCAGGACCAGACCGCCTTCGACTACAACTTGCGCACAGCCTTGGGCCTCAACCCCCGCGGCACCGACTTCATCGACGTGGACGCCTTGGACCCTTCGGTGTTCTCACTGGACATGTTCTCCCCGGATGAGCTGATCCAGAACGGGCAGGGCATGTCCAGCAGCACCCGCAACGGCATCATCAACAGCTTCTACGGATATGACTACACGGGCAAGAAGCTCACCAAGAAGCCCACGTTCGCCGATTTCTTCAACGACTATAAAATGATCGGCGGCGACACGGCCTACACGCGCATGCAGGCCCCCTTCCAGCCCATCTACGTGGCCGGCTACGTCATGGACAAGTTCGCATTCAACGACATCATCTTCAACATCGGCCTGCGGGTGGACCGCTACGATGCCAACCAGATGGTGCTGAAGGATCCCTACCTGTGGCGCCCGGCCTACACCGCCGGCGATGCCCAGGTGCAGCACCTGTACAATGGCGTGAATCCGCGGCCGGGCAATATCGGCGACGATTACGTGGTGTATGTGAACAACAGTGCCGACCCCACCGCCATTGTGGGCTACCGCAGCGGCGACAACTGGTACAATGCGCAGGGCACCCCGCTGGCGGACCCCAGCGTGCTGCGCCAATCCGAAGGCATCCAGCCCTACTTGGTGGACTATGCCAACGACCCCCAGGGCAGCTTGGTGGGTTCCAAGCTGCGCCAGGAGGCCTTTGAGGTGTACAAGCCCAAGGTGAACGTGATGCCCCGCATCGCCTTCTCGTTCCCCATCAGTGACGAGGCGGTCTTCTTCGCCCACTACGACATCCTCACCCAGCGCCCCACCAGCAACAGCCGCTTGGACCTGCTGGGGCTGGCCTACATCGAGAACACCTCGGACATCCTGAACAACCCCAACCTGAAGCCCACCAAGACCATCGACTATGAGCTGGGCTTCCAGCAGGTGCTCAGCAAGTCCTCCTCGCTGAAGATCTCCGCCTACTACCGCGAACTGCGCGACCAGATCCAGGTGCGCAACCTGTCGCAGGCCTGGCCGGTAACCTACCGCAGCTACGCCAACATCGACTTCGGCAACGTCATCGGCTTCACCACCAGCTACGACCTGCGCCGCACCAAGAACGTGTGGCTGCGCGCCAGCTATACGCTGCAGTTCGCCAAGGGCACCGGCAGCGACCCCAATGCCACCCTGTCGCTGATCAATGCTGGCCAGCCCAACCTGCGCACCATCTTCCCGCTGGACATCGACCAGCGCCACCGCTTCCAGGGCACCGTGGATTTCCGCTACGGCGAGGGCACCGATTACAACGGCCCCATGCTCTTCGGCAAGAAGATCTTCCAGCGCACGGGCATCAACATCGTGGGCGACCTCGGCAGCGGTACGCCCTACAGCCGCTCCTCGCGCATCGTGGGCGAAGGGGAGTTCACCACCGTGGGTTCCTACCAGTTGGACGGCACCATCAACGGGGCCAACCTGCCCTGGCGCTTCAATACCGACCTGGTGCTGGACCGCGACATCCCGCTGGTGTTCGGCAAGGAGAAGGGCGACAAGGCCAAGCGCTCCAACCTCAACGTGTACTTGCTGGTGAACAACGTGCTCAACACGCAGATGATCACCAACGTGTACCGCGCCACCGGGTCGCCCAACGATGACGGCTTCCTGGCCTCTGCCTTGTACCAGAGCTACATCAACGGACAGAACGATCCGCAGAGCTACCGCGACCTCTACACCGCGAAAGTGAACTCCCCCTACAACTACGGCGTGCCGCGCACCATCCGCATCGGCGCCCGGCTCGACTTCTGACCTCCCCTGAACGGATAGAACTCATGAACACCACACGCATCACCTCCTCAGTCCTCGCTGTTGCCGCAGCCACTTCGCTGCTGGCGCGCGAGGTGCCCGGCGCCCATCCGCGCTCCGGCGATGCAGGCAATGGGCGCGCCGCCGCCTGCTCCCCCGCCACGGCCCATGACGAGCTGGACCTCAACAACGTCCGCGCCCGCATCGAGACCGGCGGCAACATGTGGCAAAACCGCGAAGGCTCCGGAGGGCCTGCCTACGAAGTCCCCGCCACCCCCAAGGGCACTTCCATCAATGCAGGGCCCAACTCCTTGTTCGCAGGTGCCCTGTGGATGGGCGGCATGTCCCCCGACAGTGTGCTGAAGTTGGCTGCCGTGCGCTTCCGCCAAGTGGGTAACGATTACTGGCCGGGGCCGCTCACCGACTTCCATGATCCCGTACACGGGGGGGATGCCTCGGTGGACGGAACCGTTTGTACCCAGTACGACCGCACCTGGAAGACCTGGCGAAAGGACGCCCAGCGGCAGGATGCCTATTTCCGCTGCCTGGCCGACCCGCAATGTGATGTCAACTTGGAGTTCGCAGGGTACTCCGTGCCGGGCTATTTCTTTGAATGGCCGGCGCATGGCGATGTGGCCAAAGGGCAGGCCTACAACCTGGCTCCGTACCATGATTTCAACGGGAACAACGAATACGACCCCGAAAACGGGGATTACCCCGGCTACGACCTGCAAGGGGTGATCGACTGCAAGGCCAAGCGCCGCGAGGACGCCATCCCCCTCTTCGGCGACCAGAACATCTGGTGGGTGTTCAATGATAAGGGCAACACGCATACCGAATCCGGCGGCCAGCCCATCGGCATGGAGATCCGCGCGCAGGCCTTCGCCTTCAGCACCAACGATGAGGTCAACAACATGACCTTCTACAACTACGTGCTGATCAACCAGGGTACGCAAACGTTGACCAAAACCTACTTCGGCCAATGGGTGGACGTGGACCTGGGCTACGCGGGTGATGATTTTGTGGGCTGCGACGTGGAGCGCGGCCTAGGCTATGGCTACAATGGCCTGCCGGTGGACCAGGGCGGATCCTATCCCACTTACGGAGGCCCCACCCCCCCGCCCCCTGCGGTAGGTGTGGACTTCTTCGAGGGGCCCTACCAGGATTATGATTCCATCGACAACCCGCTCACCTCCAACTGCCAGAACGCGCGTGATTCACTCGGCATTACCTACAAGGGGATCGGGATCGGCTATGGCGACGGCGTAATCGACAATGAGCGCTACGGCATGCGCGCCTTCGTGTACCACATCAACTCGCCCAGCCCCTCCATTGGCGACCCTAGCAATGCAGGCCAGTACTACAATTACCTGAAAGCCATTTGGGGTGACAACACGCTGATGACCTACGGCGGGAACGGATACAACGCCGCAGGAGGTGGCACCCGCGCCTACTACATGTTCCCCGGCACGTCTGACCCCCGTGGATGGGGTACGAACTGCAACCCGCAGGCCAACTGGGACGAAGTATCCTCCGGCAATGCGCCCGGCGACCGCCGCTTCATCCAAAGCGCGGGCCCCTTCACCCTGGAGCCCGGCGCCTACAACAACATCACCGTGGGGGTGGTGTGGGCACGCGCCAGCGCAGGCGGCAACGAGGCCAGCGTGGAGCTGATGCGCAAGGCCGATGACAAGGCACAAAGCCTGTTCGACAACTGCTTCCGCATCCTCAACGGCCCCGATGCACCGGATGTGACCATCCGCGAACTGGACCGCGAGCTGATCCTGTACATCACCAACCCATTGGGCAGCAACAACTACAACGAGCAATACACGGAACTGGACCCCACCATTCCGGAGACTGCCGCTGACCGCAGCTACCACTTCCAAGGATACCAGATCTACCAGGTGAAGAACGAGCAGGTATCCCCGGACCAGCTGAACGACCCGGACAAGGCGCGCCTGGTGGCCCAGGTGGACATCAAGGACGGCATCACCCAATTGGTCAACTGGCCGCCCAACGCGGAAATAAACCAGCCCGTGCCCACCTTGATGGTCAATGGCGGCGATACCGGCATTGTCCACTCCTTCCGCATCCTGGAGGACAAGTTCTCCAACAGCGACCCCCGGTTGGTGAACTTCAAGACCTACCACTTCATGGCGATCGCCTACGGGTACAACAATTACCAGCCCTACGACTCCCATGAACTCACGGGCCAGCCTTATCCCTACCTGGCGGGCCGCAAATCGCCCAATGGCTCCATCCGCTCCTATGCGGGCATCCCGCACAAGCCGAGCGTGGAAAACGGCGGCACGGTGGTGAACGCCCAGTACGGCGACGGTTTCGAGATCACCCGCATTGAAGGGCAGGGCAATGGTGGAAACAAGCTGGCCATCACCCGCGAAGGGCTGGATGCCATCGTGGCCTCGCCGGTCGGCCGCACGGACCTGATCAAGTACCAGAAGGGCCTGGGCCCGGTGAACGTGAAGGTGGTGGACCCCCTGAAGGTGCCCGCAGGCGACTTCGAGCTCTGGATCCTTGACAGCACGGCCATCCCCATCCCCACGGCGCAGATCACCTACAAGCGCCTGCAGGATGCCGGCTGGATGCTGGTACACCTTACGGCGAACCCCACGGTGAATGATACCGTGCGCTCCACGCGCACCATCGAACTGCAGAACGAGCAGCTCATCCCGCAGTGGGGCCTGTCGGTCACCGTTACCCAAACGCTGTACGAGGGCATCGGCGAGAAGTACACCAAACCCTTGGGCAGCTTGAAGGAAAACGCCGGTGCCGATTGGTACGCGGGCATTCCGGACCAGGAAGGCGAGCAGGTGCAGAATTGGATCCGGTCCGGCTCGGCCGTGGACACCGCCACCCTGGTATACCCGGATTATGATGGCGTGGACCCCGACCAGCTGTACGAGAAAGTGCTTGGTGGCACATGGGCTCCATGGGCCTTGGTGGGCCGCAACGATTTCCAGCCCGGTGCCGTGGCCTTTAAGTCCTCCCAGGTGAATGCCACCATCAAGGACATCCCGAGCATCCAGGTGGTGATCACCCCGGACAAGAGCAAGTGGAGCCGCTGCGTGGTGGTGGAGGAGTGCGGCACGCCCACGCTCACCACGCCCGCCAACGTGAAAAAGCTGTACATGCGGCCCGTGGCCAGCGTGGACAAGAACGGCTTGGCCGCCGGCACGCCGGGAGCCAATGATGATGAGGCCAACCTGGTGGCATCCACGGGCATGAGCTGGTTCCCCGGCTATGCAGTGGACCTGGAGACCGGCGAGCGGCTCAACCTCTTCTTCGGGGAGAACAGCTTTACAGGTGGCGGCATCGGGCAGGACATGCTCTGGAACCCGGATGACCAGCTGTACAACACCCAAGGGCAGACCATCTTTGGCGGCGGCCATTGGATCTACGTGGCGATGAACAAGCGCCGCACGGTAACCGAAGCTCTGGCCATGAACCGGATGCCGCAGTACGACCAGTGCGCCTTCATCCGCGCCAAGATGGGCGATGGCACCGCCGCCTCGGTGGCCGCCGTATACGATGGCGTGGCCTGGGTGGGTTCCGGCCTGATGGCCACGGGCAAGCAGATGAAATCGCCGCAGCAGGGCCTGGTGCCCTCGGAGGTGCGCCTGCGCATGGACGTGAACAAACCGTACTTCATCTACGCACAACCGTACCCGGCCTACACCCCGGCGATCAACAACACCAACCGCAACAGGGGCCTGCCGCTTTACGCCTTCAACACCGGCGCCAGCGTGGCCGTAACCAACGTGACGCCCGTGGGCGTGGAGGGGCTGGACCTGATCGGCGTGGTGCCCAACCCGTACTACGGCTACAGCGGCTATGAAACCACGCGCCTGGACAACCGCGTGAAGTTCATCAACCTGCCCCGCACATGCACCATCACCATCTACACGGTTAGCGGCACCTTGGTGCGCAAGTACAAGAAGGACAATGAGCTCACCTACCTGGACTGGGACCTGAAGAACGGCTACAACGTGCCCATTTCGGGCGGCACGTACCTGGTGCACATTGATGCACCGGGCCTGGGCGAGAAGGTCATTAAGTGGTTCGGCGTAATGCGCCCGGTAGACCTGCAGAATTTCTAAGCCGTCACACAGGATCCAATGCTGAAGAAGATGAGGATGATGAACGCAGGAACCCGCATTGTGGCGGGGTTGGGCCTGGCCTTGGTGGCCGGTGCGGCCATGGCGGGCAATCCGGACCGGGCCGGTTCGGCGGGGGCCACGCAGCTCTTGGTGAACCCTTGGGCGCGCAGCAGCGGCTGGGCGTTGGCCAACAGCGCCATGTTGAAGGGCGTGGAGGGCATGTTCGGCAACGTGGCCGGCCTGGCGCATGTGCGCAAGACCGAGCTGCTGTTCACCAGCACGCGCTGGCTGGAGGGCAGCGGGGTGAAGGTGAACGCCGTGGGCTTCGGCCAGAAACTGGGGGAATCAGGCGTGCTGGGCATTTCGGCCACCACGTTCTCCTTCGGGGAGCTGCCGGTAACCACGGTGGACCAGCCCGAGGGCGGCATGGGCACCTTCAGCCCCACGCAGGCCAACATCGGCCTGGCCTACTCCAAGGCGTTCTCCAACAGCATCTATGGCGGCCTGCTGGTGCGCGTGATCTCCGAATCCATCGCCAACGTGCGCACTTCGGGCATTTGCTTTGATGCAGGCATCCAATACGTGACCGGCCCCTCGGACAACATCCACTTCGGCATTGCGCTGAAGAACGTGGGACCTGCCATGCACTTCAGCGGCGACGGCATGTCCGTGCAGGGCCTGCTGCTGGGCGGCGACAAGACGATGACCCTGGAGCAGCGCTCGGCGGATTTCGAGCTGCCCTCGATGATGAACATCGGTGCGGCCTACGACATCAACATCAGTGAGCTGCACCGCGTTACCGTGGCGGGCACCTTCAGCTCCAATTCCTTCACGCGCGACCAGTTCATCCTGGGCGCCGAGTATGCCTTCAAGAAGATGATCCACGTGCGCGGCGGTTATCTCTATGAAAAGAACGTGACCAACAGCGACCTGCGCGAAACCGTGTTCACCGGGCCCAGCGCCGGGTTGAGCGTGGATTTCCCCTTCGGCGAGGAGAAGAAGAGCGCAATTGCGATCGACTACGGCTACCGGGCCACCAATCCTTTCAGCGGCGTGCATAGCATCGGCGTGCGCCTGAGCCTGTAATACCATATAGACACTCAATACCACCCCGATCTGCTTGCCCTCTTTCCGGATGACTTCTCCGCACATCGGGTCCCGTAGGCACCGCTACGCAACCCGATGCGCGGATCGTCCTCCGAAGAAGATCGCGGCGCAGCTTTGGCCGGTCTTGAGTGTCTAAATGGTATAACCGGAAGATCACTACCTTTGGAAAAGGGCCCGAGGGGGTCCTTTTTCCGTATTCCGCAACCAGAAGCAATACACAGAGGCCGTTCAGCCGGCCACGAAAACCATGAGCACACCGGCCTATTACACCGAGGAGGGCCTGCGCAAACTGCAGGAGGAACTGCACCGGATGAGAACCGTGGAGCGGCCCCATATCAGCCAGCAGATCGCCGAGGCCAGGGACAAAGGCGACCTGAGCGAGAACGCGGAGTACCATGCGGCCAAGGAGGAGCAGGGCCTGCTTGAAGCCCGGATCGCCAAGCTGGAGGAAACGGTGGCCAATGCCCGCGTGATCGATCCCTCCCAGGTGGAGGCCGGCAAGGTGTTCATCCACTGTACGGTGAAGGTGAGGCAGGCCGGCTCGGGCGCGGAGCGCTCCTTCACCCTGGTGGCCGAAAGCGAGGCCGATATCAAGACGGGCAAGATCAGTGTCAATTCCCCCATCGGCCAGGGCCTGCTGGGCAAGCAGGTGGGCGATGTGGCGGAGGTGAAGGCGCCCAATGGCATGATGCGGTTCGAGGTGATCGAGATCGCCAGGCAATGAGCAGCATCTTCACGCGGATCATCAAGGGGGAGATCCCCTGCCACAAGGTGGGGGAGGATGAACGCTTTTTGGCGTTCCTGGACATCAATCCCGTGCGGCAGGGGCATTCACTGGTGATCCCCAAGGTGGAGGTGGACCGTTTTTTCGACCTGCCCGATGAGGTGCTGGCGGGCATCATGCCCTTCGCAAAGGGCGTGGCCAGGCGGATCGGGGCCGTGATCCCGTGCAATCGCGTGGGGCTAAGCGTGGTGGGGCTGGAGGTGCCGCACGCCCATGTACACCTGATTCCCATTGATGGCCTCTACGACATGGATTTTTCCAAGCCCAAGCTGCGGATGTCCAATGAGGAGCTGGCCAGCTTGGCCGAACGCATCCGCCAGGCGTAGGCGGGATCAAGCCCCCTTCACCCGTTGGGGATTGTTGCGGATAAAACTTCCCCAGTCGTTTTTCCTTCGGGTGCCGCCGGACGGGCGGGCCGCAGCGGCCATGCCTGCTGCGAAATGGTGGCACAGGGCCACGGCCACGGCATCGGTGGCATCCATGCTCTTGGGCAGCGCCTTGGTGCCCAGCAGCCCGGGCAGCATGGCGGCCACTTGCTCCTTGGTGGCGGCGCCGCGCCCGGTGATGCTCTGCTTCACGCGCTTGGGGGCGTATTCGGCCACGGGGATGTCGTGCTGCAGTGCCGCCGCGATGGCCACCCCCTGTGCGCGCCCCAGCTTCAGCATGCTTTGCACGTTCTTGCCGAAGAACTGCGCCTCAATGGCGAGCTCATCGGGCTTGTGCCTCTCAATGATCTGCACCACGTGGCGGAAGATGGCGCGCAGCTTCAGCGCATGGTCATCCCCGGCCGGGAAGCGGATGGCATCCGCTTCCAGCAGGCGCACGTGCCTCCCCAGCACCTCGATCACCCCGAAGCCCATTACGGTGGTGCCCGGGTCTATGCCAAGGATTATGCGTTCCGCCTGTTGGCCGGGCCGCCTACTTTTGGTCGCTTCCGCTTCGGGAGTGATCATGGCATGAAGCACCGCATGCTGCTGCTGGTCCGTTGGGGGGTCTTCCTGGCCGCCGCCGCCTTCCTTTGGGCCAAATTGGCCGGGGGCCAAGGTACGCATGCGGCATGGGGAGCGCTGCACGCGGCGCTGGCATCCGCGCCCGCCTGGTTCTGGCCGTTGATGCTGGCCATGGCGGGGCTGAACTGGGGGCTGGAGGCCATCAAGTGGAAAAGGCTGGTGGCGGAGGTGGAGGTGATGAGCCTCGGGCGTGCGCTCACCGCTACGCTGGCAGGCACCGCAGTGGCGCTGGTAACGCCCAACCGCACCGGCGAAGTGGCCGGGCGCGTGCTCTTTTTGGCGCCGGACCGCAGGTGGCGCGGAGGTGTGGCCACGGTGCTGGGCGCCATGGCGCAGTTTACGGCCACGCTGCTGCTGGGGGCCATCGCGTTCCTGTGGTGGCATGCCGCATCGGGACTGCCTGCGGCGGTGCCGCCCGGCTGGGGCCCAGGGCCGGTGGTGGCGGCCCTGCTGTTGGCCTGTGCTTCGCTCGGGCTGTACCTGCGGCCCGGGCTGGTACACCGTGGTGTTGCGCGGCTGCCGTTACTGCGCCGCCTGGCGGGGCCTGCCGAGGTGCTGCACCGGTTCCGTACGCCCGACCTGATGGCCGTACTTGGCTTGAGCATTGCCCGGTACGCCGTGTTCTGGCTGCAGTACGTGGTGTTCCTGGTGGTGTTGGCGGGCATGGCCTGGCAGGGCGCCCTTGTGGCGGTGCCGGTGATCTATTTGGTATCCACCCTGGTGCCCACCATGCTGCTCTCCGAACTGGGTGTCCGCGGCTCGGTGGCCGTGGCCTTGCTGCTGCCCTTGGGCGGTGCGCCGGCGTTGGTGCTGTTGGCCTCCTTCGGGGTTTGGGCACTCAACTTGGCCTTGCCTGCGGCCGCAGGGGCTGTGGTGATGGTCACCTCCCGCATGCGCAATAGGCGATGAGCGGCCTTTTCCTGCTTTCCTTGCTGGCGTTCGTCAGCGCCTTGGTGTTTGCCCAGGTGGTGGGGGGCTGGCGCGATCTTTTTGCCCGCAGCTGGCCTGCTGCCAGCCGCACGGAGCACGGGGAGGACCATGGGGAAGGGGTTACCCTGATCGTGCCCGCACGGAACGCCGCCGGCACCATTGCTCCCTTGCTGCAGGACCTGTATGCGCAGCAGTGGCCCAAGGAACGGATGGAGGTGCTGGTGGTGGATGATGGCAGCAGCGATGCCACGGCGGACATCGTTCGCGGCATGGTGCGCAACTGGCCCGGGCTGCAGCTGCTGCCGGCAACCGGTGCGGGAAAGAAGGCGGCGATCACCCAGGGGGTGGCGGCCGCGCGATGGCCCTTTGTGCTGCTTACGGATGCGGATGCACGGTGCGGGCCACTGCGCGTGCCCCGCGTGATGCACGGCATGCACGCACAGCAGGCCCACCTGCTGCTGCTGCCCGTGGCCACCTGTGCGGAGCGCGGGGTGCTGCAGCGCATGCAGGCCGATGAGCAGGCGGCGCTGCTGGGCGTGGCGGCGGCCACGGGCCTGCAAGGCGCGGCCGTGCTGGCCTATGGCGCCAACCTGGCGTTCAGCAAGGCGGCTTTTCTCGCCGTGGGCGGCTATGCCGGTGATGCGTGGGCCGGCGGCGACGACATCTTCCTGTTGCGCCGCATGCGCCGTGCGGGAAGGCGGGTGGAGTTTCTGGCGGACCCGGAGGCTGTGGTCACCGTGCAGGCGGAACCGGCGGTTGCAGGCTTCTGGCAGCAGCGCCTGCGCTGGGCGGGAAAGATGCGCGGCGTGGGCGGCGGCGGCCGATGGCTCGCCATGGGCGGGCTGCTTCTTCCCTGGTTCCTGGCCATCGTCACGTGCCTCATCACGCCGCAGCGGCTCATGCAGCAGCGGCCGTTCACCGTGCTCCTGCTGCTCGCAGCGGCGTGGGTGCTGTGGGCGTGGCCCGTGCTGGGCCTGGTGGCCGAGGTGCGGCGCTTTGTGCGGCAGGCGCCCCACCCATGTGCGGGGCGTGGACGTGCCGCAACCACCTTCCTCTCCCTGCTCGCCTTCAGCGTATATGCGCCGGTGGTCGCCGTGGCCTCACAGGTGGTGCGGCCCACGTGGAAGGGCCGGCGGCTGTAGCTGCGCCGCCTTGGAAAAAGGATCCTTCGGCTTCGCCAACGGTGAACCGATGGGAAGCTCTCCGCCACACACTTCCTCACCTCCTCACCTCCTCACTTCCTCACCTCCTCACCTCCTCACTTCCTCACCTCCTCACTTCCTCACCTCCTCACCTCCTCACTTCCTCACCTCCTCACCACCTCAAAACGGAAGATCATCCTCCCCGCTGTCCTGCGGCATGTCCGCCATGCTGGGCGGCGGCGGCGCATTGAAGCTGGTGGCCGGGCGTGGTGCGGGTTGTGCCGGTTGCGTGGCGCCCACCTTCTCGATGCGGTCGCCGCGCAGGCTCAGGAAGTACCTGGTCACGCCGTCGCGGCTCCACTCGCGGCCGTTGATGAAGCAGGTTACCGTCACTTGGTCGCCGGGTGCGAAGCCATCGAGGTGGCCGGTTTTCTCCTGGGTGAACTCCACGGGGATGTACTGCGGAAATTGGCCGCCCTGCTCGGTGAGCACCAGTTCGCGCTTGCTGAACTTTTCGCTGATCTGCTGGGTTTGGCCTACCAGCTTTACCGTGCCATTGATCGTTACCGTTGCCATGTTCTTGCTGCGTTGGGAATGTTAGCGTTCGTTGAATGCGAGCAGGGTTTTCCACGCCTCCTCGCGGCGGCCCTGCTCCAGCAGGTCCTTTGCGCGCAGGTGCAGGGCCTGTTCCAGGTCCTGCGGGTGGCCCTGCAAGCCGATGAAAAGGTCGGCCAGCTCGGTGAGCTTGTATTCGTTCACTGCGGTTTCATCGGGAACTGCCTGCAGGCTGGCCAGTTGGCCCAGGTTGCTGCCGGTGAGGATGCGGCTGTTGCGCACCGGGGCCGGCAGGGCGTCCACGCCCACGCCATAGTGCTGGTTGGGCTGGGTGAGCTCGAAGAGGGCATCGCCGTGGGCGCGGCAGTAAAAGGAACCGCCCATGCGGCCCACCAGGTCGATGCGCCGCTGGTCGATCTTTCCGTGGGCGTCCAGCAGATGCTCATCCACATGTACCAGCACGATCTCGCAGATCACCAGGTTTCCCGCAGCTCCGCCGGTGCCGGTTTCGATCACCTGCTTCACCTTGCATTCAAACTGCACGGGGCTTTCCTTCACGCGGAAGGGGCGCACGCGCTCGGCGGCTACCGGGGTGAGGCCCGATTTGGCGAACTCGTCGGTTTTTCCGGGAAACTCGCCGCTGGCCACGGACACCTGCTGCACCATGGCGTAGGTCACCACGTTGATCACCACCTCGGGCACGTCCTTCACGTTGTGGAAGGTGTGCTTTGTGGTGTTGTCGCGCCCGCGCCGCGCCGGGCTGAAGATCGCCAAGGGCGGGTTGGCGCCGAACACGTTGAAGAAGCTGAAGGGGCTCAGGTTGGGCCGCCCATCGGCATCGATGGTGCTGGCCAATGCGATGGGGCGCGGCCCCACGGCGCCCGTCAGCAAGCCATGCACTTCGGGTACGGTGGCCAGGGCGGGGTCGACAACCTTCATGGAACAGTTCCCCTTTAGGGTCCGCGAAGGTAAGCCGCCCGCCCGAACGGGTTATCTTTGCCGCCCTTCCGGCGCAGACCATTACGCCGAAGGACGAACGGACGTGGCGGAACTGGTAGACGCGCTGGTCTTAGGAGCCAGTACCGTGAGGTGTGGGGGTTCGACTCCCCCCGTCCGTACTTAATGGCCCTGCAACCGGGGCCCTATCAACCGCGCACAGACAACCGAAAACGGGCGAACAAGCACCATGAACATTGAACGTAAAGAAACCGGCACCCTGACGGCAACCATCAGGGTGAAGTTGGATCCATCGGACTATGCCCCCGCCGTGGAAAAGGCGCTCAAGGAGCAGCGCAAAACGGCCTCCTGGCCGGGGTTCCGTCCGGGACAGGTGCCCATGGGCATCATTAAAAAGCGCATCGGCAAAAATGTGCTGGTGAATGAGGTGGAGCGCCTGGTGGACCTCAACATGCGCACCTACGTGGAAGAGAACAAACTGCGCATGCTGGGGCAGCCGCTTCCTGCGGCCGACGGGCACATGGAAAGCAACAACTGGGACCAGCCCGGCGAATTCAACTTTGCGTACGAGGTGGGCCTGGCGCCCAGCATCGAAGTGGAGATGGACCCCAAGCTGGGCGTGGAAATGCCCCTGGTGGACGTGGATGACGACCTGGTGCAAAAGGAGGTGTCCGACATGCAGCGCCGCTACGGCCAACTGCTGGACGTGGAGGCCGTGGGCGGGGAGGACATGGTGCTCGGCGACCTGATCGAACTGGACGCGGCGGGCGAAGTGAAGCCCGGCGGCCTGATGAACCGCACCACCATCACCGTGGGGGACCTGCAGGATGAGGAAGTCCGGGAGCAGTTCATTGGAAAAGCCGTGGGTGACACGGTGGATGTGGAGCCGCACCAGGTCAGCAGGAACCACGACGACCTTGCCCGGATGCTGGGCACGGACCACGAGGCCGTGCATCACCTGGAGGGCAAGATGCGCTTCCGCATCGCGGAGATCAAGCGCATGCAGCCCATGGAGGTGGGGCCGGCCCTGTTCGAGCGCGTGTACGGGCCGGATGCAGTGGCCGACGAGGCTGCCTTCCGCGCCAAGGTGAAGCAGGGCATGGAGGAAATGTTCCGCACCGATAGTGACCGCATCTACAAGCGCCTGGTGATCGCCGCGATGGCATCCAAGGTACACATCGACCTGCCCGACGCCTTCCTGAAGCGCTGGATCGCCATGACCAGTGAGCGGCCGATCGCGCCCGAGGAAGTGGAGGCCGGCTACACAGGGTATTCCGAAGGCCTGCGCAAGCAGCTGCTGCAGGACCGCATCCTGGAGAAATACGGGCTGGAGGCCAAGGTGGAGGAGATGAACGAGTTCGCCAAGCGCTACGTGGCCGGGCAATTCGCCCAGTACGGCCTGCCGGAGCCCGATGACAGCCGCCTGATGGAACTGGCCGCCCGCATGCTGGGCGACCGCGAGCAGGTCGGAAAGATGCGCGACACCATCGTGGAGCGCAAGCTCATCGCCCACTTCAAGGCCATGCTCAGCCCCAGGGAAAAGCACATGTCCTTTGACGATTTTGTGGCGCTGGCGCGCACGGCGTAATACCTTCGGGCGCACAACCGCGCCATGCACCATTCACCACCACCATCGCACATGGTCCGGCAAGACGAGTTCAGGAGATTCGCGGTGAAGCACCGCAACATCGCCAGCACCACGCTGGAAGGCTACATCAACGCATCCATCACCCCGTACATCATCGAGGAGCGCCAGCTGAACGTGGCGCAGATGGACGTGTTCAGCCGCTTGATGATGGACCGCATCATATTCCTGGGCACCGCAGTGGACGACCAGGTGGCCAACATCATCCAGGCGCAGCTGCTCTTCCTGGAAAGCGTGGACCCCAAGAAGGACATCCAGATCTACCTCAACAGCCCGGGCGGTGAGGTGTATGCGGGCTTAGGCATCTATGACACGATGCAGTACATCGTGCCGGACGTGGCCACCATCTGCACCGGCATGGCCGCCAGCTTCGGAGCGGTGCTGCTGTGCGCCGGCGCCAAGGGCAAGCGCAGCGCCCTCACCCACAGCCGGGTGATGATCCACCAACCGCTGGGCGGGGCCCAAGGCCAGGCCAGCGACATGGAGATCGTGATCAACGAGATCAGGAAGTTGAAGAAGGAACTCTACGACATCATCAGCCACCACACCGGCCAGCCCTTTGAGAAGATCGAGCAGGACAGCGACCGCGACCACTGGATGGTTGCCGCCGAGGCAAAGGAATACGGCATCATCGACGAAGTGCTGGTGCGCAAGCCCTGACCAATAACCGAACGATACCATCCCGCATGTTCCCCCAAGACGAGTTCAAAAAGTACGCGGTGAAGCACCGCAACATCGCCAGCACCACGCTGGAAGGCTACATCAACGCATCCATCACCCCGTACATCATCGAGGAGCGCCAGCTGAACGTGGCCCAGATGGACGTGTTCAGCCGCCTGATGATGGACCGCATCATCTTCTTAGGCACCGGCATCAACGACCAGGTGGCCAACATCATCCAGGCGCAGCTGCTCTTCCTGGAAAGCGTGGACCCCAAGAAGGACATCCAGATCTACCTCAACAGCCCCGGCGGTGGCGTGTATGCAGGCTTGGGCATCTATGACACCATGCAGTACATCGTGCCGGACGTGGCCACCATCTGCACCGGCATGGCCGCCTCCATGGGCGCCGTGCTGCTGTGCGCCGGCGCCAAGGGCAAGCGCAGCGCCCTGCGCCATGCCCGCGTAATGATCCACCAGCCCATGGGCGGCGCCGAAGGCCAGGCCAGCGACATGGAGATCACCGTGAACGAGATCAAGAAGCTCAAGAAGGAGCTATACGAGATCATCAGCAACCACAGCGGGCAACCCTTCGACAAGGTGTCCAAGGACGGTGACCGCGACTACTGGATGATCGCCGAGGAAGCCAAGGCCTACGGCATGATCGACGAACTGCTGGTGCGCAACACCAAGTAGGCCGCGATCTGTGAAGGTGAAGAAGCAAGGAAGTGAA
>JAFEAI010000168.1 GCA_018266475.1 Bacteroidota bacterium
CACCACCGCCCCTTCGCTCCTCCCGATCCAGTTGCGCTGGGTTTCCTTCAGGCTTTCCGGCCACTCCAGCGGATCCAGCCCGTCCAGCAGGCGTTGGGCGTAGGCGGTGATGCGCAGGCTCCACTGCGGCATGCGCTTGCGTTCCACGGGGTGCCCGCCGCGCTCGCTTACGCCGTCCTTCACCTCATCGTTGGCCAGCACGGTGCCCAAGGCGGGGCACCAGTTCACCCAGGCATCGCTGAGGTAGGCCAAGCGGAAGTGCTGCAGCACCATTTGGCGCGTGCGTTCGTCAAAGGCGTTCCATTCCCCGGCATTGAAGGGGCCGATGAACGCCTCATTGTCGCCGGTGAGCACGCTGGCATCCTGGCCTTGGCAGCCCTGCTGTTCAAAGCGCGCCACCAGTTCGCTGATGGGGCGGGCCTTGTTGGCCTGCGGGTCGTACCAGCTGTTGAAGAGCTGCAGGAAGATCCATTGCGTCCACTTGTAGAACCCGGGGTCGCTGGTGCGCACCTCGCGGTCCCAGTCGAAGCTGAAGCCGATGCGGTCCAGCTGTTCGCGGTAGCGGGCGGCGTTCTCCTCCGTTGTTTTCGCCGGGTGCTGGCCGGTTTGGATGGCATACTGTTCCGCGGGCAGGCCGAAGCTGTCGTAGCCCATGGGGTGCAGCACGTTGAAGCCGCAGTGCCGCTTGTGGCGCGCCACGATGTCGCTGGCGATATAGCCCAGCGGATGCCCCACGTGCAGGCCCGCCCCGCTGGGGTAGGGAAACATGTCCAGCACGTAATACTTGGGCATGGAGGGATCGTTCAGGGCGCGGAACGTTTTTCGTTCCCGCCATTTCCGCTGCCATTCCGCCTCGATCCGCTTGTGGTCGTATGCCATTGCCCCTTCGATGGTCGGCGAAAATAGCCCTTGGCCGCCGGAACAGCCCATGGACGCAGGGCTATCGGGTCTTATCCATGCGCCTGGCGGCGCATTCACGCACTGTCTTGAACCACGGATCCACACGGATGCACACGGATAGGGAGGGTTGGTTTGCTTGGCAGGTGGGTCAGTGATCCGTGTTCATCGGTGTCCATCCGTGGTTTGAATTCTATTGGAAGTCGCGCCCGCAGGGCGCGTTAGGCCCGATGGCCCCGCCATGGGCGCGGACGGGAGGGACCCCTTCCACAGGCCATCGTTGGCGGCGGTGCGCAGCAGGGCGCCGGAATGGGCCTGCCGGAATAACTTCGCCGCCCGAACCGCATGGGGAAGGAACGCCGCATCCGCCGCTACACGCGCAGCAGCAACGTGGGCACTGTCACGGGCATCACCCTGGTGCTGTTCATGCTGGGCCTGCTGGGCTTCATGCTGCTGAACGCGCGGGAGCTCGAGCGGCATTTCAAGGAGAACGTGAAGGTGGACATCTTCCTGAAGCGCGACCTGAAGGAGGTGGACGTGATGAAGTTCCGCAAGCAGCTGGAGGCGGAACCCTTTGCGCGGGAAACGCGCTATGTGACCGCCGATGAGGCGGCGCAGCAGCTGAAGGAGGACATGGGCGAGGATTTCCTGGGCGTGCTGGGCGCCAATCCGCTGCTGCCTTCCATTGAGCTGCGCGTAAAGGAGGCCTATGCTGCGCCGGACAGCCTGAAGTGGGTGGCCGCACACCTGCGCCAGGACGCCAGCGTGCATGAGGTGAAGTACAACCCCGTGGTGGTGCAGAACATTGATGCAAACATGGGCAAGCTGCGCTGGATCATGCTCGGCTTCAGCCTGCTGCTGCTGGTGATCGCCGTGGCGCTGATCAACAATACCATCCGCCTGGCCCTGTATAGCAAGCGCTTCCTGATCCGTACCATGTACCTGGTGGGCGCCACCGGCTGGTTCATCAAGAAGCCTTTCCTGGGCAACAGCCTGTGGCAGGGCATTGTGGCCTCCGTGCTGGCCATCGGCCTGCTGGTGGGCAGCATCCGCCTGCTGGTGCATTGGCAGCCGGACATGGCCGCCCTGGTGCATCCCCTGGCGCTGGCCGTGCTGCTGGCGGGGGTGGTGGTCCTGGGCCTGCTGATCTCCCTGGTATCCACGGCGCTGGCCGTGAGGCGTTACCTTCGCATGAACACCGACGAAATCAACTGGAGCTGAACATGGCCGCCAACCCGCAGGACCAACTCGCCTTTGAACCCTTGAACTACAAGCTGCAGCTCATCGGCATTGCCGTGGTGGTGCTGGGCTACATCCTTATGAGCGGGGGCGGCAGCGGCGACCCCGAGGTGTTCAATGCCAAGGAGATCTTCAGTGCGCGCCGCATCACGGTGGCGCCCATCGTATGCTTGGCGGGATACGTGCTCATCATCTACGCCATCATGCGCAAGCCCCGGGCGGAAGCCTGAGCAGGCCAACCCCAGGAAGCAGCTTGAAGGGGAGGGTGTTCCGGAATGACCGTTTTCCAAGCCATTGTCATCGCCATCGTGGAGGGGCTCACCGAGTTCCTTCCGGTGAGCAGCACCGGCCACATGGTGATCGTGCAGGCCCTGCTGGGCATCGAACCCACGGAGTTCACCAAGGTCTTCATGGTGAACATCCAGTTCGGCGCCATCCTTTCTGTGGTGGTGCTCTACTGGAAACGGTTCTTCCGCTCGCTGGAATTTTATTGGAAGCTGCTGGTGGCCTTCATCCCGGCCGCCCTCATCGGCCTGTTGTTCGGTGATGCCATAGACCGCCTGCTGGAGAATGTGGCCGTAGTGGCCGCAGCCTTGCTGTTGGGCGGTATCGTGCTGCTGTTCGTGGACCGCTGGTTCCGCCCCAAGGGCGTGGATGAGGTGGGCTACGGAAGGGCGTTCGGCATCGGGTTGGCGCAGTGCGTGGCGCTGGTGCCGGGCGTATCGCGCTCGGCCGCCACCATCATCGGGGGCATGGCGCTGGGCCTTACCCGCAAACACGCTGCGGAATTTTCCTTCTTCCTGGCCGTGCCCACCATGGCCGCCGCATCGGGCTACAAGCTGCTCAAGGGCTGGCAGGCGGATCCCGCCCTGTTCAGCAGCGACCACCTTGGCATCCTGTTGCTGGGCAATGCCGTGGCCTTCGTGGTGGCCATGCTGGCCATCCGCGGCTTCGTGGGCTTCCTCTCCCGCCACGGCTTCCGCGCCTTCGGATGGTACCGCATCATTGTGGGCGCCCTGCTGCTGGTGCTCCTGGCATGGGGGGCAGACCTTAACATGGCATGACCGCGGGCCTGGACCCCGAGGCCGGCGCCATCCTGCTGGTGGACAAACCCGTGGGCTGGACCAGCTTCAACGTGGTGGCCAAGGTGAGGGCCGCCTTGCGGGCACTTACCGGCCACCGCGTGAAAGTGGGCCATGCCGGCACCCTGGACCCCCTGGCCAGCGGCCTGTTGGTGCTGGGCACAGGCAAGTGTACCAAGCTGCTGCCTGGTCTCACCGACGAGGACAAACACTACATCGCAACCCTGTGCCTGGGCAAGGAAACGCCCAGCCATGATGCCGAAACGGAGGTGCAACGGGAGCGGCCATGGGCGCACATTGACCAAGCCGCCCTGCAAGCCGTGCTGCGCCGGTACACCGGACCCCTGCTGCAGCGCCCGCCAAGCTTCTCCGCAAAACGGTTCCAAGGTGAACGGGCCTACCACCTGGCGCGGGCCGGGGAGGCCGTGGAGCTGCCGCCCGTGCCCGTGGTCGTGCATGCGCTGCACCTGCTGGCCATGGACGGCCCGCAGGTGGTGCTCGACGTGCGTTGCAGCAAAGGCACCTACATCCGCGCGCTGGCCCGGGACATTGGGCAGGACTTGGGCTGCGGCGCCCACCTGGCCGCCCTGCGGCGCACGGCCAGCGGGCAGTTTTCCGTGGAGGACGCACGCACACCGGAACAGTGGTCCAAGTGGCTGGACCTGTGGGCGGCGGGGCGGAACAAGCCGGAAGGGGCCTGAAGACACGTTGCCTTGGGCCTCAAAGGGTTCAGCCCCAATTGGTGCCCCGCCCTCCGTGATCGCACTATCTTCGCGGCCCGAAAAACCAATCATGGGCCTGTAAGCCCAGCCCAACGCATGAAGCTAGCCGCATTCAAGTTCGACGTTCCCAAGGAACTCATCGCCCTCTATCCCACCAAGGACCGTGACGGGGCCAAGTTGATGGTGATGGACCGCAAAACGGGAAAGATCAAGCACGACAAGTTCAAGAACATCCTGGATTACTTCGATGAGGGGGACACCTTCGTGGTGAACGACACCAAGGTCTTCCCCGCCCGCATGTGGGGCAACAAGGAAAAAACCGGTGCCAAGATCGAAGTGTTCCTGCTGCGCGAGCTCAACCGCGACAGCCTGCTTTGGGACGTGGTGGTGGACCCCGCCCGCAAGATCCGCATCGGCAACAAGCTGTATTTCGGCAAGGACGATGAGCTGGTGGCCGAGGTGATCGACAACACCACCAGCCGGGGCCGCACCCTGCGCTTCCTCTTCGACGGCAGCTACGAGGATTTCAAGCGCACCATCACCGAGATGGGCGAAACACCCCTGCCCCACTACATCAAGCGCGACCTGGAGGCCAGCGATGCCGAGCGCTACCAGACCATCTTCGCCAAGCACGAAGGCGCCGTGGCCGCACCCACTGCGGGCATCCACTTCAGCCGCGAACTGATGAAGCGCGCCGAGCTCAAGGGCATCAACTTCGCCTACGTCACCCTGCATGTGGGCTTAGGCACCTTCCGCCCCGTGGAGGTGGAGGACCTCACCAAGCACAAGATGGACAGCGAGCAGGTGATCATCAACCAGCAGGCCTGCGACGTGATCAACGCCAGCAAGGACGCCAAGCGGCACATCTGCTGCGTGGGCACCACCACCATGCGCGCCATCGAGAGCAGCATAAGCACCGATGACCACATCAAGCCCTACAACGGCTGGACCAGCAAGTTCATCTTCCCGCCCTACGACTTCACCATGGCGGACCGCATGCTCACCAACTTCCACATGCCCGAGAGCACGCTGCTGATGATGGTGGCCGCCTTCGGCGGATACGACCATGTGTGGAACGCCTACAAGGTCGCCATCAAGGAGAAGTACCGCTTCTTCAGCTACGGCGACGCCATGCTGATCGTTTGATCGCGGACCTGCACACTTGCAAAGCGGCGCGGGCACCACGGTCCCGCGCCGCTTTTCTTTGCAGGCAATTGTACAGGTGACCATGGAGCGGTCGGCGATCATTGTGGCGGGCGGCAGCGGAAGGCGCATGGGCGCACCCGTGCCCAAACAGTTCCTGCTGCTGGGCGGAAAACCGGTGCTGTGCCGCACCATCGGGGCCTTCCACCGCTTCGATCCGGCCATGCAATTGATCGTGGTGCTGCCCGAAAACGGCATTGAACAATGGCGGGTGCTCTGCGCGGAGCATGGTATCCGCATCCCGCATGCCGTGGTGGCGGGCGGGGCCGAGCGCTTCCACAGCGTGCGCGCGGGCCTGAAGGAGGTGCGGCACGATGGCCTGGTGGCCGTGCATGATGGCGTACGGCCGCTGGTAAGCACAGGGTTGATCGGGAGGTGCTTCGCCGCTGCAGAAAGGCATGCGGCGGCCATCCCCGTGCTGCCGGTGAACTCCTCCGTGCGCGAGGTGCGCGGCGAAGGGTCGCGGGCCATCGACCGTGCGGCCCTGCGCATGGTGCAAACACCGCAATGCTTCCG
>JAFEAI010000169.1 GCA_018266475.1 Bacteroidota bacterium
GACGTGAACATCAACGGCGCCAACGTGGGCATTGCCGAGGCCGCACAGGGCGGCGGGCTGGGCCTGTACCCCAACCCGGCCAGCAGCAACCTTACCGTGGTGATGGACCTGGCCGGCGCCTCCACGGGCACCCTTTCCTTCTTGGACATGACCGGCCGCCTGATCCACAGCGAGCAGGTACGCGCCGGCACGGAACAACTGGAGCTTGACCTGGCCAAGATGGGCCTCTCCAGCGGAGTGTACTTCGTGCGCCTGCAG
Organism: Bacteroidota bacterium; assembly: GCA_018266475.1. Taxonomy (GTDB): domain Bacteria; phylum Bacteroidota; class Bacteroidia; order Flavobacteriales_F; family PHOS-HE28; genus PHOS-HE28. Next base: position 259 of record JAFEAI010000169.1, read on the forward strand.
CATGCCAACGGGCAGCGCACCGAACGCTTGGTGGTGCGCTGAGCAACGCTGCACCACAAAAGGAAAGGGCGGCCCGCGGCCGCCCTTTCCTTTTGCGCATTCCTGTCGGCCGCCCTACAGTCGCTCGTTGGCGAGGTTGGCCAGGGCGCTGCGTTCCCCCTTCTCCAAGGTGATGTGCGCGAACAGGGGATCACCCTTGGCCTTGCTGATCAGGTAGCTCAGTCCGTTGCTCTCCGAATCCAGGTACGGCGTGTCGATCTGGTGTACATCGCCGGTGAAGACGATCTTGGTGCCTTCGCCGGCCCGGCTGATCACCGTTTTCACCTCCAGCGGGGTGAGGTTCTGCGCCTCATCCACGATGAAGAAAATGTTGCTGAGGCTGCGCCCGCGGATGTAGGCCAGCGGGGACACGGTGATCTTGTCGTTCTCGATCATCTCATCGATCCGCTTCAGCGTGCTGTCGTTCTTCTCGAAATTGCCGCGGATCAACTTCAGGTTGTCCCAGATCGGCTGCATGTAGGGATCCATCTTGCTCTGGATGTCGCCGGGCAGGTAGCCGATGTCCTTGTTGCTTAGCGGCACCACGGGCCGGGTGATGAAGATCTGGCGGTAATCGCGCCGCTGCTCCATGGCGCATGCCAGGGCGAGGAGCGTCTTGCCCGTACCTGCAGCGCCCTGCATGGTCACCAGCGGGATGTTGGGGTCCAGGAGCGCGCTGATGGCCAGTGTCTGCTCGGCGTTTTTGGGGTTGATGCCGAACACGGTCTGCTTCTCCACGCGCGCCACGGCGCGGGTGCGGGGATCGTATTTGGCCAGTACGCTCTTCTTGCCGTGCTTGAGGATGAAGAAGTGGTTGCCTTCGGGCTCGCTGCCCAGTTTCTCCACCGGGATGCTGCCCTGGATGAACAGCTCCTCGATCACCGCATCATCCTTCTCCTCCTTTGCCGTAAGGCCGGTGAAAAGCTTCCGGCCCAGGTCCTGCACCTTGCCGGTGAGGAAATCCTCCGCCCGGATATTGAGGCTCTTTGCCTTCAGGCGCAGGGCCACGTCCTTGCTTACCAGCACCACCTTGCGGTCGGGGTTCTGCCGTTGCAGGGTAAGCGCCGCGTTGATGATCTGGTGGTCGTTCTTGCCGTCCTGGAACACCTTGGTGGCGTCCACCCCGTTGAGCTCGTGCTTGGCCACCACCTTGAACTTGCCTTTGGAAGGCCCGTTGAGCGGCACCCAGTCGGTGAGCAGGTCGCTTTGCGGGATACCGTCCAGGTGGCGGATGAATTCGCGCGCCTCGAAGTTGATGGTATCGTTGCCCTTCTTGAAGGTATCAAGCTCTTCAAGCACCTGGATGGGGATGGCCACATCATGCTCCTGGAAGCTGTCGATCGCCGAGTGGTCGTACAAGATCACCGAGGTGTCCAGCACGAAGATCTTCCGGTCCTTCTTCTTCATGTGATCGATCAATGGTTTCGCCCAAATGTGGGCCATCGGTACGGACGCATTCCTTCCGGTGCTTCGGATTTTTTCACGATCGATCGTGCCTTCACCGCCCATGGCCGGTGCCCATCGGGCGAATCCGGCCTCATACACCGGCAGCCGTCCCTTCCCCGCCATCGACCTTGCAGGCTGCGCGGCTGTCCCCGCTGCCCGCTTGCGAACCAATGCGCTCGTTGCTTGTTTTATCCATGCAACGTATGGCGATCGCGATGCGTCCAACCAATCAACAAACCAACCAGAAACAAGACCATGAGGCAGAATGACACCACGATCAGAAGAAAGCAGCCATCTCCCCGGTCGTTGCGCAGGGGTGTTCTTGCGCTACTTGCAGGGGCGTTGGGAAGCCTGCTGACGGCACAGCCATGCACGCCGGTGAACGTGCCCTACGCGGAAAATTTCGATGCCGCCACGCCGCCCGCACTGCCGGACTGCATCGGCTCCGATGCCGTGAGCGGCAGCCCGTGGACCACGGCCGAGGCACCTGACGGCTACACAGGCAACATAGCCGAGGTGCACTGGACCAGCGCCAGCAGCCCTGACATGGACACGTGGCTGTTCACGCGCGGCCTCAACCTCACCGGTGGCGCCAGCTACCGGCTCAGCTACAAATACGGAAACAACAGCACATCCTACACCGAGCGCATGTCCGTTTCCCTTGGGAATGCCGCCACCGCAGCCGACATGACCAGCCAACTGGCGGACCATGCGCAGATCAACGATGACACGCCGCACACCAATACGATCGACTTCACGCCGGGCAGCACGGGCGTGTACTACATCGGCTTCAAGTGCTATTCCATCGCCGACCAGTACTACCTGTACCTGGACGACATCAAGGTGACCGTAACGCCCACCTGCGAGGCCCCCGGCGCATTGACCTTGGATGATTTCACGCTCACCGACGCCACCTTCTCATGGGCGGCAAGCATCTCCGCCCCCGCCAACGGCTACCAATGGGAAGTACGTGATGCCAACGCGCCCGGAAGCGGCGCAGCGGGCCTGGTTCAAGCCGGCAGCACCGGCACCGGCGTGCATACGGCAAGCGTGAACAGCCTGAACCCCAATACCGGGTACTTCGCCTACGTGCGGGCCAGCTGCATCAATGACGACTTCAGCGAATGGACCGGCCCCTTGGCCTTCACCACGCCGTGCGACGCCCAGAACGTACCGTACTTGGAAAATTTTGAGAGCGCCGCCGTGCCCGCCCTTCCGAACTGCATCAGTGAGCAAACCGTGCTGGGCCCGCAATGGGAAACCGTTGCATCGGGTCCTGCGGGCATGGCCGGCAAAATGGCACTCTGCGAAAGCTACGACCCCACTGATTCATGGCTGTACTCGGCGGGCCTCAACCTTGCCGCAGGCACCTCCTACCGCCTCACGTACAGCTACTCCAACCAGTACGATTTTTACGTGGACGCCATGCAGGTGGCCTACGGCACTGAGCGGCTGAACACCGCCATGGGCAACGTGCTGATGGACCATCCGGTGATCGATGACGGCCTGGTACACACCGATACGGTGGAATTCACCCCCGCCGCCGATGGCGTGTATTACATCGGTTTCCGGAAATACACCGATGCCAACAGCGACAACGGGTACCTCTTCCTGGATGACATCAAGGTGGTGGTAACGCCCACCTGCGAGGAGCCCACGGCGCTCACTGCAGGCACCCTCACCACCAACACCGCGGACTTCTCGTGGACCGCCAGCACAAGCAACCCTGCCGATGGCTACCAATGGGAGCTGCGCGATTCGGGCAACCCCGGAAGCGGCGCTACGGGCCTGGTGGATGCAGGCACCGCGCCTGCCGGTACGCTTTCCGCCTCCGCCGCAGGCCTGCAATCGAACACCACCTACCACCTGTATGTGCGCAGCCTGTGCAGCGATGCGGACATGAGCACTTGGGCCGGGCCGCTGACATTCACCACCCGTTGCGACGCCACCGATGTGCCCTACACGGAAGACTTCAACTCCGTAGCACCGCCGGCCATCCCCAATTGCATGAGCCTGGAAACGATCAGCGGATCGGCCTGGGAAACCACGGAAGGCCCGACCGGCTACTCGGTGAACGTGGCGTACATCCACTGGACCCCGGGAGGCAGCCCTGACATGGATTCCTGGATCTTCACCCAAGCGCTCAACCTGCACGCGGCGGCCACCTACCGCCTGAGCTACAAATACGGCAACAACAGCAGCAACTACACCGAGCGCATGTCGGTGGCCTACGGCGGACCCGGCGCCACTGCGGCGGACATGACGCAGCCCTTGGCGGACCACGGCGCGATCACCGGTGGCGATCCGCAAACCAACACCGTGAACTTTACACCGCCCGCTGACGGGGTATACCACATCGGGTTCAAGTGCTACTCCATCGCCGACCAGTACCTGCTGTACTTGGACGACATCATGGTGGAGGAATTGACCAACGGCATTGCGGCACCGGCTTTGGTGCAGGGCATTGCCGTGTACCCCAACCCCGCAAGCACCGAACTGCAGATCACCACCCCGAACGGCAGGCCCGTGCATGTGCAGGTGTACGACATGGTGGGCAAGCTGGCCCTGGAAAAGGACATGGTAACGCGCATCGACGTGGCCAACCTGGCCCCGGGCAGCTACACCTTGCAGATCACCGATGAAAAAGGCAACGTGCAGGGC
>JAFEAI010000016.1 GCA_018266475.1 Bacteroidota bacterium
AAGGGCGACCGCATCTGCATCTACATGCCCATGATCCCCGAGCTCACCATCGCCGTGCTGGCCTGCGCCCGCATCGGCGCCATCCACTCGGTGGTCTTCGCCGGCTTCAGCGCCCGTAGCATCGCCGACCGCGTACAGGATGCCCAATGCAGCATGGTGCTCACCAGCGACGGCCTCCACCGCGGCCACAAGCAGATCCCGGTGAAACGCGTGGTGGACGAGGCCTTGGAGGAATGCCCCAGCGTGAAGAAGGTGATCGTCACCGACCGCTTGGGCTGGGCCGTGGACATGCAGGAAGGGCGCGACGTGTGGCTGCACGACGAACTGAAGCACGTGGACAAGCACTGCCCCGCCGAGGAGATGGATGCCGAGGATCCGCTTTTCATCCTCTACACCAGCGGCAGCACCGGTAAGCCCAAGGGCGTGGTGCATACCTGCGGCGGCTACATGGTTTTCTGCGACTACACCTTCCGCAACGTGTTCCAGTACGAGGAAAGCGACGTGTACTGGTGTACCGCCGACATCGGCTGGGTCACCGGCCACAGCTACATCATCTACGGGCCGCTCGCCGCCGGGGCCACCACGCTCATGTTCGAGGGCGTGCCCACCTTCCCCGACGCGGGCCGCTTCTGGCAGGTGATCGACAAGCACGGCGTCAACATCTTCTACACCGCGCCCACCGCCATCCGCAGCCTCATGGCCCACGGGCTGGACCACGTGCTGGCCTACTCACTGGATTCGCTCAAGGTGCTCGGCAGCGTGGGCGAGCCCATCAACGAGGAAGCCTGGCAGTGGTACAAGCTGCACGTGGGCAAAAACCGCTGCCCCATCGTGGACACGTGGTGGCAGACCGAAACGGCCGGCATCCTCATCAGCTCCTTAGCGGGCGTCACTGACGAAAAGCCCAGCCATGCCGCGTACCCGCTGCCCGGCGTGCAGCCCGTGCTGCTCACCGCCGAAGGCAAAGAGATCACAGAGAACGAAGTGGAAGGCATGCTCTGCATGAAGTTCCCCTGGCCCGGCATCCTGCGCACCACCTGGGGCGATCACGAGCGCTACAAGCAGACCTACTTCAGCAGCTACCCCGGCCACTACTTCAGCGGTGATGGCGCCAAGCGCGACGCCCAGGGCCGTTGGCGCGTGATCGGCCGCGTGGACGACGTGATCAACGTGAGCGGACACCGCTTCGGCACCGCCGAGATCGAAAGCGCCATCAACCTCAGCGACCGCGTGGTGGAAAGCGCCGTGGTGGGCTACCCGCACGACATCAAGGGCCAGGGCATCTACGCCTACGTCATCACCGCCGAGCCGCTGGACCTGAACGACAAGGCTGCGGTGGACCGCATCACCGGCGAGATCGTGGAATCCGTGGTGGCCACCATCGGCCGCATCGCCAAGCCGGACAAGATCCAGTTCGTGAGCGGCCTGCC
>JAFEAI010000170.1 GCA_018266475.1 Bacteroidota bacterium
ACGTTTCCCTGTTCAGCCTGAAAGGCACGAAGAGCGTGGATTTCAACCTCACCGTGCGCAACCTCTTCAGCGAACTGTACGAGAGCAACGGCTGGAGCTACAGCTACATCAGCGAGGGGAGGAGGCAGGAACAAGTGGGGCTCTTTCCGCAGGCACCGATCAATGTGCTGGGCGGGGTGAGCGTGCGGTTTTGATCCAGCAAAGGGTTACCTTTGGTCGGATGCATGCAATGAAAGGCGTAACCATCCTGCAGGATGAAACGAGCAAGAAACGTTTTGTCCAGATCGACCTCGAACTGATCACCCGGGACAGGGAGGCAGTGGAAGATTACCTGGATGCCATCCTCATCGAATCACGCAAGCAGGAACCATCGATTCCATTGGAGGACTTTGAGCAGCGGTTGCAAAAAGCGCGGGCCAAGTGAGTTACCGCGTGGAGCTTTCGAGAAGTGCCGACAGGGAGCTGTGGCGGCTTGCTGAGCCATACCGCACCAAGATCTTCAAGCTGATTAAAACGCTTGGGGAAGAACCTCGGCCGAAGGGTTGCAGAAAATTGAAGGGCACGACTGATGCATGGCGGGTCCGTATGGGACCCTACCGGATCTTGTACACCGTTCAAGACGTACTCCGGATCATGCGCGTGGAAAGCGTGGGTGACAGGAAGGACGTGTACAGGTAGCGTCTTGTGCACCGGTTACATGGTAGGCGTGCGGTTCTGAAGCGGGATTGCTGAACCAACGGTTGAAAATTCATCGTGTGCCTTTTCGCCTGCTGGAAAGGCATATTCTACCTTTGGTCGGGCTTAATCCGTTCGCAATGCCGCGTTTCATCCTGACCTTCTGTATAAGTTTCGCCGCATCATACGTGTGCGCACTACAAGTGCAGCTCACGGTGGTCAATTCCACCTGCGGGAATAACAACGGTTCCATCTTCGCAACGGTGGTGGGAGGATCAGGTGCGTTGAGCTATACATGGACGCCGGTGCCTCCCACCGGCAACGGCACCCCGACGATCATCGAATTGGCCCCCGGCACGTGGAGCGTTACCGTATTTGATAGCGACGGGAACAGCGGCACAGCTTCCGCCACGATCATTGACATGCCGAATTTGGACGTGCCGAACGCGATACTCGGCAGCACGTTCCTGGCTGCCTGCCCCGGCCAATGCACCGCACAACTTTACCTGACCGAAAATTTGCTCGGTGGGGAAGGGCCGTACACGGTGAACACTACGCCGTCCATGCCGCTGAATGGCATCTGCGGAGATACGCCCTTTGTACTGCAAGTCACCGATGCCCTCGG
>JAFEAI010000171.1 GCA_018266475.1 Bacteroidota bacterium
CTTGCCCCAAGGTGCCCGGCACGATCGGGCCGGAAAGCTTGCTCCAATCGCGCGTGCTGTGGCAATCCATGCACACGGTGACGTGGTTGGCCAGGTACTGCCCGCGCGCCACGCGCTCCGGCGTGGTCTCCACATGCAGGTCTTGGTGCAGCGGCACATCCGGCAATGCCGTGGTGATGTAGGTGATGCCGCCTGCAAGGGCAAGCACTGCCACGGCAAGCAGCACCCCGGCAACCTTCAGCAGCGTCTTCATGGCGGCCAATGCGTTTGGCCGAAAGCTAAGCGCACTTGGCGGCCAAGTGGGAAACCCGTCCAGGGTAAACGCATCTTCCTTGCGGCGCAAAACGCTGTATTCAGCAAATGTTCGTGGACGGTGGATAAAGCACCACCGGACCTTGGCCAGTGCATGTGCATGGCCACAGCGGGCTAAAGGCCCGCCAGCATGCCAGCCCGGGGCGAAGCTCCGGGCTGGCATGCGCCCCAAGCGCCAAGCGCTGAAGGCGCGGCACATGCACTTCACGCATCACGCCCCAGCCTCCAGCAGGGACGGCGTTAAGCCTAATTGGATGTGCATGGCCACAGCGGGCTGAAGGCCCGCCAGCATGCCAGCCCGGGGCGAAGCTCCGGGCTGGCATGCGCCCCAGGCACCAAGCGCTGAAGGCGCGGCACATGCGCTTCACGCCTCACGTCCCAGCCTCCAGTAGCGCCGGCGTTAAGCCTAATTGGATGCGTTTGCCCATGAAACCCGTGCAATTTTGCAGGACCATGGCCGCTAAACGCATCACCAAAAAGGACCTGCTGCAGATAGAGCAGGCGGCCGTGCGCCAAGCGCGAAAGGAGCAGGGCGCATTGGACGGGCGCTTCCGCGAAAAAGTGGAGAAGAACAAGAAGACCTACACGCGAAAGGTGAAGCACAAGAAGAAAGGGAAGTGAGCGCAATGTGACATCCCCCCGTTCCCAATTGTTGGCGCGGATCTGCGATCCGTGACCAATTGTAGGGCGGATCTGCGATCCGTGACATGGATCTGAACCTCCGTTAGCGCGGATGTTCCATGAATTGCTGGCGCGGATCTGCGATCCGTGACCCTTGTTGGCACCCTTGCTGGCGCGGATCCCGCTAAGGCGGGACAGGTACTGCGATCCGTGACTTGGATTTGTTGGGATTCTTGTTACCCTGCCGGAACACTACGCCCACAGCAGTGCCCGTGCGGAGGGCCGCCTGAAGATGGTTTATGATGAGCGATGAAGCGGCCGGAGGCCAAGGTGAAAGAGGGCATCCCGCAGCAGGCGGGATGCCGGGAGGTGCTTTACCTTTACGGCACGAAACCATCGGCCATGACCGCAATCGACATCCGCACCGCCATTGAACGGGAGATCAAGACCATGCGCAGCGCATCGAAGCTGGAGCAGATCTTCGAGTACGTGTACCGGGTCAAGCATAACCAAGCGGAGCCGGATGAAGATGCCGAGTACAGCGCCAAGGAAGTGGCCGAACTGGAAAGGCGCTTTGAGGAGCTGGCCACCGGCACGGTGAAAGGCCACAGTGCGAAAGAGTCCATCCGCTTGATCCGCAAGGTGGGCAAGGCACTGGCCAAAGCATGAAGTATGTGCTGGATGTTCACCCCAGGGTGATCAAGGAGGCTGCTATCATCTATGCTTATCGGGAGGGAGAGAAGAAGGGATCCGGTGATCGCTTCATCGATGCCTTGGTGGATTGCTATGCTCGGATCACTGCCAACCCGTATGGTTGTCAAATACGCTTCGGCGAGTTCCGCCACGTGATGTTGCACAGGCTCAGATACAGGCTCGTCTATCGCGTGGAAGGAACTGTGGTCTACGTGGTGCAAGTGCGCCACACCAACCGCAAGCCCAGCAAGAAGTTCGGGCCGTAGCTCACTTCACTGACTGAATTGCTGGCGCGGATCTGCGATCCGTGACCTGGATGCCCCGCTTGGCAGCGGGATGCCCTACACTGCATCCGCCTCGGGCGGGCTCCCGATCCCGGCGCTCGGCTTAACCAGTAATGTCAATGATCTGCCGAGTGCCCAGCACTTAATCCGTCTCAGGCGGCCCCCCGGTACCTTCACACTCCGCCGATTATTGAGGTCCTTGTTACCCTGCCGGAGCACTACGCCCACGGCAGTGCCCATGCGGAGGGCCGGTTGAAGATGGTTTATGATGAGCGATGAGCAGGCCGGCGGCCAAGGCGGAAGTGGGCATCCCGCAGCAGGCGGGACGCCGGGAGGGGGAAGCCTTGGCGTTGTCACTCCGATCGGGTAGCACAGCCGTAACTTTACCGCACTGAACCAAAGTTCGATGACCACCATCCTCACGCCGACCACGACGCGCAAGCAGCTCGCGGCCTTGCTCAAGCGTACGCGCAAACGCAAGCGCAGAGGCGTGGACGTGAAGAGCTTTAGCGGAACGATTTCGCTGAACGAAGATCCGATGGTGATCCAGAGGCGTATGCGCGATGAGTGGAAGTAGGTTCCTGCTGGACACGAACATCGTGCTGCGCGTCCTGAATGGCAATGAGGGCTTGAACAACCTGCTGGACGACCAGGACCTTTACTTGGCACAGATCAGCCAGTTGGAACTACTGAGCTATCCGAAGATCACCGAAACCGAAACGTTGTCGATCCAGCGGTTTATCGCGCAGATGCCCATCGTGGAGATCAACGCGACGATCATGCAAGAGACGATCCGCTTGCGCAAGACCTACAATATCGGTTTGCCGGATGCCATCATCGCGGCCAGTGCGCTCTTCCTTGATATCCCCTTGATCACTACGGACAAGGGCTTCAAGCGTGTAGAGAAAGAGATCGAGCTGTATCTGTACACACTATAAGCAAGAATGCGTTACGTGCAGGGTCCCCAATGCGGATCTTGCGTCATTGCACCCAACACGCACTCGGATGCCCGTTGATCACTGTGTCCCGCTTGGCAGCGGGATGCCCTGCACTGTATCCGCCTCGGGCGGGCTCCTGCTACCTTCACACTTCGCCGATTATTGTGGTCCTTGTTACCTTGCCGGAGCATTACGCCCACAGCAGTGCCCATGCGGAGGGCCGGATGAGGATGTTTTACGATGAGCGATGAGCAGGCCGGTGGCCAAGGTAGAAGAGGGCATCCCGCAGCAGGCGGGACGCCGGGAGGGGACCGGTTCCATCCAGGGGGATGAAATGCCGCGACACACTACGTTTACCAACGACATGAGCAAGAGCACGAAGCAACATCCGACCATTGCTGATGAGCTGGTGATGGGTAAGATCTACACGATACGCGGCGTGAAAGTGATGCTGGACCGGGACCTGGCGGACCTGTACGGGTTGGATACCAAAAGGCTGAAAGAAGCGGTCAGGCGGAACAAGGAACGTTTCCCCGAGGACTTCATGTTCGAGATGAACGCCGACGAGTTCCAAAATTGGAGGACGCAGATTGCGACCTCCAATCCGGGGGACCGGATGGGCTTGCGCTACGCCCCGTTCTGCTTCACCGAACACGGCGTACTGATGCTCCCCAACCCGCCGCTCGGGTGTAAACGTGCGGCCCTAACGTGAATCCCGGCGCTCGGCTTAACCAGTAATGTCAATGATCTGCCGAGTGCCCAGCACTTAATCCGCCTCAGGCGGGCTCCTGCTACTTTCGTCATTCCATGAGTGAACACCTCCCACTAGCGCGTGTGTCCACGCATGTGCCCGCCACCCCCCCTGCGCCACCCCCCCCTGAAAAAACCCTTCTGAATTTCGCTGCAGCCATGCCCCAACCCGCGCTCGGGTGTAAACGCGCGGCCCTAACGCAATCCCGGCGCTCGGCTTAACCAGTAATTCCAATGATCTGCCGAGTGCCCGGCCCACCAACCGCCACACCCTGAGCCCTGAGCTTGCCGAAGGGTCGAAGGGCGGCGGGCTCCTGCTACCTTCACACTTCGCCGATTATTGGGATCCTTGTTACCTTGCCGGAGCACTACGCCCACGGCAGTGCCCATGCGGAGGGCCGGATGAGGATGTTTTACGATGAGCGATGAGCAGGCCGGTGGCCAAGGTGAAAGAGGGCATCCCGCAGCAGGCGGGACGCCGGGAGGGGATGCCTGTGGTAACATGGGATTGAAACAAGACGGTGTGGCCAAGCTCGCTGCGGGCTCAGGAATCGATTGTACAATTGTGGGGATGAATCCTATATTTGTACAACCATGATCAAAAGGGAAATGACGGCCCTGCTTCGGACCGGAGTCCGGGAGATGCCGGTGGTGACCGTCACCGGGCCTCGCCAATCGGGCAAAACCACCTTGGTGCGCGAAACACTGCCCAAGTACGGCTACGTGAACCTGGAACGCAAGGACCTTCGTGAAGAGGCGATGGCCGACCCGGTGGGCATGCTGGAGCGGCTGGGCGACAAGGTGATCCTGGACGAGGTGCAGCACGCTCCGGACCTGCTGTCCTATATCCAAGTGCGGGTGGATGAAAAGCGAAAGAACGGGCAATATGTGCTCACCGGTTCGCAAAACCTGCTGCTGTTGGAGAAAGTGAGCCAGTCCCTGGCCGGGCGTACCTACGTGCTGCACCTGCTTCCGTTGAGTGCGCGGGAACTCCACAAAGCGGGCCTGTTGGACAAGGACCCGTGGACATGGGTGTACAAGGGCGGTTACCCGGCCATGGCCGTAGGTCCGGCCCGGCGTGGCAACTGGCTTCAGTCCTACATCGAGACGTACGTGCAGCGCGATGTAAGGCAAGTGCTCAACGTGCAGGACCTGGACCGTTTCGGGCGCTTCATCACCCTTTGCGCCGCCCGTATCGGCCAGCTCTGGAACCAAAGTAGTGTGGCCACCGAGCTCGGGGTGGACGCCACGACGATAAGCCGTTGGCTCAGCCTGCTGCAGAGCAGCTACATCGTGTTCAAGCTGCAACCGCACCACCGCAACTATAATAAGCGCCTGGTGAAGACCCCGAAGTTGTATTTCCACGATACCGGCCTGGCGTGCAATCTGCTGGGCATCCCATCGCCGTCCGCCCTTGCGCTCCATTGGATGAAGGGCCCGTTGTTGGAGAATGCCATCGTGGCCGATCGGCTTAAGGCGCGGTACAACGCGGGGCTTGCACCGGGGATCAGTTTTTGGCGCGACAACCATGGCCATGAGATCGATCTGCTGGAGGAGGGCAACCCCATGCACGCTATTGAAGTGAAGGCGGGCAGCACCTTGACCACGGACATGCGCTCCGGACTTGAATGGTACCGCGACCTTGTTGACAAGGTCCCGCGTTGCACGTTGGTATATCTTGGTGATGTGAGCTCTGCGCGGAACGGAATCGCGGTTGCCAACTGGCGGAAATTCCTGACGGGGAAGGGGTGAGCCGGGCTGATGGTATTGTGGAGCGCTTGGGAAGGCGGGGGATCCCGGCCGGAACGGCTGATTTGGATTGTACGAATATGGGGTATAATCCTATGATTGTACAAGAAGAATTGCATCCGACGGTCGCCGGCGCCAGATCAAAGAATGCCCCCGGTTAGCGCGGGATGTTCGATGAATTGTTGGCGCGGATCCCGCTAAGGCGGGACAGGTACTGCGATCCGTGACCTGGATCAACCCTTACTTTTATCTCGTGAGCCGCAAGTACAAGATCCATGACCAGGAAGACCTGCACTTCTTGACCTACACTGTCGTGGACTGGGTGGATGCGTTGAGCCGTCCCCAATACAAGGATGTGATCGTGGAGAGCTTGGCGCATTGCCAACGCGAAAAAGGGCTACTGCTCTATGCGTGGGTGATCATGAGCAATCATGTTCACCTTATTGCAAAGGCACATGGGGGGAACAAGCTGGAGGATATCATGCGGGACCACAAGAAGTTTACTGCCAAGGCAATGATAAAGGCCATCGCCGGTAATCATCAAGAGAGCCGCAAAGAGTGGATGTTGCCATTGCTGCGTGAACGCGATGGATCGATCCACTTCTGGCAGCACGATATCCACCCGGTCTGGCTACGCAGCCCGGAGGCGATCATGACCAATTTGAACTACATCCACATGAATCCGGTGAAGGAAGGATTGGTAGATGAGCCTCACGACTACAGGTATTCAAGCGCAAAGGCCTATGCGGGGATGCCCGCGATGTTGAAAGTGGAAATTTTGATGTAATGAGTGGGTGGCACGGACACGGATCGCAGATCCGCGCCAACAAGTTCCATGCTTGTTGGCGCGGATCTGCGATCCGTGCCGTTCCCTGTTCACGCGCCGTTCCCTCCGGCCGTTCCCTCAGTGCCGTCCCCGGGAACGGTACCTTCGCGGCCCATTTCAATCCCTTGCCATGAAATTCTCCACCAAGTGCATCCACGCGGGCGTGGAGCCGGACCCCTCCACCGGTGCCATCATGACGCCGATCTTCCAAACCAGCACCTACGTGCAGGCCGCCCCCGGCCACCACAAGGGCTATGAGTACAGCCGCACGCACAACCCCACCCGCACGGCGCTGCAGAAGGCGCTTGCGGCACTGGAAAACGGCAAGCACGGCCTGTGCTTCGCCACGGGCATGGCCAGCATCGATGCGGTGGTGAAGCTGCTGCAGCCCGGCGACGAGGTGGTGAGCACCAACGATCTCTACGGCGGCACGTACCGGATCTTCACCAAGGTGTTCGAGCCGTTCGGCATCAAGTTCCGCTTTGTGGACATGGGCGATCCGGCGAACGTGGCCGCCGCAATTACGCCCCGCACCAAGCTGGTGTGGGTGGAAACGCCCACCAATCCCACGCTGCGCATTGTGGATATCGCCGCCATCGCGAAGCTCACCGCAGGGAAGCACATCCTGCTGGCCGTGGACAACACCTTCGCCTCGCCCTATCTGCAAAATCCGCTGGACCTGGGCGCCGATCTGGTGATGCACTCGGTCACCAAGTTCCTGGGCGGCCACAGCGATGTGGTGATGGGCGCCCTGGTGGTGAACGACGATGCCCTTGCCGAGCGGCTGGCCTTCATCCAGAACAGCTGCGGCGCCACCCCCGGCCCGCAGGACTGCTTCCTGGTGCTGCGCGGGCTGAAGACGCTGCACCTGCGCATGGAGCGGCACTGCGCCAACGGGCAGGCCGTGGCCGTATTCCTCCACAAGCACCCCAAGGTGGGCAAGGTGTACTGGCCCGGCCTGGAAAGCCATGCCAACCACGATGTGGCCAAGCGGCAGATGCGCGATTTCGGCGGTATGATGAGCTTTACCATCAAGGGCGACCGCATGGAGGATGCCATGCACTTCCTCAGTTCCTGCAAGCTCTTCAGCCTGGCGGAATCCTTGGGCGGCGTGGAATCGCTGATGGGGCATCCGGCGAGCATGACGCACGCCAGCATTCCACGCGAGGAGCGGATGAAGACCGGCGTTACGGATTCGTTGATCCGCCTGAGCGTGGGCGTGGAGGACGCGGGTGATCTGATCGCCGACCTGAAGCAGGCGCTAGGGTGAGTGCAAGCCATTGGAACCCAAGGATAACGGGTGGAATTGACAGTCTTTAATAGGCGGTCGGCCGATGGGGGGCGTAATTTTGTGGGGATAAAAAGATCTGCATGCGTAGCTCCCCCCTTTTCATGTGGGCCAGTGCTTCGGTGGCCCTGCTGCTGTCCGCCGCACATCCGCTCCGGGCCCAGCAAACTGAATTCCATTGCGGTGCCAACGAGATCGGCCGCATGGGTGACCTTGTTGCCGGGCATCCCGAGCGCGTGCAGGAAATCGCCCAGTCGCGTGCCGCGCTGGAGCACTTCACGCAGGCCTGGGAGCAAAGCGCCAACCGGGATGACAACACGTACATCATTCCGGTGGTGTTCCACATCATCCACAACAACGGGCCGGAAAACATCAGCAACGAGCAGGTGTTCGATGCGGTGCGGGTGATGAACGAGGACTGGAACAAGCTGAACGCGGACTGGAACCAGGTGCAGCCCGAGTTCCTGGACCGCGTGGCGGACATGAAGGTCACCTTCAAGCTGGCGCAACTGGACCCCAGCGGCAACTGCACCAACGGGATCACCCGCACGGTGAGCAGCCTTACCACCAGCGGCGACCAGAACATGAAGAACCTGATCCAGTGGCCGCGCAACCGCTACCTGAACATCTGGGTGTCCGCCGGTGCGGGCGGTGCTGCGGGCTATTCCATGTATCCTTCCTCCGTTTCCGGCTCCTGGGGAGCCGCTGCGGACGGCATCGTCATCCTGAGCAACTATGTGGGCTCCATCGGCACCAGCGACCCCAATAAATCCCACTCGCTCAGCCACGAGGCGGGCCACTGGCTGAACCTGATGCACTGCTGGGGCGATTCCAACAACCCGGGCCTGCCCGAGAACTGCGGTTCGGATGACGGCGTGGCGGACACCCCGAACACCATCGGATGGACCAGCTGCAACCTGCGCGGCGCCACCTGCGGTTCCGCCTTGGACAACGTGGAGAACTTCATGGAGTACTCCTATTGCAGCAAGATGTTCACCAACGGCCAAAAGGCGCGGGTGTATGCCGCCCTGAACAGTGCGACAGCCTCGCGCAACAACCTGTGGACCCCTGCCAACCTGGCCCTCACCGGCGTGTCCCTGGCCCCGCAGATCTGCGCCGTGGCCTTCACCAGCAACCGCCGCACCATTTGCGCCGGGGATAGCGTCACCTTTACCGACGGCAGTTACAACGGGGTTACCCAATGGGCATGGACCTTCCCGGGCGGATCGCCCGCCACGGCCACTGCGGCCAGCCCGGCCGTGAGCTATGACGCACCCGGCACCTACAGCGTAACCCTTTCCGTGGGCAACGGCGTGCAGAGCCTGGCCGCCACGCAGCAGGAGTTCATCACGGTATTGCCTTCCACCGGCGTAGCCTTGCCGGTGGCCGAGAGCTTTGAGGGCAACAACCTGGCCTCCACCATTTGGGAACCTTCCGATGCGTTCATCGATGCCAGCTTCCAAGTTTCCGGCCAGGCGGGATACACCGGCTCACACAGCGTGAAGCTGGTCAATGTGGCGGCCAACGCCGGGCGCACTTACGAGCTCAGCAGCTCCACGGTGGACATCACGGGCGACCCGCCTGCGGTGATCAGCTTCCGCTATGCCTATGCCAAGCGCACGGCTTCCAACAACGATGCGCTGCGCGTATATGCAAGCCGCGATTGCGGGCAGACCTGGAGCATGCGGCGTGCCCTTACGGGCGATGGGCTGGTGACCGCGCCCGTGAACACGGGCTCCTTCACGCCGAACGGGCCCGACCAGTGGGGCTACAGCGAAACCTCGCCCATCGGCGGCCTCTATGCCATCAGCGACCTGCGCTTCAAGTTCGTCTTCCAAAGCACCGGTGGCAACAACCTGTGGTTGGATGACATCAACATCAACGGAGCCTCGGTGGGCGTGGCGGAGCATGCTGCGGCCGCCCAAGGCATGCTGGTGGTGCCCAACCCCGCCCGGGACCGTGCCGAGGTTACGGCTTTCCTGAAGGAAACGGGCAAGGTGAAGGCCGAACTGGTGGACCTGGTGGGCCGCCCGGTGAAGGTGATCGCGGAGGGTGCGCAACCCGCAGGCGAGGTGCGTTGGTCCTTGGGCCTGGAGGACCTGCCGGCAGGCATGTACTTTGTGCGGGTGCAGCAAGGTGGGAATACCCAGGTGGCCAAGTTCACCAAGGAGTAGGGCCGGTCCGCACCAGTTGAAAAGGCCGCCTGAAAGGGGCGGCCTTTTCAATTTCCGGGCATCGGGTGCCAGCAGGCCCCCAGGCCAAAGTCGACTTGTGCCATTAGTATGACGCCGGAACCGGGGCTTTTTGCAAGAAATGCAGCAGGGGCGGGCGGTCTGGAGGGTTTGCGCACCGGCTTTCCCGCCTGCCTTTAGTATGACAAATCCCACCCCGTGTTATTGTATGAGGGTCGGAAGCAAGTGGCCAGCCCTCACAGGATCAGCAAGATCCGCATATCAACTTGCTGCGTTCCGAGGCCCTTTCAGGGGAAAAGGTCTGCCCTTGGCCCGAAGCGCCATACTAATTGGACAAGTCGGACGCAGGGTCGGAAGCAAGTGGCCAACCCTCACAGGATCAGCAAGATCGGCATATCAACTTGCTGCGTTCCGAGGCCCTTTCAGGGGAAAAGGTCCGCCCTTGGCCCGAGGCGCCATACTAATTGGACAAGTCGGCCTTCGCATCCTCGCGGACGGGGCACCTACTTGTAGCCCAGCAGAATGCTCACGCAGCCCACGGTGAGCATGTTGTTGCCGCCTTTGTCGGCGGGGGGCACATCAATGTGTACGGTAAGCTTCTGCGTGGTGGCCACCTTGAAGTCGAAGTGGTCCTTGGGATCGTTGGCAGTGCTCTCGAACAGGGCCTTTCCGGAAGCATCGGAGAGCTGCCAGTTCACTTGGCCAAGGATGGGGTGGCTGCACACCAGCAGGCGATATTCCTGGCCGCTGTAGAAGGTAAGGTCCACCTGGGCATCCTCGCCGGGCGCCAGTTGGGCGGCGTTGAAGGTCTCATTGAACTTGTAGGGCGCCATGGCCGGCATGCACTTGTTCTTGGCGAAGCTGCGGCACTGGGCGTGCGCAACTGCAGGCAGGGCCAGGAGAAGGAAGGCGGCAATGACCGGGGTGATGTGCTTCATGGCCGGGATCAATTGATGTAGTTGGCGCGGACCTTGGCCACGGCCTCTGTGATGGATTTCAGTTGGTCGTCGGTAAGGCTGGCCAAGGGCGTGGTGCCCCCGATCACGGCCACGCCGCCCTCGTTGGTGATGGTGCTGCTGCCGGCGGGCACGGTGACGTTGGCGTACAGGCCCCTGAGGGTTTCAAGGTCCTTCAGCACGCCCGCGATGGCGGGGTCGTCCGGGCTGTAGGTCTTTACCAGCTCCAGCAGGTCGGCCAGGGGGATCTTCTGCTCGGCAATGCGCTGGCGCAGTTCCGGGGTGTCGTGCCTTTGGGCCACTTGCGTGGCGATGAACAGGCCTTCCACCCAGCCGCCGGCCACCATGAGCGCGCTGATGTTCTCGCGCGCATTTTCCTTCAGGTAGGCGTCCACCTGCCAGTACGTTTCGCTGATGATGGCCAGGAGCGAATCGCGGTTGTTCCGGTTTTTCTCCAAGCGGTCCACCACATCCTGGCTGAAGGCGTTGCTCACATCGAGCTTCTTGGCCAGCCGCTGGGCGCAGCTGGTGTACAGCATGCTCTCCTGGGTGTTGTTGTACACGCTGGCATAGCTGAGGTCGGCACCGTACACGCCCAGGTTGAGCGCCTGCTTGCTGGCCGCGGTGTAGCTGTCCACGTGCTTTACGTCATTGAGGATGTCCTTGTTGAAATCGGCGCCCGCCTTCTTCAGCAGCCCGGCGGTTTCCATGGGCGAAGGGATGTTGTGGAAGATGCTGCGGGTGCGCTCCGACCGTGCAGCGGTGGTGGAATCCGCTACGGGCACGTTGAGCGCCTCCTGTTGCTGGGGCTGGCCGCCGCAGGCGGCGAGCAGCAGGGCGCTGGTAAATGCTGTCAGGAACGGTCTTGCGCGCATGGTCGGGCGGTCTTCGGGGATGGAACGGGGTAAAGGTGCCGCTTCGGCCTTCGCGCGTCAGTGCGCCTCCAGCCAGTTTTTCCCCACGTTCATGTCAACAACCAGCGGAACGTCCAGCTTCAGGGCTCCTTCCATCAGCGCCTTCACCAGCTTTTTCAGCTCCTCCTCCTCCTCGTGGTGGCAGTCGAACACCAGTTCGTCATGCACCTGCAGCAGCAGCCTGCTGCGCATCTTTTCGCGCTGCAGTTTGCCATGGATGTGGATCATGGCCACTTTGATGATGTCGGCGGCGGTGCCCTGCATGGGGGCGTTGATGGCCACGCGCTCGGCGGCGGCGCGCACGGTGTTGTTGGCGCTGGCGATGTCCGGCAGGTAGCGGCGGCGGCCCATCAGGGTTTGCACGTAGCCGTGCTTGCGGCAAAAGGCGATGGTGTGGTCCATGTAGGCCTTCACGCCGGGGAACTCGGCGAAGTAGCCGCTGATGATGCCCTGCGCCTCGGCGCGCGGGATGCCGAGGTTCTGGCTGAGCCCGAAGGCGCCCTGGCCGTAGGCAATGCCGAAGTTGACGGCCTTGGCGCGGCTGCGCTGCTCGCGGGTCACCTCGCCGATGGGCGTGTTGAAGACCTTTGCGGCCGTGGCCGCGTGGATGTCCAGCCCCTGGCGGAAGGCTTCCTGCATGTGGTGGTCGCCGCTCATGTGGGCGATGATGCGCAGTTCGATCTGCGAGTAGTCCGCGCTCAGCAGGGCGTAGTGGGCATCGCGCGGTACGAAGGCCTTTCGGATCTTGCGCCCCTCCTCGGTGCGCACCGGGATGTTCTGCAGGTTGGGGTCGTCGCTGCTTAGGCGGCCCGTGGGCACCACGGCCTGGCGGAAGTTGGTGCGGATGCGCCCGTCGGCGGGGTCCACGGCGGCGGGCAGCGTGTCCACGTAGGTGCCCTTGAGCTTGCGCAGGCTGCGGTAGTCCAGGATCATGGGGATCACCGGGTGCTCGTGCGCCATGGCCGAGAGCACGTCCTCGCTGGTCTGGTACTGGCCGGTGCGCGTCTTTTTCGGTTTCTCCCCGCCCAGCTTCAGGGTCTCGAAGAGCACGTCGCCAAGCTGCTTGGGCGAGTCTATGTTGAACGGCACCCCGCAGGCGCCGATGATCTTCTCCTGCAATTTTTCGATCTGGTGCCCCAGCTCCTTGCTGAAGGCATGCAGGGCGTGTACATCCAGGCGGATGCCTTCGCTCTCCATGTCGGCCAGCACGCGCACCAGCGGCATCTCCACATCGTTGAAGAGGTCGTTCATGCGCACATGCGCAAGCCTCGGGCCCAGCAGCTCGTGCAGCTGCCAGGTGATGTCGGCATCCTCGGCGGCGTATTCGGCGGCCAGTTCCACGGGCACCTCGCGCATGGTCTTCTGCCCCTTTCCGGCCGGGCCGATCAGGTCAGTGATGGGCTGCGGGCGGTAGTGCAGGAGGGTTTCGGCCATGTAGTCCATGCCGTGCCGCAGGTCGGCCTCCAGCAGGAAGTGCGCCAGCATGGTATCGAAGCCCGGACCGGCGATGCGGGCGCCGTAGCGGTCCAGCACGTGCATGTCGTACTTCATGTTCTGCCCCACCTTGGTGATGTGCGGGTCGGTGAGGGCCTTGGCGAAGCGGCCCACCACGTGCATGGCCCCGGCAGGGTCGGCAGGCACAGGCACGTACCATCCTTCGTTGGCCTTCCAGCTGAAGCTGATGCCCACCAGGGCCGCCTTGCGCGGGTCCAGGCCGTCGGTCTCGGTGTCCACGCAGAATTTCTTCAGGCCGGCCAGGTGGCGGGCCAGTTCGAGCTGTTCGTGCTCCGTGGCGGCGATGCGGTAGTCGTGCGGCGTGGTGGAGAGATCGCCCAGGGGGCCGCCGTGCTCCGCGTGCGCCGGGGGCGTGGCGGGGTCTTCCTCGCCGAACATGCTCATCTGTGCCTTGGGGGTCACCTTCTTGCGGGCCGCTGCTGCGGCGGGCACGGCCTCGGGCGGTGCATCCTCGCCCAGCACGGTCTTCAGCAGGCTGCGGAACTCCAGCTCACCGAAGACCTCGCGCACTTTTTCCCCGTCGGGCGGGTCCAGGTGCAGGGCATGGTGGTCCAGCTTCACGGGCACATCCGTAACGATGGTGGCCAGTTCCTTGCTCATGCGGCCCTGGTCGGCAAAGGCCAGCACGTTCTCCTGTTGCTTGCCCTTCAGCTGGTCCGCCCCGGCGATCACGCCCTCCAGGCTGCCGAACTGCTGCACCAGTTTGATCGCCGTTTTTTCGCCGATTCCGGGAATTCCGGGGATGTTGTCGGAGGCATCGCCCATCAGCCCCAGGATGTCGCGTACCTGGCCGGGGTGCTGCAGGCCCCAGCGTGCGCACACTTCCGCCGGCCCCAGCACTTCGGGCGGCGCGCCGCTGCGGCCGGGCTTGTAGATCAGCGACCGTTCGGTGACCAGCTGGCCGAAGTCCTTGTCCGGCGTCACCATGTAGGTGGTGTATCCTTCCTGCTCGGCCTGCTTGGCCAGGGTGCCGATCACATCGTCGGCCTCGTAGCCCTCGCTCTCGATCACCGGGATGTTGAATGCGTCGATGATGCGGCGGATGTAGGGCACGTTGCTGCGCAGGTCCTCGGGCGTTTCCTGGCGGTTGGCCTTGTATTCGGCATGCAGTTGCAGGCGTTCGGCGGGCGCGCCCTTGTCGAACACCACGGCGAGGTGCGTGGGGTGCTCGCGCTTGATCAGCTCCAGCAAGGTGAGGGTGAAGCCGAAGGCCGCGCTGGTGTTCAGCTTTTGGCTGTTGATGCGCGGGTTGCGGATAAAGCTGAAGTAGGCCCGGTAGATCAGGGCGTAGGCATCCAGCAGGAAGAGGCGTTTGTCGCCGTTGGAAAGGGGCGTGCTCATGCGGGCCGTGAAGGTAGCGCGGCACGGGGCAGCGCGCGGGGTGCGGGCGGGGTTATCGGGTCTAACGCGCCCTGCGGGCGCGGCTTCCAATGGAATTCAAACCACGGATGAACACGGATGAACACGGATCCCGGACCCACCTACCAAGCAAAACAAAATTCCCTATCCGTGTTCATCCGTGTGGATCCGTGGTTCAAGGCAGTGTGTGAATGCGCCGCCAGGCGCATGGATAAGGTCCGATAGCCCTGGGGTGCGGGCAGGGTTATCTGGTCTGGTGCGCCCCATGGGCGCGGCATACACTATTGTTCACAACCGCAGATGGACGCGGATGAACGCGGATGGCCTGCCGGAAAACCGGGAGGGAAACAATTTCCCCGTATCCGTGTGGATCCGTTGTTCAAGCCGGTAGGTGAATGCGCTGCCGGGCCCATGGGCAAGCCCCGATACCCGCTGGAGATGCGGGGTGATCACCTTGTGGGGGAAGGATGTGCGGATGGGGCCAAGCGGCCCTACCTTCACCCGATGCCCGGCACCTCAGACAGTTCCATCGGCCCAACCGCCCACCTCCAGGCCCTCCGCCGCCACTTCCACAGCGGCGCCACCCGCCCGTACGCCGCGCGCCGAGGTGCGTTGAAAGCCCTCAAGCGCGCGATCCAACGCCACGGAGAGGCGCTCCTGGCCGCCATGCACGCGGACATGCGCAAGCCGCGATTCGAGGCGTACATGGCGGACATCGGCCTGGTGCATGCCGAGATCGACCACGCGCTCGCAAGCCTTCGTGACTGGATGCGCCCCGAAGGTGTCCCCACGCCATTGGCATTGTGGCCCGCCAACAGCAGCATCCACCCGCGTCCCTTGGGCGTTGTGCTCATCATTGCGCCATGGAACTATCCGGTGGCCTTGGCGCTAGCACCGCTGGTGGGCGCCATTGCGGCGGGCAACTGCGCCGTGGTGAAGCCCAGTGAGGATGCCCCGCATACAGCGGCAGTGCTGGAGAACATCATTGCGGAAGCCTTCTGCAGGGAGCATGTGGCGGTGGTGCAGGGCGCCGGTGCCGAGGTGGTCCCGCCGATGCTGGGGGATTTCCGTTTCGATCATGTCTTTTTCACCGGCAGCCCGGCCGTGGGGCGCAGGGTGTTGGCCATGGCCGCGCCGCAGTTGGTGCCGGTAACGTTGGAGCTGGGCGGTAAAAGCCCCGCCATCGTGGACCGCAGCGCCAACGTGGACCTTGCGGCAAAGCGCATCGCCTGGAGCAAGTTCTTCAACGCCGGGCAAACCTGCATCGCCACGGACCATGCCTTGGTGCATGCCGATGTGCTGGATGCCTTCATCGCCGCCATGGCCAAGCACACCACGGCCTTCTTCGGGGAGGATCCGCAACGCTCGCCGCACTTCGCACGCTTGGTGAATGACAAGCACTTCCAACGGGTGGCGCGCTACTTGGCGGAGGGGAGGGCCCTCTTCGGCGGGCAGGTGGATGCGGGTGAGCGCTACATCGCGCCCACCCTGCTCACCGATGTGCCCTTGAATGGCAAGGTGATGCACGAGGAAGTCTTCGGACCGGTGCTGCCGGTGGTGCCGTGGAAAGAGCCGGAGGAAGTACTGGCGGTGGTCGCGAGGAACCCCACGCCCTTGGCACTGTACGTGTTTTCGCGCAATCGCACCGTGCAGCGCCGCTTCACCGAACACATCGCTTTCGGCGGCGGTTGCATCAACCACTGCCTGCTGCACTTCGGCAATCCCCAACTGCCGTTCAGCGGCGTGGGCACCAGCGGCATGGGGCGCTACCACGGCAAGCGCAGCTTCGAGGTGTTCAGCCACCTCCAGGGCATGGTGAGCGCTTCCCGGCTGCTGCCGGACCCGGGTGTACAGTACCCGCCTTATTCAACAGGGAAGGAAAAGGTGATGCGGTGGGTGATGGGGTGACCGCGGCCTTGGCCGGTCCTTTGTTCACGGCCGGAGTTCCTGCCGGGCCCGCGCCTGGTACGCAAAGGCCGATTCCTCTTCCACTTCAAACACCGCTCGGCAATACCAATTAGGCATTCAATTCAGGCCAAAGATGCGCTGCTTCCCGCAAGCGGGATGGGACAATTTCTTCGCATGGCCCGGGGAAGGCATGTGGGAAAAGCGTCTGCGTCCCGTTCACGGGGAGCATGCAGATCGGCTGCTATTGAATGTCCAATTGGCATAAACCACCGGTGGCGGATGGAACCCGGCGCACACGCAAAAACGCGGGCGCGGGAATCCGGATTTCCATCACCCCAGCCTTTCCGCGCGCTTGGGCCGCAGCCGGTCGCGCACCAGGGCCAGGTGCTGCTCATCGCACTCCAGCGAAGCCACCCATCGGTTCTGTGCGGGCGCAATGAACGTGCGCTGTTCGGCAATGTGGTGCAGCGCACAAAACTCCTCCAGGTGGTGGCAGAAATGCGCCGCGGTGGTTTTGGCGTCGGGGCCGAGGAAATCCCAATGGAAGCGGAGGGTGGGCATGGCGGTGTGGCAATGGATGCGCAAAGGTGGCCCCGCGCGAACATTCCGTGATGGCCGTTGTATGCCCAATAGGCTTCAATACCTTCACGCCATGCCGCAAAAGAACATGCGATCACCAGCGCCGCCGGCAGGGGATGCCGCTTATCCGCACGCCAACTACATCAATGGCCGATGGTGGCAGGACGGTTCGGGCAGCTGCAACACGGTGGTGGACAAATACCGCGGGCATGTCCTGGCCCAATTGCCCTTGGCCACTGCAGCGCAGATGGACGGGGCCATTGCCGCTGCCATGGCCGCGCTCCCGGCCCTGCGCGGGCTAAGCGCAGGCGGACGGAGCGCGAAGCTGGCGGCCCTGGCCGATGCGATCGAAGGGAATGCAGGGGAGTTTGCACGCACCATCATGCAGGAGGGCGGAAAGCCCATCGGCTATGCGGAGGCGGAAGTGGCCCGTGCGCTGGTCACCGTGCGCACTGCGGCTGCGGAGACCCTGCGCTTCGGTGGCGAGGCCGTGGCCATGGATTACGGCAAGGGTGCCGGGCGCACGGCGCTCACCAAGCGCATCCCCGTGGGCGTGGTGGCGGCGATCACCCCGTTCAACTTCCCGCTGAACCTGGTGCTGCACAAGGTGGCTCCCGCGCTGGCCGCAGGCTGCCCCGTGGTGCTGAAGCCCGCGCCCCAAACGCCGCTCACCGCGCTGCTGCTGGCGAAGCTGATGGACGGTGCCGGCCTGCCCGCAGGCGCCTTCAATGTGCTGGTGGCCGACAATGCCGTGGCAGAGCAACTGGTGCGGGATGAGCGCGTGAAGATGCTCAGCTTCACCGGCAGTGATGCCGTGGGCTGGCGCCTGAAAGGCATCTGCGGCAAGAAGAAGACCGCCCTGGAGCTGGGCGGCAATGCCGCCGTGGTCATCGACGAGGGCGCCGCCCTGCCGGAGGTGGCCCGGGAGGTGGCGATGGGCGCCAACCTGTACGCGGGCCAAACCTGCATCAGCACGCAGCGTGTGTTCGTGGTGGCGAAGGAATTTGGGCGTTTCCGCGACCTGCTGGTGGAGGCGTTCAATGCGCTGAAGGCCGGCGACCCGGCCGACCCCGCCGTCTCCGTGGGGCCGATCATCGATGCCACGCATTTCCGGCGCATCCAGGATTGGCTGGACGAGGCCGTGAAGGGTGGTGCAAAGGTGCTTGCGGGCGGAGGGCCGGTGGACCCGGACCGCCACGTGTTCGCCGCCACCCTGGTCACCGGCACAACGCCCGGCATGAAGGTCTTCAGCGAAGAGGTGTTCGGGCCGATCACCCTGGTGGAACCGGTGCAGGACTTCAGCGAAGCCATGGTGCGGGTGAACGACAGCCGCTACGGCCTGCAGGCCGGCGTGTACACCAACAACCTGCAGCACATGAAACAGGCGCATGAACAGCTGGAGGTGGGCGCGGTGATCATCAACGGCACGCCGGGCTTCCGCCTGGACCCCATGCCGTACGGCGGCATCAAGGACAGCGGCCTGGGGCGTGAAGGCGTGCGCTATGCGATGGAGGAAATGACCGAGCCAAGGTTGATGGTGTACTGATGAGGGAAAGGAAGAGCGGGACGTTGGATACAGGAAACAGAACGTAGAGCGTAGTATGGTAGTGGGGCGACCCGCGTGCCCTGCGAACTACTGCCTACACCCTCCGAACCACGCCCTACGAACTACGCTCAGCGCCCTATTCACAGGATCAATCTCCCCGGCTCCAGCTTCCTCCGGCCGCGTGCCATGTCCATGGGAACTGCATTCGACTCCGTGTCCTCTCCCGCAAGCGGGATGAAACACGTGCCTCTGTGGTGAACTCACCCTACCCCTTCTTTTCCAGCTTCTCTATCCGCCCCACGATCTTCTCCAGATTGCGGAAGTGGATATAGCTCTTGCGGTACTTGCTGGCCTCCCAGGCGGGGCTGCCCATGTAGCTTTCTCCGGCCTTGGTGTCCTTGCTGATTCCGCTTTGCGCGGCGATGATGGTGCCGTCGGCGATCTTCAGGTGGCCGATGATGCCCACCTGCCCGCTGAACATGCAGTTCTTGCCGATCTTGGTGCTGCCGGCCACCACGCCGCCCGCAGCGTAGTAGGTGTTTTCGCCCACTTCCACGTTGTGCGCGATGTGGATCAGGTTGTCGAATTTCACGCCCTTGCGCAGGATGGTGCTGCCCAGCGTGGCCCGGTCTATCGCGCAGTTGGCGCCGATCTCCACGTTGTCCTCGATCACCACGTTGCCGATCTGCGGGATCTTGGCCCCGCCGTCCGGGCCGGTGGCAAAGCGGAAGCCGTCGCTGCCGATCACCGTGCCGCTGTGGATGATGCAGTCCTTGCCCACCACGCAATCGGAATAGATCTTCACACCTGCGTAAATGGTGGTGTTGTCGCCAATGGTGACGTAATCGCCCACGTAGGCCTGCGGATAGACCTTCACGTTGTTGCCCAGCTTGGTGTTTTCACCGATGAAGGCCAGCGCGCCGATGTAGCAATCCGCACCATGCACGGCTCCTTCCGACAATACGGCCTGCGGAGAGATGCCCTTCTTGTTGCGCTTGATCCGGTCGTACAGTTCAAGCACCTTTGCGAAGGCGCCTTGCGCATCGGCCACGCGCACCAGGGTGGTCTGCACCGGTGCGGTGAGAGGATGGTCCTTGCCGATGATCACCACGGATGCCGTGGTGCCGTACACATACTGCGTGTAGGCCGGATTTGCCAGGAACGAAAGCGAGCCTTCGCCGCCTTCCTCGATCTTGGAGAGGCGTGAAACGGTGGCGTTGCCGTTGCCCTCCACGGTGCCGTGGAGCATTTCGGCGATTTGGTCTGCGGTGAACTGCATGGGGTTCGGTATGGCTGCGGCAAGGTAGTTTGCTTGCGCCTTCCGGGCGCTATTCCCTGCGCCCACCAACGAACCAGGTGCCTACTTCACCTCGGCCAACTTGCCCTTGAGCATGTTGATCACCCCGATCTCCGTGGCATCCACGCCCTTCTTCTCGGCCAAGTACCAGCTTGCCCAATCACCGAGGTGTACCAGGTGGATCTGGCGGCCAAGGCGGTCGTCGCCCTTGCTCCACACCTCGTGGATGTGCGTGGTGTACTTGGCAAAAACCTCCTTGTTGATCTCCATGCGGATCTGGCTCCGCTCATGGTCGTCCTTGTGGCGGAAGATCACCACGGCCAGGCTCTTGTCACCTCCGGCCCAGCCCACCAGCTCGTTGTGGTTCATCTCGGGGATGGCGTGGTGCCAGCAGAGTTCCTTGCTGTTCTCATTCACCTGCTGGCGGAAGCGGATGCTCACGGCCTCCGTGGCCGCCTCGCTGTAGATCACGGGGCGCTTTCCGAACAGGAACTCGGCCAACCGCTTGCCTTCCTCCTTGATCGCCTCCTGCCCGGTCTTCAGGTGATGGGCCGCCTTGGCGATGGAAGTCTCAAAATCGCTTTGGATGATGCCGTAGTGCTTGAGCAGGAAAAACTGCTGGGTGAGCGAGTAGGCCAGCATGGTGCGGGGCGGGTTGCCGCCGGGGATCACGATGTGGTCCAGCCCCTTGGCCTTGGCCG
Source organism: Bacteroidota bacterium (assembly GCA_018266475.1). Classification (GTDB taxonomy): domain Bacteria; phylum Bacteroidota; class Bacteroidia; order Flavobacteriales_F; family PHOS-HE28; genus PHOS-HE28. The sequence goes on from JAFEAI010000171.1 coordinate 20,429, forward strand.
TTTCCAGCATGGTGCCGCCGCTTGTGATGCAGGCTACGCGGGCGCCTTTGTGCAGGGCCTGCTGCATGGCGGCGAGGGTTTCCTCGGTGTTTCCGCTGTAGCTGCAGGCGATCACTAAGCTGCCCTTGCCCACGTAAGCGGGCAGGTAGTAGTTGCTGTACACTTCAATGGGGCACACGGCCTCATCGGCCACTACCTGCGCGGCGATGCGCCCGCCGATGCCGCTGCCGCCCAGGCCCGTGATCACCACGTTGCGGAAGGGTTGGCCGGGCGGGTTCAGGGCGGCTTTTCGGCCAATGGCGAGGGCCTCTTCGAGGTGGGCCGGGAAGTCACGGATCAGGTCGTACATCGTTCGGTGGGGGTAATGCGTGGGTGTGGTGGTTTGCGAAATTGGCCGGTGATACGCCCGGGAAGGCCCGCGGGTTCGCCGGTTTCAGCAAGAAAGGCTGCCGTTACTTGCCCAGGTCCTCGGGTCCGCAGGTGGCGGCAGGCAGGTCCTTCAGTTCCTTCATCTTCAGGAACACCTCGTTCACCTGCTTGGTGATGCTGGTGCCCGCGTTCAGCTCGCTGGCCTTCAGGAACCAGCACTTGGCCTTGGCCCGGTCCATGGCCGCCTTGTTGTACAGGTAGTACAGGCCCATGTAGTTGTAGGCCTCCTCCAGGTCGGCCTTGTGGGCTGCCTGTTCCTCGGGCTTCATCTTCAGGATCACCTGCTCGTAGTAGGGGCGGGCGGTCCAGCTCTTCACATCGGCGGTGTCCATGCCGGCCTGTGCGCGGGCGCGGTACAGGTAGCCTTGGTAGATGTTGGGCTGCTTGCTGATGTACATGGCCCAGGCACTGTCCGCAGTTTGGTATTGCTTGGCGCGGTTGGCCATGGAGCCCAGGTAGTACCAGTCGTTCACCTCGGGCTTGGTTCCTTTCACCTTTTGGCGCATGGCGTCCACGGCCTTGGTGTTGGCCCCTGCCTCGGTGAAGGCTTTGGCCGCCTCCAGGAAGAGGTACTCCTTGTTGGGGTCCAGGCGTGCGCCCTTCAGGTACATTTCACCGGCCAGCGAATCGTAGGGCACCGGGGCGGTGCCGGGTGCGGGCGGCGTTTTCATCTGCTCTTTGGACAGTCCCTGGTCGATCTTGCCGGCGTATTCATAATCCACGCCCAGCACCTTGTCGGCAGGCTGTTCGGCGAAGTAGGCCTTCATGGCGATGTCCGCTTCGGTGAATTTTCCTTCCTCGGCCAGGTCGAACGCCTTGAGGCGCTTGAGCACCATGTTCTGCACCCCGGCCTGTTCAAGGGATTGGATCTCCTGCAGGCTCTCGGGGTATTTGCCCACCAGGAAGAGGAACTGGGCGTTGCGCACGCGGGCGCTGGTGTTGCCCACGTTGAGGTCCAAGTATTTCTGCATGTCGGCGGTGGCCTTGTCGAAGTTGCGCGTTTTGAAGTAGGCTTCGGCGCGGCCGCGGTAGGCCGGGGCATAGCCGGGGTCGATGGCGATGGCGTTGGTGTATTCCTCAATGGCCTGCGGGAAGTTCAGCGCGCGGTAGTACATGAAGGCCTTGCGCGCCACGGGTTTGGCGTTCTGGGGTTCCACCTCCATGGCCTTCTTGTAGTTTTCCAAGGGAGCCGACCCGTCGCGCGGGTTGCGGTCGAAGAGCGCGTCTCCCTTTACGATGTAGGCCTCGGGGTCCTTGGGGTTCAGCTCGATGGCCTTCTGCAGCAGGGCCAGGGCGGCATCGTATGCGGGATGGTCGCCCGCCAGCAGCCCCTCAGCCTCTTCCCGGTAGGTGGCTGCAATGTGGGGCTTGCTGTGCTTGTTGGCCTTGGAGAGGGCTGTTTCGGTGGCCTTGTCGAACTCGGCCTGTGCCTCGGCATCCTTGCCCTGGTCGCGCTGCGTTTTGCCCAGGCCGGCGTAGTTGAGCGGGAAGCTGGGGTTTACCTCGATCCCTTTCCGGTAGGCCCATGCGGCGCTGTCGGCACGGTCGTTGGCGAAGTAGTTCTCGCCAAGGTAGAACCAGGCCTCGCCGTTGTTGGGCGTGGCGGCAAGAATGGATTTGAACGCGGAGGTGGCCTTCTCGAACTGCTCGCGGTCGGTGAGCTTGATGGCCTCGGAAAGCTGTGCAAATGCGCCGATGGAGGCGCAGGAGAGGCCGATGGTCAGTAGGGTCTTCATGCAAGTTGATCTGCTATTCATGGACGATCTCGATGTTCCGTTCGGGGATCTTGATCGGGACCAGGCCCAGCTTCAGGATGATCCGTTGCCCCTTGTGGTTGGCGACAAAGGAAACAAAACCGGTGCCAAGCCCGCTTTTCCCCTCCGTGAGCAGGATGTTAACGGTGCGGGGCAGGGGGTAGGACCCGTCGGCCAGGGTGGATTGGGAGATGGCTGCGGGCGGGTCCGCGGCGGTGCGGGCGATGGGCAGCAGGCGCACTTGGCTGCGCAGGGCCTGCACCTGCGGGTCATCCTGGTCGCTGAGGGCCTCAAAAGGCAGGAAGCCCACGGAGCGTGTGCTGCGGGCCACTTGGGCCACCAGGTCGTCCACGTCCTGCACGGCTTGCGCCCGCAGGGTGTGCAGGTGCAGGGTGTCCTTCAGCAGGCGTGCAATGCCGCTGCCCTGCCCGACGAACAGTGCCTGGAGGGTGTCCGTACCGGCGGCCATGCCCTTGCCGAGCAACCTTGCCAGCCCTTGGAGATCAAGGTGCTGCAAGGTGCTTTCCTTGTTCACCACCACGGCTATGCCGGACTTGTACACGGGCACCACCGGCGTGGTGATGTTGCGCTTTTGGTAAAAGGCCTGCTGTGCGCCCGTGGGCACGGTGGTGGTCACCACGCAGCGCACGCTGTCGTTCAGCATGGCCTGCAGCAGTGCGCCTTCATCCATGTACCGCATGCGGATGTGCGCCTTGGGGTAGAAGGCGCCGAACACCATGAGTTCCTTGTCGATGGCGGTGCGGCAGTCGGCATCGGCGATCATCAGCACCGAACCCGAGGTGGGCGTATCGTCCACGGCGGGGTTGGGCGTGCCGCATGCGCCTGCGGCCAACAGCACGGCCAAGGTCCAAGGGATATGGGGGCGCTTACTCAGCTTGTTTCCGGCTTTGTGCGTCCTTGCGTTGCCACATCACGCCCCGCAGCACGCCGTAGGCCACCAGCACAATGCCTAAGGGGAGCCGGAAGCGGGAGATCTGCGGCAGGAATCCTTCGTTGAGCAGCACCAAGGCGCCTACGGCCACGTAGGCCAAGCTCATCACCAGGGCGAAATACCTCATGGAGCAAAGCTACCTACTGCACTTCTACCCGGATGGGCAAGGTGAGGCGGCAGCGCACGGGATGGCCGTCCACCTGGGCGGGAGACCAGCGCGGCATGCGGCGCAGGGCGCGTTCGGCCGCTTCGCGCAGGGCCTTGCTTTTTCCCTTTACCGCCTGCACTTGCTGCACGGATCCGTCCTGCAGCACGGTGAACTGCACATACACCTCGTCCCGGCCCGAAAGCGTTGGAAGTTCGCCCAAGTTGCCGTTCACCCAGGCGTGCAGGGCGGCCTCGCCGCCCGGAAATTCCGGCATCACCTGTACTTCGTAGCCGTCCCAGGTGCGGTCGTTGCCGCCAAAGGACGGGCCTGCCGATGGCCCTGCGCCGGTGCCGCCGGGCGCGGGCACCTCTCCGCCGGGGCGGGGAGTGCCGGCCGGCGCGCTGCCCGCATCCGTGCTGTCCTTGCGCGGCAGCGCGGGAGCCACGGGGTCTTCCACCGCTTCCTTGGGCCGCTCGGCAGCAGGGCCAGATTTGGCCGGAGGCAGCGCCACCGGCGGATTTTCAGCAGGCTTTGGCGTGGGCGGCGGCGGGGTGTAGATGCGGTCGAGCACCACGTCCACCACCGTGGGGGCCGGTGCCTGGGCGTGCGTAGCCGGGGCCAGCAGCACCAATGCCTTCAGCAGGGCGGTGAGCAGGACCAGCAAACCGAATGCGGCACCGAACGCCATGGTGAGGCGGCGGTGATATCCCTTGCGCAGGGTGTAGGCCCCGTACGCTTGGTTGCGGCCCTGGAAGACCAAGGCGTTTCGCACGGCCTGTGTTTCACTGCTCCAGGAGCGGTGCGTACCCATGGCCATGCAGAGCAGGGTGAACAGGATCAGCAGGATGATGGTGAACATGTTGCAGGGGTGGTTTTACCGGATCGGAATCCTTTCCCTGTACAACCCAATTGGCATGCCGTTCATTGCACCGTTGCCTGGCCGAATACCACCGATGCCCGGCTTGCGGGCGGCATCCGGTCACGGGCGCACGGCATGCACGCGCATGCGCCCCGAAAAACCGAACCGCTGGTGATGGGCGTTCCAGAAGTAGATCACCACCCGGTTGGCATCCGCCGGCACTTGCGGCACCAGCCGCACCGTGTGCAGGCTGTCGCCCTGCGCCGGATCGCGGAGGAAGGGGACGATCACGTCGCTGTAATACTTGGCGGTGGTGTCGGCATTGATCTCCACGGCCAGGGAGCCGGTCATGATGCCCTGCCCGCGCGGCACGGCCAGGTCCAGCTGCACCAGAAAGCGGCGGCCCCGCAACGGTTCCACGGCGGGATGCCAGAGTTCCATGAACTCGTTGGTGGAGCTTTCGGCGGAAACCAGGGTGTCTATCAGCAGGGTGCCTTCCAGCGGGTGGTTGCGCGCATAAAGCGCCAGATGCCCGCCCGGGGCCTGCGCTACCGGGTGGTATTCCGGCGGTGGTGCGGCGCGCGCGGGTTCCAGCAGCAGCAGGTCCTGTCCGCCATCGGGGTAGTTGGCCACATCGGCGGGGTTCAGCCGCAGCCCGTATTGGCGCATGCCGAAGGCCCACACGCCCTGCTCCATGCGGTAGGATCCCACGGTGAGCAGGCGCGGTGCGCTCCGCTGGAGGGAGTCGGCGGCTTGGAAGATGGAGCGCGGAACCGCTTCGCCGGGCCAATAGCTGGTGCGGTACAGGTTGGCCGTGGCCGCGGTGCGCAGCGGGAATGCCAGCAGGAGCAGGGCGAACCAGCGTGCAGGGCGCCACCGGGCCGCCCATCGGTCCAGGGCGAGTGCGGCCATCAGCACATAGAGCGGCACCCATTGCAGGGCGGTGCGGTCCTCGGGGAATAGCGTGCCGTTCCAGGCATGGAGCACATAGCGCCCCAGCACGTCCGCCCACAGCAGGCCCGTACACAGCAGCAGGGCCTGGGCGGCAAGGTCCGGTGATGGCTTGCGGAATGCCCGCCATGCCGCCCAAGTGGCGGCCAGCAGCACCAGCAGCACCGGCCAGCGGGCGGGGGTGCCGGCATCGCCGAACATGGCCTTCAGCAGGGAAGGCACCGTGCCGCTGAGCACGCCGTTGCGAAGCCCGTAGTACAGGCTGCCGTGCGCTGCAAGTTCCTGCAGCCAGGCCGCTGCAAAGGTCCAGGGTGCCAGGCCGAGGAGAAACCAAAGGAAGAGGTGCAGGGCACGGTGCTTTCCCGGCACGGGCGCGGCCCAAAGGGATACGAGCAGCACCGCGAGCACGGCGGCCCACAAGGTGAGCAGGCTAAGCCCGCTGAAAGTGGCGCAGGCCGAGGCGCCGAGCACGGCCAGCAGGGTACGCGTGCGGGGCTTTTCCAGCCATGCGGCCAGGTGGTACAGCGCCATGGACCAGAAGGCCATGGACAAGCCGTAGCCGCGGAACAGGGAGAAGAAATCCAGCAGGAACGGCATGCCCAGCAGTGCGGCCCAAAGCGCGTAGCGCACCGGCGGCGTGCGCAGCAGCAGGCCCCAGCGCCAGGCATAGGCGGCGTAAAGGATGAAGGCCAGCACACTGGGCAGGCGCAAGGCCCAGAGGTGGAAGCCGAACACCTTCCAGGCCAGCCAGCCGAGCCCGGTGCAGAGCACATGGTTGCCGGCGTCCCAGCCGCCATGGAAGGGCAGGAAATCCTTGGTCTCCACGAAATAGAAGAAGACCATGGCCTCATCATGGATCGCCGGCACCAGCACGGCGCACAGCACCACGTAGGCGAACACGGCCGCCGCAGCGCACAGGTAGGCGGTGCGTTCGGGGCGCGAAGCCGCTTCCCCCGCCATGCGGATCAGGCGCGCTGGCGCACGGTGCGCTGCTCAATGCGCTTCTCGTACTGCGTACCCTGGAAGATCCGGTGTACGAAGATGCCCGGGGTGTGTACCTGGTCGGGATCCAGCTCGCCCGGCTCCACCAGGTGCTCCACCTCGGCGATGGTGACCTTGCCGGCCATGGCCATCATGGGGTTGAAGTTGCGTGCGGTGTGGCGGTACACCAAGTTGCCGTTGGTGTCGCCCTTCCAGGCCTTCACCAGGCTGAAGTCCGCGCGCAGCCATCGTTCCATCACGTACATCCGGCCGTCGAACTCACGGGTTTCCTTGCCCTCGGCAGCTTCCGTGCCGTAGCCGGCGGGCGTGAAGAAGGCCGGAATGCCGGCCCCGCCCGCGCGGCAGCGCTCGGCCAAGGTGCCTTGGGGCGTCAGTTGCACCTCCAGCTCGCCCGAAAGCAGCTGCCGCTCGAACTCGGCGTTCTCGCCCACGTAGCTGGCGATCATGGTCTTTATCTGCCGTTGCTTCAGCAGCAGGCCCAGGCCGAAGTCGTCCACCCCGGCATTGTTGCTGATGCAGGTGAGGCCCTTTACGCCGCTGCGCACCAAGGCCGCGATCAGGTTCTCCGGAATGCCGCACAGGCCGAAGCCGCCCACCATCAGGGTCATGCCGTCTTTCAGGCCTTCAAGGGCTACATCGGCGTCCTTCACTTGCTTGTTCATTGGGGGATACGTGTGCTGGCGAAGATAGAACCCCGGAGATTGTTCGGCCGCATAGGCACTTTGCCGGTAGCCATCGGACTCGGGACCTGCAGTTGCATATCCGAAGCTAGTAGCGTCCGGTAAAAACACGGGGTAAGGCGATGGAGACGTTGGCGGTCGCGGCTTGTAGCGCATTTCAGGGTGGTTTCGATTTGAACGTGGTCGTGGCATCCTTGCGGTCCAATCCAGACCAAGGAGCCAATGAATGCCGGCCAAACCATGTTCGCCCAACTGATGGACCATCTGCCATGGACCTCGTTCAACCGTATCGTAAAGCGCTACCAAGGCGACCACTGCGTGAAGCAGTTGCGATGTGCCGAGCAATACCGGGCCATGGCATTCGCCCAGATCACCTATCGGGAAGGTCTGCGGGACATCGAGGCCTGCCTGGCCATACAAGCAAAGAAGCTCTATCACATGGGGTTCCGCAACCCGGTGAAGCGCTCAACATTGGCGGATGCCAACGAATTGCGGGACTGGAGGATCTATGCCGAGTTCGCCCACGTCCTGATCCGCCAAGCCCGTGCGCTGTACGCAACGGAGAAGATGGAGGTGGACTTGGAGGAGACCGTCTATGCCTTGGACTCCACCACGATCGACCTATGCCTCTCCGTGTTCCCTTGGGCTTCGTTCCGCCGGGCAAAGGCTGCCGTGAAGGTGCATACACTACTGGATCTGCGAGGGTACGTTCCAAGCTTCATCCACATCAGCAACGGCAAGCTGCACGATGTCAACGTGCTGGACATGCTGGTGATCGAACCCGGGGCATTTTACTTGATGGACCGGGCCTACTTGGATTTCTTGCGGCTCCACGAGATTCACTTGGCAGGCGCATTCTTCTTCACGCGGGCCAAGTCCAACACCGATGTTCGCCGGCTCTATTCGGCTCCAACGGACCGTTCAACCGGAATCATGTGCGACCAGACCGTGGTGTTGAACGGGGCCAAGAGCCGTCAAGCTTTCCCGGCCCACTTGCGGCGGATACGTTTCAAAGACCCGGAAACGGGGAATACCATCGTGTTCCTCACCAACAACTTCGCTCTTTCGGCAGCCCAGGTTTGCGAGCTCTACAGGCAACGTTGGCATGTGGAAGTGTTCTTCAAATGGATCAAGCAGCACCTACGGATCAAAAAGTTCTACGGCTATTCGGAGAATGCGGTCAAGACACAGATCTGGATCGCCGTGTCCACTTACGTGCTGATCGCCATCGTCAAGAAGCGCCTCGGCTTGGACCAATCAATGCATTCAATTCTACAGATCTTGTCCCTTTCCCTCTTCGAGAAAATGCCCATTCAGCAAGCCTTTGCGCGAGATGCCAACACAACCGGAGACCTCGACCTCCGCAATCAGTTGGTATTGTTCGATTATTAACCGGACGCTACTATCCGCAAATGCCTTTTCGGGTTCCTACTTCGCCCTCATCGCACCCAGCACCTCCGCCCATTTTGCAATGCCGTCCAGCATGCGGGGCGCTGCCTTTTCCAGCACCTCATTGGGCTTGAACACGCCCTCTTTGCCGATGAAATTCTGGAAGAAGGGAATGGGCACTTCGCCCGCCACCGTCAATTGCACGGCTGTTAGCACGGGCTTCAGCAATTGCGTTGCCCGCAGGCCGCCGCTCACCCCGCCGTAGCTCACCAAGCCCACCGGCTTGTTCTGCCATTCATGGAACACGAAATCGATGGCATTCTTCAGCGGGGCCGTGTAGCCGTAATTGTACTCGGGCATCACGAAGACGAAGGCATCGGCACTGTCCACCACGGCGCTCCAGGCCTTGGTGTGGTCGTGCGTGTATTTCCGCAAGCGCGGGTGGTTCGGCTCGTCCAGGAAGGGCAGGTTCACGGCCTTCAGGTCCACCAGTTCGGTTTCAAAACGGGCATCGGCCATGGCCACTTCCGTGATCCACTGTGCCACGGCAGGCCCCTTGCGCCCTTCACGGGTGCTGGCCAGGATGATCTTCAGTTTCAGCATGGGGGCAAAGTACTGAGGCGGTGGGAAAGAACCACAGCCCTCAATTCGCGTGAGCCTTCTTCGCTCGTGCGGTCATCCACGTAGCGTAGCGAAGAACGGGCACGTGCGGAGGTCGCTCGCGCCAGAGAAGGGCAGCAGGCAACGGGGTGTACTGTGTTGGTGTCTTGCAAACAACTACTTGCCGATCTACTTGGGCCATGGCACCACTGCCGGCCCGGTGAAGTACATTTGAATTGGACCATAGAACCACCTGCCATGAGAACCACATCGATCATCCTCATCATGTGCATGCCGCTGATCGGGTTTGCACAAGCCCAATTGGCGCTGGACACATCAAGCACCCAGAATGCGATCGTGTACACGGGAACGGTGACCTCCAATGGAGACCGCGTAATGGCCATGCGCAGTACCACCGGCATGATGCTCTGGCGGGCTACGCCCAATGGATCGCCCGTGTGGGCACGGCAGCTAAACAGCTTCGGCAACATGGACGCTCCGCTGCAAATAGCGGCAGATGGCCAGGACGGGGTTGTCCTGATGCGCCACCTGTCCACCTTGCAAATGGGTAGCGGAGCTGAGCCTGGCTTAATAGATTCGTTGCGGCTGCGCTACTTGGTTGCCCATGTTTCGGCCAATGGCGAGCTGAGCTGGCAGCGGGTTGTGTCCGTTACGTACAAGGACACCCTGCCGACGATGTATTTTGGGGCGCAAGCGCTGCTTGGTTGCGGAAACGGCTCAGTTTTTCTGGTCATCAAAAATGCAGGGTCGCTACACGGGGAGCTTTCCATGCTGAAGTTGGACATGCAGGGCCAAACAACTTGGGCGCGTTCATTCCGGAGCTATCAAGGTCCCGATTATTGGGAGGCCGCCAAGGTCGTTATCGACCCCAATGGAGGCCTTTTTGTTAGTGGAAGCACGCCGGGTGCCCACACCGTCCATTTTGCCCATGCAGGCGCGGATGGCACATTGAGTTGGGTAAAACGATGGAACTATACGAATGCGGTGGTCAGCGGTTCCGAAGGTGCTGAAGCAGTAGCCCTGCCGGACGGTTCCGCACTTGCCTTCAGGCGTATCAACATTCCGGGGCATGACTACCTCTCCACCATCCGCGTAGATCAATCAGGAACGCTGGCGGATGCGCATTTCTATACACATCCCCCGATGCCATGGTTCCTGCGCTATTCCTGTGGCTTGAGAGCTGATGGCAGCATCTTGTTGGGCGCGGATTCCTTGGTGATGGCCGTTGCGGACGACGGAAGCGTGAATGCGGCCGTGGCCATGACCGGCCATGTGGACGGTGACCAGCGCAACAGGTTCATTCCCTTGGCCATGGATGCCGGGCCGGAGGGTGCCGTGTTTGCGGGTGTGCTTAACAAGGTGCATGTGGACCTTGGCTACACCCATTATTGGCCTGCGGTGCGCACCATCGATCCGGCAATGCCGGGCTGCTACACGGTTCCCGTGCAGATCAATGGTGTTGTTGTGCCGCCGGAATTGTATCAGGTGGAGGATTTCACCGGGTATCAGGAGTGGCCGCTTAACCTGGTGGTGGGCGACAGCGTTGATGTCTCTGTGCCGAGATCGCCACTGGCCACGACCGATCTTTGCATCGCCATGATCAGTACCGGGGTGGAGGCGGTGAATGCGCCCATGCCGTTTGAATTGTCCAGTAAGGTAGTGCGGCGAGGTGAGCCGCTTCTGTTTGCGAACACAAAGGCCGCTGTGGTGAGCGTGTTTGATAGTTCAGGCCGGTGCTTGGTGCAAAGACACTTGGTTGCCGATGGGCTGAGTACCGTTGATTGGGCACCGGGGATCTACTTGGTCCGCTGCTCCAGCCCAGGCCAGGAAGCAGCGCTTACCCAACGGGTGCTGGTTACGCCGTAAGGCATTGTTGCCTTTCCCACTTGCAAGGTCCCGGAGGCGGAGACCTGCGGAGGGAGGGAAGAAGGGCAGCAGGCAACGTTCCCATGGAATGGCCTGTCTTGAAACCGGGCGCATGGCGAAGAGCTGCCGTGCGCAGGCCTATACCTGCCGGGATCCCGGGAAGATCAACTACTTTTAAGCATCAATCCACCCAACATTCAACCATGAAGCGTTCCTGCCTCATTGTATGCGGTCTGCTGCCTTTGGTCGCTGCCGCCCAGTTCCAGGTGGCCCTGGATACCACCAGCACGCAGAACAACATCATCTTCACCGCCACCGTGGCCACGAATGGTGACCGGCTGTTGGCCCTGCGCGGCAGCTCCGGTTTTGTGCTCTGGCGCTCCTCGCCGGAAGGGAATCCCCTTTGGGCGCGGGAGTTTTCCGCTGGCAGCCCCGGCGCGGTCCCGCAGGTGGTGGCCGATGATGCGAACGGTGCGCTGGTGCTCCAGTTGATCAGCAGTACGTACCTGCAAACCGGCTGGAGCGTGGAGGATACCCTGCGGCAGAAATTCCTGATGGCGCGGGTGGACCAGAACGGCGGGCTGAGCTGGAGTCGGACGGTGACCATTGATTCCAGGGGGCAACAGTTCGGATCCGTTTTACTGACCACCACGCAGATCCGGGCCGGGGCGAATGCCATCTTCATCGTGGCGCACACGCCCGAAGGGGAGAATCAGTTTTCCTTCTTGAAGTTCAATGGCCAGGGTCAGCTGGAGTGGGCACGCTCATACCGCACAGACCAATATGCCCTTTATCAGTCCGAGGTGAGGGCCATTGCGCCGGACCAGGGGGGCGGCTTGTACTTCACGGTTGATGATATTGCACCCATGTGGACCACCGTGGGCCATGTTTTGGCGGATGGTTCACTGGAATGGTTGAAGAAGCTCGAATACACCAATGCCACGGTCATTTACAACCCGTCGTATGATGCCGTTGGCCTGGCGGACGGTTCGGTGCAATTGCTGGGCAGGATGGACATTCCGGGGCACACGTACAGGTCCACGGTGAAGCTGAGCGCCCAAGCGACGGTTGAAGCGGCCCATTTTTACACGCTGACGCCTACGGCGGGGGCCTCCCTGGCCGCCATGGATACTACCCCTGACGGGCGCACCGCACTCGCCCTTGACAGCACCGTGGTGATGCTTGCGGCCAATGGGGATGTGGCCGCCGCCGCCGCCATGACCAGCCACATCACCGGCAACCAGCGGAATAGGTTCATCCCGTTCCGCATGAAGGCACGGCCCGAAGGCATTGTACTGGCAGGCGTGCTGGACCACGTGCATGTGGACCTGGGCTTCACGTACCACCAGCCCGGGGTGCGCGCCGTGGACCCGGATGCTCCCGGGTGCAACGTGGTGGCCGTTGATGTGGGCCATGTGGTGGTGCCCGCGGAATTGTACCAAGTGGAGGACCTTGGTGCCTACCATGAAGAAACCTTCGGTGCAGGGGTTGCGGACACCAGCGTTCAGGTTGCCGTGCGCCCTGCGCTGCCCACCGTCAATTTGTGCGAGGTGATGATCCCCACGGGCATCAGCCCCGCAGCCCCGGAGGCGCACCGTGACCTGCTGGGCAATGTGGTGCAACAGGGCGATCCGATCCCGTTGGTTTCCGGTGGCGCCCTTCGGATGAGCGTGTACGACGCATCAGGGAGGTGCTTGCTCAGTGACCGTTACCTCCCGGCGGGCACAGGTTCCGTGCAGACCGCCGGATGGGGAACAGGCATCTGCCTGGTGCGGATCGCGGACCCGGACGGCAGGGACCAAAGGGTGCATCGCGTATTGATCCTGCCTTGAGCGGCCACAAAGGCCCGGGGAGGCGGACTTCCTGCACCATTTCCGCAGGGTCTGCTCCGTGATATGCGCATTGTTGATCCCGGTTTTCCGCATATTCCTACCTTCGCGCCTCATTTTTCCAAGCACATGGCCAGCACCAGCGACGTAAGCATCGGTTCCTACATCCGCTTCAACAACGACATCTGCCAGATCGTGGAGTGGCAGCACCGCACCCCCGGCAACCTGCGCGCCTTCTACCAGGGAAAGATGCGCAACCTGCGCAATGGCAAGCTCAACGAGCACCGCTGGCGCAGCGGCGAGCCCATGGACGTGCTCCGCGTGGAGGTGAGCGATTACCAGTACCTCTTCCGCGAAGGCGACCACTTCGTGTGCATGGACCCCAACAGCTACGAGCAGTTCCACGTGCCCGTGGAGCTCTTCGGCGATGCCGCCGGCCTGCTCAAGGAGGAAATGATGGTGCAGGTGGGCTTCGAGAGCGGCACCCCCATCCTGGCCCGCCCCCCGAAGATCGTGGAAATGAAGGTGACCTACACGGAAAACGTGGTGAAGGGCGATACCAGCAACAAGGTGATGAAGGCCGCCACCCTGGAGAACGGCCACGAGATCCAGGTGCCCTCCTTCGTGGAGATCGGCACCGTGGTGCGCATCGACACCGAGACCGGCGCCTACCTGGACCGCGTGAAGAAGTAGGCAGCCGCCTGCGGACCTGCGACGGCTACATTTGCCGCACCGGCGACCCTTGCGGCGCGCCGCAGCCCGCATGGAACTGAAGGAACCCCTTGACGCCGCCGCCGTGGCGGAGCTCATTCATGCCCGGGTGCTGGGCAATGCCCGCCGCATGGTCACGGGCATCAACGAGATCAACCGGGTGCGCGAAGGCGACCTGGTGTTCGTGGACCACCCCAAGTACTACAACAAGGCCCTCCACAGCGCGGCCACCACCATCCTCATCGACCACGGCGGGGTGGAGGTGCCCGAAGGCAAGGCCGTGCTGGTGTGCACGGATCCCTGCCACGCCTACAACACCCTGGTCCGCCATTTCATGACGCCCGCCGCATGGACCGGCGAACTGCCCAACATCGGCGCGGACACCGTGGTGCATTCCAGCGTGGTGGTGGGCACCAACGTGGTCATCGGCAACGGCTGCACCATTATGCCCGGCGTGGTGATCTACCCCAACACCACCATCGGCGACCGCGTGACCATCCACGCGAACGCGGTGATCGGCGCCGACGCCTTCTACTACAAAAAGCGCGCGGGCGGCTATGAGAAAATGATCACCGCCGGCAGCGTGGTGATCGGGGACGATGTGGAGATCGGGGCGCAAACCACCATTGACCGCGGCGTGAGCGCCGACACGCGCATCGGCGCGGGCACCAAGATCGACAACCATGTGCAGGTGGGGCATGACACCATCATCGGGCGCAACTGTCTGATCGCCTCGCAGGCGGGCATCTCCGGCGCATGCATCATCGGCGACAACGTCACCCTCTGGGGACAGGTGGGCGTGCCCAGCAAGATCACCATTGGCGAGGGGGCCACCGTGCTGGGCCAAAGCGGCGTGCTCAGCAACCTGGAAGGAGGGAAAACCTACTTCGGGTCGCCCGCCGGCGAGTGGAAGCAGAAGATGCGCGAAACAGCCAGCCTCGCGCGCCTGCCCGAGCTGGTGAAAGCGTGGAAGGGCTGAGGATGACGCACCTCAAGCGGCTGAACGACCGCCTCAACCTGAAGGAATTCCAGCTGCGCGCGCTGCTGGACATCACCAAGGCCATCAACAACAACGAGCCCCGGGAGCAATTGCTCAAGCTCTATGCCGCCATCATCCATGACGACCTCGGCATCCAGCGCCTGAAGTACTTCGAGAACGATGGCGGCTGGACCTGCCCGCTGACCATGGGCGACGAAAGCGGCGCCCTGGCCGCCGAGGTGGCGGGCTACATGCAAAGGCACCGCGAGATCGCCTTCATCGGCGCGGAGGACGCCCAGGGCCTGGGACGCTACGACATTGCCATTCCGGTGTTCCACCGCGACAAGCCGCTGGCCCTGCTGCTGATCGGCGATATCGACGATGAGGAGCGGCGGATGAGCCCCACCGTGAAGCACCTCAACTTCTTCCAGACCATCACCAACCTGATCGCGGTGGCCATGGAGAACAAGCGGCTGGCATACCGGGCGTTGGCCCAGGAGCGGAACCGCCGCGAACTGGAGCTGGCCGCCGAAATGCAGCAGATGCTGGTGCCCAAGGACCTGCCCGACGATGCGCACATGCAGGCCGCCGCCTGGTACCAGCCCCACCAGCAGGTGGGCGGCGATTACTACGATGTGATCAACACCGGTCCCGATGAACGGGTGCTCTGCGTGGCCGACGTCAGCGGAAAGGGGATCGCGGCGGCACTGCTCATGTCCAACTTCCAGGCCACCCTGCGGGCGCTGCTGCAGCGCGATGGGGTGCCCTTGGAGGACCTGGTGCGCGAGCTGAACGCCAATGTGATGGAAAGGGCGCGGGGCGAGCGCTTCATCACCTTCTTCATCGGGCGCGCCCGCATGCGGGAAGGGACCATGGAATATGTGAACGCCGGCCACAACCCGCCTTTGCTGGCCATTCCGGGGGAAGGCCTGCAGGAACTGCGTGACGGCGCCATTGCCTTGGGCATGCTGCCCGACCTGCCGTTCGTGCAAATGGGCCGTGCAGCGATCAAGGGCGGCGTGCTGCTCTGCTACACCGATGGCCTGGTGGAACAGGAGGATGCGCAGGGCGAGCCCTTCGGTGAGCAGGCCGTGGAGAAGGTGCTTGCCGATCTTTCCAATGCCACGCCGGCCCAGATCAACGAGGTGCTGATGGCCGCCTTTGAGGGCCACCGCGGCAGCCAGCCCTACCTGGACGATATCGCGCTGCTCACCTGCCGCTTCCGCTGAGCGGGAAGTTCCCGGTATTTCAGGTCCAGCACGGTGATCATGGCCGCAAAGCCCCAGAAGGGCACGCTCGCCTTGTCCAGGTCAAGGTAGTTGTTCATCGCCCCGTGTACGAAGTAGGTGACCAGCCCCAGGAAGGCCGCGCCCACCATGCGGCGGTCCACCCCGTTGGGCAGCTTGGACCACAGCCGCACCGCCGTCCAGGTGATGGTGCCCACCACGGCCAGCACCAGCAGGAGGCCGGGCAGCCCCTGCTCGGCCAACGGCCCGAGGTATTCGCTGTGCGCGTTGCCCACCAGGCCGAAGTTGGTGCTGATGATGGTGCGGTCACGCGAGGCCTGGAACGGCGCGTACTGGAACATGTACGTGCCCGGGCCCCAGCCGGTGACCGGTTTTTGCGCGAACATGCGCAGGGCCGAGTTCCAGCGGTTGATGCGCTCCAGGTTGCTGGCATCCGAGCGGATGTTGCCCATGGAGGTCACGTGCTTGGCCAGGTCGTCGTTGCTTTCCGTTTTGTTGCGGCCCATGGCGATGGCCACCTGGTCCAGGTTGGCCAGCAGCACGGTGCCGCCCACCAGCGCCACCGCGCCCACCGCCCAAGCGGGGATCCGCAGCCGCATCAATGCGAACACGCCGATGGCGGCCACTACGCCCAGCCAGGCGGCGCGCGTGTAGGAGAACACCAGCCCGGCCAACAGCAGCAGCAGGATGGCCGCGGCCATGGCCTTGCGCGTGCGCGAATACCCCGGCATGAAGATGGCCGCCGCCGCGAAGGGCACGCAGAAGGCGAGGATGGCGCCATAGCTGGTGTGGTCCTTGAAGAAGGGTGACATCACCCAGTGGGCGGGCTCCTCGGCAAAACCGTACTGCGCGTGCAGCACCAGGGTGTAGCCCACCACCAGGGCCATGCCCGCCAGGAAGCACCAGAAGAAGCGGTGCATGTTGCGCGGGTCGCGGAACAGCCGCGTGGCCATGAAGTACATGGTACACGTGAACCACAGGCGGGCCGTGAGGTATTTGAAGGAAACAAGGGGCATGCTGCTGGGCAGCACGCACACGGCCATCCAGCCAAGTTGCAGCAGGATGGCCACGGTGATGGGATGCCGCCACACCCCGGGATCCACCACGCCGCCCTCCAGCACCAGCTTCAGCAGGAACAGGCCCATGAGCGCCACCATCAGCGGCTCCGTGGGCAACGCCACCCCGATGCCGCCCAGGTCCAGCTGTTCCATGTTCACCGACAGGGGCGTGGCGAACACGATGAACAGCAGCAGCTTGTCCGTGGCGGCCACCAGCGCCCAGCCCGCCAGCAGGGCCAGGGGCAGCAGGTTCAGCCAGTAGAGGTCGTGCGCGATGAAGAGGGCGTTGAGCAGCACGAACACCACGCATGCGGCGGGAATCCAGTAGCTCTTCAGGAGGCGCTCCATGGCCCGTTCACCGTTGGTTGCCCCCGCCGGGTGGGGCGCTGCGCAGGAACAGCAGCACGTAGCAAAGCAGCAGGGCGGCCACCACCGAGGCCAGCACGATCAGCCAGCGCACGGGGTATACCTTCTTGTCCGGCAGGTCCGGGCGTACCACCACGTTGGTGTAGGTAAGCACCTTGGCGGTGTCCAGGGCCAGTTGCCGCTCCTGGCCTTGCAGCTTGGCATAGTCCTTCACC
The DNA here is from genome assembly GCA_018266475.1 of Bacteroidota bacterium. Taxonomy (GTDB): domain Bacteria; phylum Bacteroidota; class Bacteroidia; order Flavobacteriales_F; family PHOS-HE28; genus PHOS-HE28. The sequence continues at coordinate 37,485 of JAFEAI010000171.1, forward strand.
AGTGCCTTGTTCAGCAGGGAGAGGCGCAGGAATTCGCCGCCATGGTCCTCCAGGGCCTTCAGCCCGGCGGTGATCTCCTGCGGCTGCCTGCCGCCGGAGGCCAGTGCGCGCACGTAGCCTTTGGAGAACTCCTTGGTCTGGGCCCCATAGTCCAGCAGGCCCTGGGTCCGGCGGAGCAGGTCCAGCCGCCCCTCGATGGTGTCCATGCGCTGCTTGGCGTTCCGCAGGCCCAGCTGCACCACGCCCAGCAGCTCCGCCGAAGTGTGGCGCTGCAGGCGGCGCGCGAGCAGGTCCGTTTGCGCAAGCACCTCCAGCACCATGGCGCGCGCCAGTGCGGGGTCCTCGTCGGTCACTTCCAGCTCCACGCTTTCATAGCGCGTTTTTTGGATGGATACGCGCTCGTTGTACAGGTTGTACAGGGCCGCGCGCCCTCCGCGCCAGGCCGTGTCCACCGTGTAGTGCGCGGCCAGGCCGAAGCGGGTGATCAGGCTGTCGCGGATGCTGTTGCTTTCCAGCAGCTGCATCAGCTGGTCGCTCTGTGTTTCGATGGAGTAGCTGTTCAGGTTCACCGGGTACACCACGGCGCGCGACCGGTAGCGCGGCTTGATGAACCCGGGGCCGCTGAGCACGGTGGATATCACCGCCGCCAGCACGGCCACTACGGCAAAGAGCCGCCAGTGGCGCAGCACCAAGGCGGCCATGGACCGGAAGTGCTGGGGCTCATGCATGCCTCCCCTGGATCTTGCGTACGTTCTCCTGCACTACGATCAGCACCAGCGCCAGCACCAGCGCGCTGATGGTGCTGATGGCCACCACCAACCAGCGCACGGGCCAGCTCTTGCGGTCGGCCGCGAAGGCCGTGTCCACGGTGAACTTGTGCGGCAGGTCGCTGTCCAGGTCGGCCTTGGCCTGCTCCAGCTTCATGTTCAGCACGCTCAGCCGCTTCACTTCGTTGAACTGGCGGTCCTGCAATTGCACGTACGCGCCGCCGTACTTGGCCAGGATGGCGAAGCGGCGCTCGAACTCGTCGATGGCGCGCTTGTCGCCCTTCACAATGGCGGCGCCGAGGTATTCGTTGTAGCGTTCGGCCTGCGTGTGGTAGTCCTGCACGCCCAGGCCGCGCAGCACCTCCATGCTGTCGCCGATCAGGCGGATCTCCTTGGTGAGGTCGTCCACGCTTTCCTTCACGATGCGGTATCCCTTCAGGGCGCGCTCGTGGGCCATGTCGTTCCATACGCTGTCCACCTGCGCGCTCATGAAATTGGCCATGTCCGCCGCGCGCTGCGGGTCCTTGTCCATCACTTCCACGCGCACGCTGCCGAACTTGGTGTACTCGAACTTCACGTGGTCGTTGTAGGCATCGCGCAGCTCGGAGTTCCGGTGCTTGCCGGCGGGGTCTATCTTGTACACCTCAAGCAGGCTGAAGCGTGCCGCGGTGCGGTCCCGCACCTGGTCGGAATGCAGGATCTGCAGCAGTTGCTCGGCATCTTCCTCGTCACCCAAGGCCAGGATGTCGTCCCTGCCCGTGGATTGTTCGTTGAGCAGGGCCTTGGACACGCTGTTGGTGATGGCGGGGAAGAGGATCACCTCGCTGCGGTACAGCGGGGTGATGGCGAAGGCCGCCACTACACCGCCCACCAGGCCCAGCAGGCCCATGCCGATGAGGAAGCGGCGGCGCGCCCACAGGAAAAGAACAAGATCGAACGACCGGTCGCCTGGGGCGGATCCCTCTTGGGCCATGCGGGGGTGAAGGTTTGAAAAGGTCGGCTAAAGTAGGCCGGTTCAGGCTTCGCGGCGCAGTGCGCGCAGCTGGGCCAGGCCGCGCAAGGGCAACAGCCCGGTGGCAGGGGCCGCCAGGCAGGCCGCAAGTGCCATGGCAAGCAAGGCGCGCGGGAAGGGCAACCCGGCGGTCTTCAGCCACCAGGCCACGCCCAGCAGCAGCAGGGTGTAGGCCAAGGCGCCAAGGGTGTTGCGCAGCCCCGGGCGCAGCCGGTGGCGCCTGGCCGCTATCGCCCCCTGGGCCAAGGCCATCAGCCCCTGCGTGGCCAAGCTGGCACAGGCGGCGCCCAGCACCTGCCAATGGGGGATCAGCACCAGGTTCAGGCCGATGTTGAGCACCATGCCCCCTGCCGCCATCCGGTTGAGCATGCGCAGGTCGCCGCTGGCGGTGAGCAGCGTGCCGAAGATGTAGGTGACGCACACCGCGGTGAAGCACCAGATGAGCACCGCGAAGGCCGGGGCGCTCTGTTCCGTGTGCTCGTGGTAGCGCAGGGCCATCACCTCATGGGCCCATGCACTGCCGGTGATGGATACGGCGATGCAGCCCGCCAGCACCAGGCGCAGGGCCAGGCCCGTGAGGGGACCCACGTCCTCCCCGTGCTTCAGCATGCGGCTGTACATGGGCAGCAGCAGCCCGGCCAGCAAAAAGCCCAGCATGTTGAAGGCCTCGAAGAAGCGGAAGCCTTGGGCGTAGATGCCTGCCTGCAGCGCGCCGTCGGGCAGTATGCGTTCCAGCATGATGGAATCCGTGCGGTAGTAGAAGCTCATCAGCAGCACCAGCAGCGCGTACGGAAAGCTCTGCCGCAGGATGCTGAAGGTGAATGCGGGGTTCCACCGCGGCCGAAGGCCGCCCGCATGGCGCGCCACCAGCAGCAGCGCCGTAACCGCCGTAAGGCCGTAGGCCGCCGTTTGCGCCCAGGCGAACCATTCAATGGGGAAGGGGCCGCCGTGCTTCCGCCCCCACAGCAGCCAGGCACAGATGCCGATCAGCAGCACGCGGTCCAGCACCGAGAGCAGGCTGTCCTGCGCGAAGCGCTGCGATCCCGCCACATTGCTGCGCAGGTACAGTACCGTGGCCACCAGCACCTGGTTGAACGCCAGGATCCCCAGCAGCTTCAGCTGGCCGCCGCGGTAGCCCAGCAGCCACGCCGCAGCAAAGATGGCCATGCCGTAAAGCACCGCCAGCAGTGCCCGCGCCGTGATGATCCCGCTCACGTGCTTGTGCATCAGGTGGGCGTGCCGTGCAATGTGCCGCGTGTTCCAGTTGGTCACCCCCAGGTCCAGCAAGATGTTCAGCAGGAAGGTGAGGCTCAGCAGCGCCGCATAGCCGCCATACGCCGCCGTGCCCGCCCGCACCTGCACCTCCGCGTCGATGCCGAAGATGTAGAACGGCTTCACCAGCAGGTTCAGTACCAGCACCAGCACCAGGTTGGCCAGGAATTTGCGTTGCATGGGCGGCGAAAGGTCGGGAGAGTTTGGGAGTGTTGAGTTCTGAAGTCTTGAGTCCTGGAGTCTGGAGTCTTGAGTCGTGAGTCTTGAGTCGTGAGTTCGACTCCCGGACTGCCGACTGCCGACTGCCGACTCTCGGACTGCCGACTCCCGGACTGCCGACTCCCGGACTCCCGACTGCCGACTCCCGGACTGCCGACTCCCGGACTCCCGGACTCCCGGACTCCCGACTCCCGACTCCCGACTGCCGACTGCCGACTGCCGACTCTCGGACTCCCGACTCCCGGACTCCCGACTCTCGGACTCCCGACTCCCGGACTGCCGACTCCCGACTCCCGGACTCCCGACTGCCGACTGCCGACTCTCGGACTGCCGACTGCCGACTCCCGGACTGCCGACTCCCGGACTGCCGACTCCCGGACTCCCGACTTTTTATCCCACAACGCATCTCCCCCAACCTCCCAGCGGTGGAAAAAGAGTGCCCCGTTCCGCCATTCGCTGCTGTTTTCATAAGTAAGTTGCCCCTCCATTTTTCCGCCCGCAACCCAGCCATGGCCACCCCGCCGTCCAAGGAAGAAGCCCGTGCCCGCATTGCCGTGCTGGTGGCGCGTTTCCGGGAGCAGCGGGCCAGCTACCAGCGCCCGGACTACAACGAAACGCAAGTGCGGCGGGACTTCATCGACCCCTTCTTCAAGGCCCTGGGCTGGGACATGGACAACAGCGCAGGCAATGCCGAGGCCTACCGCGAAGTGATCCACGAGGACCGCGTGCGCATGGGCCGGGCCGTAAAGGCGCCGGATTACAGCTTCCGGCTGGAAGGCGGGCAACGGCTCTTTTTCGTGGAGGCGAAAAAGCCCTACGTGAAGGTGAAGACCGAAGTGGAGCCGGCCTACCAAGTGCGGCGGTATGCATGGAGCGCCAAGCTGCCCATCAGCATCCTTACCGATTTCGAGGAGTTCAGCGTGTATGACTGCACCAAGCGCCCCAAGCAGGACGACAAGGCCGCCGTGGCACGCATCAAGTACATCACGTTTGATGCGTATGAGGCCGAGTTCGACTTTCTCTGGGACACCTTCAGCAAGGAACAGGTGCGAAAGGGAAGCTTCGACCGGTTCGTAAAAAGCGGCACGGGCAAGCGTGGAACCGCCTCCGTGGATGCCGCCTTCCTGGAAAGCTTAGACACCTGGCGGAAATACTTGGCCACCAGCATCAGCCTGCGCAATCCCGCGCTGGGCGAGGAGGACATGAACCTGGTGGTGCAGCGCACCATCGACCGCATCATCTTTTTGCGCATCGCCGAGGACCGCGGCGTGGAACCCTACGGCGAACTGATGGCCGCGATCCGCAATGGCGGCGACCTGTACAAGAACATCCTCGACGTGTTCCGCCGCGCGGACAGCAAGTACAACAGCGGCCTGTTCGATTTTGGCAAGGACGACGTGAGCGCCACGGTAGCGGTGGACAACAAGGTGGTGAAGAACATCGTGGAGGACCTCTACTTCCCAAAGAGCCCGTACGAGTTCAGCGTGCTCAGCGTGGAGATCCTCGGCAGCGCCTACGAGCAGTTCCTGGGCAAGCGCATCCGCATCACCGCAGGGCACCGCGCCCGCATCGAGGAAAAGCCCGAGGTGCGAAAGGCGGGCGGGGTGTACTACACGCCGCAGTACATCGTGGATTACATCGTGGAGCGCACCATTGGCGAACTGGTGAAGGGCAAAACGCCCAAGGAAGTGGCGCTGCTGAAGGTGCTGGACCCGGCCTGCGGCAGCGGGAGCTTCCTGCTTGGCGCGTACCAGTTCCTGCTCGATTGGCACAAGCACTACTACCGCGAACATGCACCGGCCAAGGGCAAGGCCCGCGATGCCGTACTGCGCCCGGACAATGAACTTGCCAGTGCAGTGAAGAAGTCCATCCTGCTGAACAACATCCACGGTGTGGACCTGGACGCCAACGCGGTGGAAGTGACCAAGCTGAGCCTGCTGCTGAAGTGCATGGAGGGCGAAACCACCGCCAGCATCCAGCACAGCCTCAACTTCGCCAACGAACGCATTCTGCCCACGCTGGACGGGAACATCCTGTGCGGAAACAGCCTGGTGGAAATGGATTATTTCGATGCCGGGCCGGACATGGCGGGGGAGCATGCGATCAGGCCTTTCAGTTGGTCGCGCAACTTTCCTGCTGCATACAGGGTGGATCCACCGGACATCCAGCAGGAACTATTGGTGCAGGCCCGGCGCGTGAAGCAGGAGGCGGATCAACAACGGGCCCGGGCAGAGGACTTGTTGCGCAAACAAGGAATTGCCATCGCGGAAGAACCCGCCCGCCAGTACGAAACACTCGCTGTGGGATTTGACGCTGTGATCGGAAACCCTCCATACGTCCTGTTGCAGAACCTGGAGACCAAGGAGTTTTTCACGTATGCCTCGGGGGTCTACGAAACCGCCAAGTACAAGATCGATACGTACCAACTCTTCATGGAACGTGCGATCAAGCTGCTGGCACCCAATGGGCGGCTGGGCTTCATCACGCCAAACACATTTCTCAAGAACATCCATGCCGAACCGTTGCGACGGTATTTGCTGGATCGTACCAGGTTGAACGACATCGTGCTGTTCAACTACAATGTCTTCAAGCAGGCAAGCGTGGATACATGCATCATTATTGCCACAAAGGCGGCCCCTACGCCAAAGCACCAGCTGGAAGTGTCCAAGGCGGATACCTTGTTCAATCCTGTTCCCATCGGGTCCGTGCTACAGGCCTCCTTCCGCGCCAATCCGCGGCTTGACTTCACAGTGGACGTGAGTGCCGGCGACAGGCGGTTGCTGGACAAAGTGCTGGCGCTATCACACCCGCTCGGTGATTCTTGCGGAGCCTATTTCGGTATCCAGGCCAGGGACCGTAAAAAACACGTGGCCACCAAGAAGCTGAGCAAGGAATATGTGCCGGTGATCGATGGCGCGGACATCGAACCATTCGGACTGCGGTCGCAGTCGTTGTACGTGCTCTTCAATGCCGAAGGGGTGAAGAGCGGAGGAAAGGAATCGGTGCATCAACAGGACCGGATCTGCATCCGGCAGGTGGGCCATTACCCCATCGCCACTGTGGTGCCGGGCGGGCTGTACGCCATGAACTCATTGTACAACGTGTTCCTCCGGCAAGCAGATTCCGGAGACTTGTACTTCATCCTTGGTATAATCAACAGCCACCTGAACCGGTTCTACTGGAGCAAGGTGCAATCGGACCAGAAGAAGACCTTCCCGAAGATCAAGAAGGAGGCAATTTTATCGGTGCCCTTAAAAGTGGTGGCTTCGGAACGTGAACGGCAACTGGAGGATCAAATTTCAACCACTGTGAAGCAGCTTGTAAAGCATAAGAATGACCAGTACGCCAAGCATGGCGGTTTGAAAGGTCTGCAAGCAAAGGACAAGGCAGCATACTTGGAGGCCAGGATCAACGCGGCCGTCTTCGCGCTCTACGGGCTTACCCCGGAGGAGATCGCCTTGGTGGAAGGCCATTCAAAAGGTTGATCCCCATCCATGCGCATCGCCGTGAACACCCGCCTGCTGCTGCCCGGAAAGCTGGAAGGCATCGGCTGGTTCGCCCAGGAAACGCTTAGCCGCATGGTGGCGGCACATCCCGAGCACCAGTTCATCTACTTCTTCGACAGGCCCTACGACGCACGCTTCGTACACGCCGCCAACGTCAGCCCCGTGGTATTGCCGCCGCCCACGCGCCACCCCTTGCTCTACCGCATCTGGTTCAACTGTATGCTGCCGCCGGCGCTGCGCAAGCACCGGGCGGATGCCTTCCTCTCGCCGGACGGATACCTCAGCCTGCGCACTTCGCTCCCGCAGCTCGCCGTGATCCACGACCTCAACTTCGAGCACTATCCGCACGACCTGCCCCCCGCCTACAGCCGGTACTACCGCAGCTTCTTTCCGCGCTTCGCGGAAAAGGCCGCACGCATCGCCACGGTGTCCACATTTTCCAAGCGCGACATTATGGCCACCTATGGCATCGCCGAAGGGAAGATCGACGTGGTGCCAAATGGCATTGGTGAAGTTTTCCGGCCCTTGGCCGAAGCCGAAAAGGGTGCAGCGCGCGCGCGCCTTACCGGAGGGCGGCCCTACTTCGTTTCCATCGGGTCCCTGCACCCGCGCAAGAACATTGCCCGGCTGCTGGAGGCCTTCGACCGCTTTGCCGAGCACCAACCGGATGCCCGCTTAGTGGTGGTGGGGGAGGCGTTCTGGTGGGATCCGCGCATGAAGGCCGCATGGGGCGCAATGCGCCACACCGACAAGGTGGTGTTCACCGGCAGACTGGAACAGCCCGAGCTGCACCAAACGCTTGCAGACGCCTTGGCGCTGGTCTTTGTTTCCTACTTCGAGGGCTTCGGGATCCCCGTGGCGGAGGCCATGAAGTGCGGGGTGCCCGTGATCGCAGCGCAGGCAACCAGCTTGCCCGAAGTGGCCGGTGATGCCGCCATCTACTGTGATCCGTTCAGCGTGGACAGCATCGCGGAAGCCATGGCGCGGATGTGGCAGGATGCAGCCTTGCGCAACAACCTTGTGGCGGCAGGCCTGGAACGCGCAACGCTTTTCTCCTGGGACCGCGCTGCGGAAGGCCTGTGGAGCAGCCTGGAGCGCATGCTCCACCCATCGGCTTGACCATGGCGCGGCTTGCACCCCACCACACCCTCGGCATCCTGGAGGCCGGCTGCGATGAAGCAGGCCGCGGCTGCCTGGCAGGCCCGGTGGTGGCCGCAGCCGTCATGTTGCCGCCACGCATTCACCTGCCCGGGCTGGATGATTCAAAAAAGCTCACCCACGCCGGCCGCGAACGGCTCCGCCCCTTGATCGAGCAGGGCGCCCTTGCCTGGGGCATCGGGGTGGCCACGGTGGAGGAGATCGACCGGATCAACATCCTCCAGGCCTCCTTCCTGGCCATGCACCGCGCCATTGCAAACCTGCGCCTGCGGCCGCAGGCATTGCTGGTGGACGGCAACCGGTTCAGCGCCTACGAAGGGATTCCGCACCACTGCATCATCAAGGGTGATGGCAAGTTCCGCAGCATTGCGGCGGCATCGGTGCTGGCCAAAACCCACCGTGATGAGCTGATGACCGCGTTGCACCATGCGCATCCTGCATACGGCTGGGCGGTGAACAAAGGCTACCCCACGGCGGACCACCGCGCGGCGATCGCCCTCCACGGGCCTTCGCCGCACCACCGCACCTCCTTCACGCTGCTGTAGTCCCCGGCAAGGTCCCGCGCAGCGCAGCCCCTGATGCACATCGCCTTGTGCGAAAGCATCCCTGCCTCCGCGCGGGACCCGGCACCCTGCGCCGCACCTTTGGCCTTCGCATGCGCCGCATTGCCATTGCCGCCCTCCTGCTTGCCATTGTGGCGGCCATTGCCTGGTGGCTGATCGGCCTGCGCCAGGGCCCCGCCCAAGCCGCCGACCCCTGGGCCGCCGTGCCTGCGGACGCCGTGGCCGTGCTGGAGGTGCCGGACCCCGTTGCCGCGTGGGACCACTTCACGGGCACCAGCCAGTTCTGGGGCGACCTGGAGGGAGATCCCGGCTTCTCCGCCGTGGACACCATCATGCGCCGCATCGGGCGCGCCGCCGCCACGCTTGGCCATGGCAAGGGCGGCAGCATGGTGGTGGCCTGGAGCGTGCCCGAGGGAAACCGCCCCGTGCCACTGGTGGTGTGGCCGGTGGAGCCTTCCGCCGGAGCGCTGCAGATGCTGGGCCTGGCCTTCGGAAAGCCGCTGTCCCCAGCCTTGTGGAACGGCGAACGGCAACACATTCCCGCAGATAGCGCCCTGCCCGCCCTGGAAGTGGCCTGGGCTAACGGCCTGTTGCTGGCGGGCGCCGCCCAGGCATCCGTGGAGGCCGCAGTGAAAGCCGCTGCCGCTGCCGGGAAGCCCGGGGCCTTCAACAAGGCGCGCGCCACCTTCAGCAATGGTGCCGACGCACACCTGTTGATGCAGGCCAACCTCGCCGCGCAATGGCTTCAAGCCGACGGGCAACCCCTGTTCCCGGGCGGCATGGCCGCCGAAGGCTGGTTTGCCATGGACGTGCGCCTGCGGCCCGATGCCATGCTGATGAACGGCCTGCTGCTGCCCGCCGGCAATGGGGCCGCCCTGAACGCGCTGATTCACCAGCAACCCGCAATGCCGGAGCTGCTGCGCGCATTGCCAGCCAACGTGGCATGGATGAACTGGGCACAGGTGGACAGCCCGGCCGCATACATCCGGAACGTGGCCGCCGGGCAACTGGACGAAACCCTCTTCCCGGCCTACGGCACATGGGTGCGCGGCATCGGAAGGGCAGGGGCGGAAGGGGCCACCTGGGCCGTGCTGCAGGCCGCCGATCCCGCCGATGCCGCCGCCGCAATGGCCCTGCGCTGCCCCGATGGCGGATGCCCCGCAACGGAATACCGCGACGTGCGCATCACCCGCCTGGCAGACCCCCAGGCCCTCGCGGTGCTCTTCGGAAACCCCTTCGCCGCATTCCAACAGCCCCTCTGGGCCCTGCTCGGCGACATGGTGGTCTTCAGCGACACGCCTGCCGCCATGCGCGCCGCCATCGATGCATGGACCGACCGCAGCTCACTGGCACTGGCGCCCGGCAAAGGCGACTTCTTCACCCGATTCGCCACCAGGGCCGTCTACACCTGGTGGGCCGATGTGCCCCGGGCCTGGCCTCCCGCCAACAGCCCCCAGGCTGCCATCCACCGCACCTTGGGCGCGGCCATGCTCCAGCTCTCCCCCCGCAGCGACGGTGCCTGCATCGCCACTTTCTGCGTGCAGCACGCCCCCACAGGAAACAAAACCGACGGGGCCCTGTGGACCGCCGCCATGCCCGCCCCGCTCGCCATGCCACCCCTGCTCGTGGACGATTACCTCAGCAAAACCCTCCAGGTCCTCGTGCAGGACCGCGACCACCGCATCAGCCTCATCAGCTGCACCGGGAAGGTGCTCTGGCAGCGCCAGCTCGACGGACCCCTGCTCGGCGGCGTGAACCAGGTGGACCGCTACCGCAACGCCAAGCTGCAACTGCTCTGCAACACCGCCGGAAAGGTGTACCTCATCGACCGCCTCGGGCGCGATGTGGAGGGCTTCCCCGTGGCCCTGAAGGCCGATGCCGCCGCACCGCTCAGCGTGTTTGACTATGAAGGCAACAAGGACTACCGCATCCTGGTGCCGTTGGTGACCGGGGCCGTGGCAAACCTGGGGCCCGACGGAAAACCCGTGCAGGGATGGGAGCCCGAAAAGCTCCCCGCCCCCGCGCTGGCTCCCGTGGAACATGTGCGCAGCAAAGGCAAGGATTTCCTCGTGATCCCCCTGCGCAACGGCACCGTGGCCGTGCTGGACCGCCGCGGCGCAGTGCGCTATGCCCCCAGGCTGCGCATGCACGCCCTGCAAACCTTCCTCGGAAGCCGCGATGCCATGGACATCGGCGACCGCCGCCTCCTATGGGCCGACAGCGCAGGGGCCGTGCTCAGCGGATCCCTCGACGGCCACGTGGACACCCTCTCCCTTCCCGCCAGCGGAACCGTCTCGCTCTTCAGCCCCCAGGGCGGATCCGGTACCGCCATCCTGCGCACTACGGCCTCCACCCTCACCGGCGAAACCGCCGGCAAGCTGCTCTTCACCATCACCTTTCCTGATTCCCCCGGCGCACGGGCCTTCGCCGTACCCTTGGGAAACGCACCCGATGCCATTGGCCTCGCACTCCCCGAAAAAGACCAGGTGCGCCTCTTTGATGCCGCAGGCACCCTCTGGCCCGGCTTCCCCCTCAAAGGAGCTATGCCCTTCAGCATCGCCGACATCAACCGCGACGGAGCCCTCGAACTTGTGACCGCCGACGCACGTGGCGTGGTCACCGTGTACTTGCTCCCCGCAAAACCTTGACCCACCGCAGGACACCGGATCCCTTCTTTCCGTTTCTTTAACCGCTCCCAACAGCACACGCACATGGCATTCCCCACAGACCTCGAGATCGCCCAAAAGGCAACCCTCCAACCCATCACCGCCATCGGCGAAAAAATCGGCATCAAGCCCGAACAGATGGAGCAGTACGGCCGCTACAAGGCCAAGCTCCCCCTGAACCTGATCGATGAAGCCAAGGTGAAGAAGAGCAAGCTCATCCTGATGACCGCCATCTCGCCCACGCCTGCCGGTGAAGGGAAAACCACCACCACCGTAGGCCTCGTGGAGGGGCTGAACAAGATCGGCAAGAAGGCCATGGCCGTGCTGCGCGAACCCTCCCTGGGGCCCGTGTTCGGCATGAAGGGCGGCGCCGCCGGAGGCGGATACGCACAGGTGCTGCCCATGGAGGACATCAACCTGCACTTCACCGGCGATTTCGCCGCCATCGAAAAGGCCAACAACCTCCTGGCCGCGCTTATCGACAACAACCTGCAAAGCAAAACCCGCAACCTGCAGATAGATCCCCGCACCATCGCCTGGAAACGCGTGATGGACATGAACGACCGCGCCCTGCGCGACATCGTCATCGGCCTGGGCGGCACCGGCAACGGCATCCCCCGCCAGGACGGGTTCAACATCACCGCCGCCAGCGAGGTGATGGCCATCCTCTGCTTAGCCACCGGATACGAAGACCTGAAGAAGCGCCTTGGCAACATCTTCGTGGGCAACAGCCACAACCCCGACAAGAAGTATGTCTACGCCCGCGACCTCAAGGCCGAAGGTGCCATGGCACTGCTGCTCAAGGACGCCATCAAGCCCAACCTGGTGCAGACCATGGAAGGCAACCCCGCCATTCTGCACGGCGGGCCGTTCGCCAACATCGCCCAAGGCGTCAACAGCATCCTCGGTACCAAGATGGGGCTGAGCCTCGCCGATTATGTGGTCACGGAAGCGGGTTTCGGCGCGGACCTCGGCGCCGAGAAGTTCTACGACATCAAGTGCCGCGCTGCGGGTATTGCCCCCCACGCCGCCGTCATCGTGGCCACCATCCGCGCCCTGCGCTACCAGGGCGGCGCGCCCATCAAGGAGGTGAATGAGGCTTCCGTGGAGCGCGTCACCAAAGGCATGGCCAACCTGATGCGCCACCTGGAGAACACCGCCAAGTTCGGCGTGAAGGCCGTGGTGGCCATCAACCATTTCCCCACCGACACCGCCGAGGAGATCAAGGTGGTGCAGGACCTCTGCCGCAGCATGGGCGTGGAAGCCGTGCTGGCCAAGGGCTTCGCCGAAGGCGGAAAAGGCATGACCGACCTGGCCCAGGCCGTGGTGCGCGTAGTGGAGAAGAACGAAACCAAGTTCGAGCTGCTCTATGAACTGGAACAGCCCATCGAAAAGAAGGTGGAGATCATCGC
>JAFEAI010000172.1 GCA_018266475.1 Bacteroidota bacterium
CATTATCCCGGCCCTACGCGTGAGCGTAGGGCCGGGATACCAAATGCGCGATCGCCAGGGCTGAAGGCCCGGCCTCATCGCCAGGTGCGGTAAGGTCGGGCCTTCAGCCCTCCCCGATGACAAGGTATATCGCTGCCCAACGCGCAAGCGTTGGGCAGCGATGTCGTCGCGCCTTCAGCGCTCATCAGGGCCTTTCATAGCAAGACAAGAAGACCCCATAGCCCTGGGCGGCCCCGTTACTGCTTTACCACCTTGTGCAGGGCATGCCGGCCATGCCGCACAAGATCAAGCAGATAGATGCCGGGGATCAGGCCGGAGAGGTCGAGCGCGGGCTCGCCCTGTTGCTTGGCAACGTCGCCTTCCATCACCGTGCGCCCGGTAGCATCGCGCAGGCACCAGGCGGAGGCGCCGGATGCGGCCGTGATGTGCAGCACGTCCTTGGCCGGGTTGGGGTAGAAGCCCAAGTTGGCAACAGCCATTTCGGACACGCCCACGGTGGTGCCCTCCACCACCACGTCATCGATGTAGTATTTCGCCAGGTCCGCTTCGCCGGCATAGGCAAAGAAATCCATGGCCGCCAATTGGTTCAGGCCCGCATTTGCATCACCCGCGTTCCAGTTGAAGGGCCAGGTGTGAACGGCCGTGTTGTTCACCTCCAGCGAGGCCTGCACGGCGTTCATGTCCACGGTGATGTGTACGGGGAACCACGCATCATGCGGGTAGCTGCCGTAGGTAGTGGTGACGTTCTGGAGCATGAGGTTGACATCCCCATTTGCGGGGAAGGTCACTTCCACCGCCCATTTGCTGCTGTTCCCCTGGAGGACGTGCAGGATGTTGAAGTATCCGCCGAAGCCGCTGGGGATGTACATCTTGAAGCTGATGTTCCACACCCCTGCGGTTTGGTTGCCCAGGTTCAGCACCACATCGCCCGGGCCGCCATTGGTGCTGGTAGCGGTCCACGCCCCGCTGTTCGGTGCCGAGGCGGCCTGCTCATCGCTGATCACGGCATCATCCGCGCCGCCCGGATTATTGGACCAGGTGGACCAGGGCGCACCGGCAGCATCGGCCAGGAACGTGCCCGCTGAATAGCTGTCGAAGTTTTCATTCACCAGCACCGTTTGGGCCTGTACCGCCCAGGCAAGTGCCAGCATGGAGATCGCAAGTAGTTCTCGTTTCATGGGTGTATGGATTTGTGTTGCACCGCAATGTAACGATTCCTTGCAATCCGTTGGGCTTCCTGATGTTCGCCTTTTTGCACCGCATGCGGTGTACGGCGGAGCACCCCGGTGCAGCCCGCAGCAGTGCTTCCGACCCCGTGCGCAAAGGGTGCGGCGCGCTGCGCGGCCGCACTTGCGGGGTACCCGGCACGGGCGTGTGGCAAGTCAGCGGCTTGCCTGCTGCCCCATGGGCACCGCGCCCTTTTTGAAGGTCGGCGGGAAGGAACTGGGACCCCGAAGGCAGTGGCACCTTGGTGGTGGAAAACCCCTGCCTCAACGGCGGCGCTGCGGTGCATGCACGGGCGGCGGCGCGCGCTTCACCTTGCCTTGTTCATACTCCACGCGGGAAACCACCTTGCCCGTGGCATCGTAGGTGGTCATCGGCCCGTCCAATTTCCCGGCCTTGTAGTTCATCTCCTGCACCACGCGGCCCCGCTGGTCGTACACCGTGCATTTGCCGTTGGGCGCGCCGTTCAGGAAGCTCTGCTCGCGCTGCTTCACGCCCTTTTCATAGTACGTCCACGGCCCGGTGGGCGTACCCTTGGCGTACATGCCCTCGCCGGTGATCACCCCCTGCTCGTTGTATTCCAGCCAGCGCCCGCTGCGCAGCCCTTCCGCAAAGCTGCCCTCTTCGCGCAGCTTGCCGTTTTCATACCAGCTCTTCCACGGGCCGTTCTTCACGTTGTTCTTCCAGGTGGCCGTATAGTTCTCCTGCCCGTTGGGCAGCCAGCCCTGCCAGAGGCCGTCCATCTGCCCTTGCTTGAAGCCGCCCTTGTCCTTGGGCTTGCCGTTCTCGAACCAGCTGTTCCACATGCCTTCTTCCTTTCCGTTGAGGTAGTTGCCCTCCTGCAGTTTTTGGCCGCTTTCAAACCAGGTGGTCCACGGCCCGTCCTTCTCGCCGTTTTTCCAGCTGCCTTTCTTCCAGGCCTGGCCGCCCTCATAGTAGTACACCCACTCGCCCTCCTGCTTGCCGTTGCGGAACAGGCCGGTGCTGCTGAGCTGGCCGTTGGGGTACCAGTACTTCCAAAGCCCATCCTGCTTGTCGGCCTTGAAGTGCCCCAGCATGTCCCGCGCACCGGTGGTGGCGTACCAGGTCCAGGTGCTGTCCTTCAGGCCCTGGTCATAATAGCCTTCCACGTTCACCTGCCCGTTGGCGAACCATTTGGTGAAAGGCCCTTGCAGCTTGCCCTTGCTCCAGTTTTCGCTGCTCTCGCGGGCATTGCCGGAGGTCCAGTAGTTCCACGGGCCGTGCTTTACCCCGGCGGTCCACATGCCGCGGTACTTCAGGTTGCCGGCGGGCCAGTAGGCGCGTTGCTCCCCGCTGGGCACGCCCAGGTGGTAGCTGGTGGCCTCGGCGGTGTCGCCGCTTGGATAGTACGTGTACACCCGGCCCTCGCCCTTCTGCAGGGTTTGGGTTCCGTTGCGGTCCCAGGCGTCCATGGCCAGGCAGATGTCCTTGTCGCACTGCTCGCGGAGCATGGGCCGCCCGTCGGGAAAATAGTAGCTCCAGGCCCCTTGCTTCTTACCCTTGGCGTAGCTGCCTTCCTCCATCGGCTGCCCGCTGCGGTACCAGCTGCGCATCAGGCTGTCCTGCGCGCCTTGGCGGATCCAGCCGTCGTGCTCCACCTGCCCGTTGTCGTAGTAGATCACCACGTGGCCGTCCCGCTGCCCGGCCTTGAAATCGCTTTTCTCGGTGAGCTTGCCGTTGCGGTCCCAGAACTTCCATTCGCCCCATTCGCGGCCGTTCACCATCAGGCCCTCGCTCTTCTTCACGGTCTTCAGGCTGTCCCAATGGTCCACGTAGGGCTGCACGGGTTGTGCCAGGGAAATCAATGGCATGAACGCCAAGAACAGGACCTGATGCAGGCGCACAGGGCTGTTCTGGTCGCGGGGAAGGAACAGGTGGAAAAGCGGTCGGTGCATGAGGTCAAAAATAGCCGTTTGCGTTTCGGCAATCGTCCATGGAGGCCGGCCAAGTGTGGCTTTGCAGGGGGCTTAATTACGGTGAACCCCGTAACAGATCACGGTTTTCCACGGAAGCAGCACCATCGTTGGAAGCCCAACATTTGCGGCGCCTCCCCATTGGCGTTCATGGCACTGAAGAACGGATCCGCTTTCCTGCTGCGCGCTTTGCTGGTCGCCATGCCCGGCCTGGCCGTGCAACGCACCGGTGCCCAGGTGGTGAACGAGGATGACTTGCGGAAGATCGTGCTGCAAGGGAATGAGATGCCGCTTGTTTCCCTGGAATGCCTTCCTGACGGCCATACGGTATGGGCCATGGGGGCCACGGGCGATCGCATTTTGGTGCTTGATACCGCAGGCTGGGCCGTGGTGCGCACCATCCCGCTTTCCGGTTTTGGGCGCGGTGCGGAAATGACCGCTTCCGCAGATGGCCGCTATATGTTGCTAAAGGCAGTTCCGCCGAACAGTGATCCGAACAGACCGGGGGAAACGCACTTGGCCGTGCTGGATGCCGCCACCGGTTCGGCGGTGCTTGAGGTTCCCGCCGCCAGGGACGGCTGCTTGGTACCGGGTTCGGATGCCGTGGCCATTTTGAAGGATGAAACGGTCACGGTGCAACCGTTTCGGGGAAATCCGCGCAGCTTCAAAGTGCCCGGTGCGGCGTATGCCATTGCGGTGGACCCGGAGGCGAGGTTCATTGCGGCAGCAGTGCATCCGGATGCGGGATTGCTGGGCCGGGTGCCCGCCATCCGCAATGACAGGAAGGCCGTGAAGGCCGCACTGAAATACAGGCAGGTGGTGGTCGTTCATGCATTGGGGGACGGAACCCGTACAAGCACTGTTCCCGAGGTGTATGACCTGGTGCAGCACATGCACTTCACGGACCATGGGCAGCTGCTGGTGTACAGCGTGCCGGACACACGTGCCGGCATGGC
>JAFEAI010000173.1 GCA_018266475.1 Bacteroidota bacterium
ACCAACATGATCGGCGTGCTGAAGGCATTGGGCACGGGCAACGGGGCCATCCGCCGCATCTTCCTGATCGATGCGGCCTACATCATGGGCATCGGCATCCTGCTGGGCGATGTGCTTGGGATCGGCCTGGCCTTGGTGCAGCAGCGCTTCGGCCTGGTACGGCTTCCGGTGGAAAGCTACTATGTGGACCAAGTGCCGGTGGACCTGTCCCCGTGGCCGATCATCCTGCTGAACACCGGTGTGCTGGCCGTATGCGTAATGGCCCTGGTGCTGCCCAGCATGTACGTTTCACGGATCGCCCCGGCGAAGGCCATCCGGTTCGAATAGGTGCGGAACATGGCCCGCCCCTGCCGCACCTACCTTCGCGGCGCATGAAGATCCATGAGAACATCCTAGGCACCATCGGCCACACGCCCATGGTGAAATTGAACCGCATTGCGGCGGACCTGCCGTGCATGGTGCTGGCCAAGGTGGAAACCTTCAATCCCGGCAACAGCATCAAGGACCGCATGGCGCTGAAGATGATCGCCGATGCGGAAAAGAGCGGTGTGCTGAAGCCCGGCGGCACCATTATTGAAGGCACCAGCGGCAACACCGGCATGGGGCTGGCCATGGCGGCCATCATCAAGGGCTACAAGTGCATTTTCACCACCACCGACAAGCAGAGCAAGGAAAAGGTGGATGCCCTGCGTGCCTTCGGGGCCGAGGTGATCGTGTGCCCCACCAACGTGGAACCCGAAGATCCCCGCTCCTACTACTCGGTGAGCTCGCGCCTGGAAAAGGAAACGCCCAATGCGTGGAAACCGAACCAGTACGACAACCTGAGCAACAGCCAGGCGCACTACGAAAGCACGGGCCCGGAGATCTGGGAGCAAACGGACGGCAAGATCACCCACCTGGTGGTGGGCGTAGGCACCGGCGGCACCATCACCGGCACGGGCCGCTACCTGAAGGAGAAGAACCCGGCCATCAAGGTGTGGGGCATTGACACCTACGGCTCCGTGTTCAAGAAATACAAGGAAACGGGCATCTTCGACCCGAACGAGATCTACCCGTACATCACCGAGGGGATCGGCGAGGACTTCCTGCCGAAGAACGTGGACTTCAGCGTGATCGACCGGTTCGAGAAAGTAACGGACAAGGATGCAGCGGTCTTCACCCGGAAGATCACGCGCGAGGAAGGCATATTCGCGGGCAACAGCGCGGGCGCCGCCATGGCGGGGCTGATGCAGTTGAAAGGCGAATTGAAGCCGGGCGATGTGGTGGTGGTGATCTTCCACGACCACGGCACGCGGTACCTGGGCAAAATGTTCAACGACGACTGGATGCGCGAGCGCGGCTTCCTGGACGAGAAGCCCAAGGCCGCGGACCTGCTGCGCGGAAAAGACCTGGCCCTGGTGAGCGTGGAGGCGGACGAGCCGGTGCGCAATGCCATCGACAAGATGCGCGCGCACAACATCGATCAACTGCCCGTGTTCGATGGCGGAAAGCCGGTGGGCACCCTCACCGACGCCCGCCTGTTCGATGCCATTCTGGAAGACAGCGACGTGCGCTTGCAAGCCGTGCGCGTACTGATGGGCCCCGCGCTGCCGGTGATGCAACCGGACACCCGCCTGGAGGAGATCGCCAAACAGCTCGGCAATGGCAGCCCCGCAGTACTGGTGGAGCAACCGAACGGATACGGGATCATCACCAAGCAGGACATCATCGGAAAATTGAAATGACCGGCGCGATCCATCGGATCGGGCACTACCAACGGATCCGCTTCCGCCATGGCCCCGGCGTTCCACAAGCACACCCGCCTACCGGGCCATGACTACACGCAGGGAACCTACTTTGTGACCCTGTGCAGCCATGGCAGGATGCATCTCTTCGGAAAGATCTCAGGGGCCGGCGCTGAGGCGCGCATGGAGCTGAGCGCTGCCGGCGGGATCATCGATGCATGCTGGCGCGCCATCCCCCTGCACTTTCCGCACGTGGAGCTGGATGAAATGCAGATCATGCCGGACCACATGCATGCGATCCTACGATTGAATCCATCTTCTGCACGATCTGTACAGTCGACCCAATGGGTCGACGCGACGGTTCTTGGCGACGCGACGGATCTGAGCGACGCGACGGATCCCGGCCGTGCGACAGCCATCGCCGGCCCCGCCGTGGCCCTGCTGCGGCCCAAAGGACCTAGGAAAGGCTCCTTGAGCGCGATCATCGGCGCA
>JAFEAI010000174.1 GCA_018266475.1 Bacteroidota bacterium
GTGACCGGTGCCACGGAATACCAGTTCCGCATCACCAACACGGGCGAGGGCTACAGCCAGACCTTCACGCGCAGCACCTACATCCTGCAGCTGAAGTGGAACAGCAGCGTGGCTCCCCCGCTGGTGGACGGCTACACCTACCACGTGGAGATCAACGTGAAGGTGAACGGCGTGTACAGCGGGTTCTGCGCCAGCAGCTGCACCATCACCATAAACAACAACCCCGCACCCGGCGGGCGCGTGGTGCCCGTGGAAGCAGTGGACCAGCCCCCGATGAACCTTTGGCCCAACCCCAACGACGGGCAACGGTTGAACCTGGCCGTTGCGGGCCTGCCGCTGCACATGGACGGTGCCGATGTGCGCGTGACCGACCTCACCGGCCGCCAGGTGATGATGGCCACGTTGCCGGTGGTTGAAGGCAGCATCAGCACCGCACTTGACCTGAACAACGCACCGAACGGCACCTACCTCCTGCTGCTGACCGCAGGAGAAAGGACCTACACCCAGCGCGTAGTGGTGAGCAGATGATGCCCATGCACTTTTCCGCTGGACCCGTACCGTGAAGTGAAACTTCCCGCAATGCAAACAAAGGGCCGCCCGACCGGGGCGGCCCTTTGACTTTTCTCCGCTGGAATGCAAGAAGCAATACGGCAATTACCGTAGCGGCACCGGTCACCTCGGCAAGGTTGCCGCAATCGAGTTTTCAACAATGTACAGCAATAGGCCCCTGCAAGGCATTCTCATACCCTACCATCCACCCACCCGGCAAAAACGATCAACTTGCGGTATTCATCGACAAATTTTGGCGTTTGTCATACGAATGAGGTTTTCTTGGTACGCACGCTTGAGAAAAGGTTGCCTACTGTTGATATCTTTTTTCGTTATTGCTTGTAAAGATCAATGCCAATACATTGGCTGCACGATATGCAAAACCCCACCGACCTGTTCAACCGCAACCAACACCCCCGCAGATGGACCCATCCACAGACCCTTCGGCAACGCAACCAACCCTTGAAAACCAAATCCCCCGAACAATGAAGCACACCGACCCATCCAACCCCTGTACCACACCATGGTGGAAATTGTTGCCGCTGCTATTGCTGCTCCTGTTCGCGGGGGGGGTGGATGCGCAGGTCACCGTGACCATTGGATCAGGAACCTTGGAGAGCAGCACCACCCAGAACGGCAATCCCATCTACAGGTCGAGCATAGCGAGTAGTTACGGTTGGGCAAAGAGCATCCAACTATGGACAGCCACTGATCTTGCCGGCATGTCCAGCGGGTCGTCGATAACAGCCATCGCGTTTGACAAGACAACGGCAAGCACGATTGCGGCTGGACGCACCGCCACCATGAGCATCTACCTGAAAAACTCAAATGCAACCGCGCTTGCCTCAGGTACTTCGTGGAATGACATGACCAGCGCAGCCACACTGGTCTATTCGAATACGGCCGTAGGCCCATCCGATGTACCGGCAGTCGCAGGGTATTGGACGATCAGCCTGGGAACCCCGTTTACCTATCTGGGTGGCGCCATTGAGGTGTACATTACCTGGGATGTGAACGGAGCTTCTTCCGGCTTATCAACCGGTGCATTCCAATGGCGCTATGCCACCACCACGGCCATCCAGGCCATGGGAACTTCCGGCACCGCTGCCATTCCTGGAACCACTTCGACCTGGACAACGCTTCTATGGCGGTTCAATGCCCAAGTAACCTTCACTCCCGGCGCCCCATGCAACGCCACACCCGCCCCCGGCAATACCACCGGCCCTGCTTCAATCTGCTCCGGAGTCAATTTCACCTTGGGCGTACAGAACAACACCACCGGCTCCGGAGTCACCTACCAGTGGCAAAGCTCCACTGACGGCAGCACCTGGGCCAACGCCTCGGGCGCCAGCACCAGCACCACCTATACCACTACGCAAGCGGCCAGCACCTGGTACCGCTGCCAGGTAACATGCGCGGGCAACGGCACGGGCACCAGCACGCCGCTGCAGGTGGCGTTGAGCAGCTTCCTGAACTGCTATTGCACCCCAGCCATCACCAGCAGCATTGAACCGATCTGCAACGTGACCTTTGCCGGCATCAACAACACCACCTCCAGCACCGTAGGCGGAACTCCGGCGGTGGAGAACTTCACGAGCATTACGGCCAACGTTTCCGCCGGTGCCACCTACCCCATCAGCTGCACGGGCAACTCGGATGGGAGCTATACCAATTACTTCACGGCCTTCTTCGACTGGAACCGTGACGGCATCTTTGAAACCGCAGTGCCGATCGGCAGTTTCACCGGATCTGTTTGCACTGCAGTGGTAACGGGATCCATAACCGTACCTCCAACCGCGCTTGCCGGAACCAGCCGCATGCGCATCATCAAGAACTACAGCACTTCCCCCACAGATCCCTGCGGATCTTATGGCTATGGGCAAGTAGAGGACTACACCGTGAACGTCGCTGCTGCCGCCACGTGCAACTCCACCCCCGCGCCTGGCAACACCACGGGGCCTGCCACCATCTGCGCGGCCACATCCTTTACCTTGGGCATTCAGAATACACCCACCGACGCAGGCATCACCTACCAGTGGCAAACTTCCACAGACGGCAGCACTTGGGCCAACGCCTCGGGCGCCAGCACCGGTGCCACATACACCACCATGCAAGCGGCCAGCACCTGGTACCGCTGCCAGGTAACATGCGCGGGCAACGGCACGGGCACCAGCGCGCCGCTGCAGGTAATACTGAACACCAACCCCTGCCAATGCAACAGCTACTGCGCCACCACCAACTCCGGCTTGGCGTGCATCGGCTCGGTGGCCATCAATACGCTCAGCAGCACTACGGCAGCATGTGTAGCCGCCCCCGGCTACACCATGAAGAGCGCCACCACCACGCTGGCCCGGGGCAGCTCCTATGTGTTAGCGGTAAGCACCATCGGAGATGCCACCTACCCCACGGCCATTGTGTCCGCCTGGATCGATTGGAACAGCAACGGCACCTTTGAAGCTGGTGAATGGACCCAGGTTTATACTGCCGCTGCATCCGGCTCTGTGGCGATTGCCGTTCCGATGACCGCCGTGGAGGGCAGCACCCGCATGCGCATCCGCAGCCGCGCCGCGGGTAACACGAACGGATCCGGTGATGCCTGCATCTCCATGGGCAGCGGTACCACGGAAGATTTCTGCGTGACCATCGGACCTCCGGCCACCTGTGTTTCCCCCACCAACCTTGCAGCAAGCAACGTGACGGAAACAGGCGCAACCCTGACCTGGACCGCCAGCACCAGCAACCCGGCCAACGGCTACCAGTGGGAAGTGCGCAGCAGCGGTGCAGCCGGCAGCGGCGCTACCGGTCTTGCAGCCAGTGGAACCACGGCCGCAGGCATTACCACGGCCAGTGCCACCGGTCTGATCGCCCAAACCACCTATTCCTTGTACGTCCGCAGCGATTGCGGCGGCGGCGACCTGAGCACATGGGCCGGTCCGTACACCTTCACCACGCCATGTGCAGCAGTGAACGTGCCCTACACGGAGAATTTCAATGCCTCGCTGACCTACCCGGCCTGCATGAGCCGGCAGACCATCAGCGGCAACCAGTGGACTGTTGTGACCGCACCCAGCGGAATGACCGGCAACGCCGCCATGTACGGGTACAGCGGTACGCAGGCCGCCAACTCCTGGATGTTCACCCCGGGGATCAACCTCACCGGCGGCATCAGCTACCGCGTGAGCTACAAATACGGGAACAATGGCTATGCGGAAAAGCTTGCCGTGGCCTACGGCACATCGCCTGCAGCCGCTTCCATGACCACCACGCTGGCCGACCACAACCTCTCTGCCACCACGGCCACCTACAGCAACACCATTGATTTCACCCCGGCCACAACGGGCGTGTACTACATCGGCTTCCAAGCCCATTCGGCAGCAGACCAGTGGAACCTTTACGTGGATGACATCTCCGTAAAGAAGACCCCGACCTGCTTTGCGCCTGTGGCCAGCTTGAGCGGCGTGCTGGGCGGCACGGCCACACTGAACTGGACCAACAACGCATCGGAAAGCTACAACTGGGAGCTGCGCAACGACGCGCTTGCCCCGGGCAGCGCGGGGGCGATCGGCTCGGGCAACGTGGCCACCGGTCCGGTGAGCATTCCCGGCCTCACCATGGGCAACACCTACACCTTCTACCTGCAAGGGGTATGCGCCGCAGGCACGGACCTGAGCGAATGGGCCTCCACTTCGGTGTTCATGGGCTACTGCGCGGCCGGCGCCACCAACACCACCAGCACCAACCTGCGGATCAAGCAGGTGGCGTTCTCCAACGTGGACAACAGTTCCACGGCCACTGCCGGTTATGAGAACTTCACCTCCATCACGGGCAACGTGCAGGCCGGTGCCAACTACCCCATCACCATCGGCATCAGCCAAGGGTACGACGCGGACCGCATCCAGGTGTGGATCGACTTCAACCAGGACCTGATCTTCAGTGCGGATGAACGCGTGCTGGTGGCAGGCAACCCGCCCAACAACCCGGCCGCCACGGACTACACCATCAACTCAACCTTCCACATGAGCAGCGCGGCGCTGGGCGGCACCACCCGCATGCGCGTGCGCTTGGACAACACCATCAACGGGCCCAATGGCGACCCCTGCGGCAACTCCACTTTCGGACAGGTGGAAGACTACAGCCTGAACGTGACCCCGGCACCTTGTGCACCACCCGTGGTGACCAAGACCATCGTGCCTGACTGCGGCAACTTCCAGTTCAGCGTGCAGCTTAATGTGACCAGCATGGGCGATGGCACCTCGGTAACGCTCAGCGATGACAAGGGCAGCCCTGCGCAAAGCGGGGTGACGGGCACCTACACCTTCGGGCCCTACTACAACGGCACCAATGTGAACTTCCTGATCACCTTCGGGCCGCAGCCCCTGTGCGACACCTACGTTGGCGCCTACCATGCCTGCACGCCGACCAACCAGGCCTGTGCCAACGCCACCCCGCTAACGGTGAACCCCGAAGGCCAGTGCACCACGGTGAACGGCAGCACCATCAATGCAGCCAGCATTTCCATGTCCGGCTCCGGCTGCGTGAACAACAACATCTCCATCCCGGTGGTGTACTACAGCTTCGTGGCCACGGGATATGCACAATGGGTATACCTGCAAAACGTGCCCGGTGAAAGCACCGCACTGAACCTCTCGGTGTACGATGGATGCAGCGGCGCGGAAAAACTGTGCAGCTTCAATGCCAACCCGGCACTTGTAACGGGCCTCACCGCAGGCCACACGTACATCGTGCGGGTGGCGTCGGTGGCCGGAGTCAACTTCAAGCTCTGCGTAACCGAAAGCAGCGTAGTGCAGCTTGCCAACGATGACTGCGCCAACGCCAGTCCGGTAACAGTAAGCGCATACGGGCAATGCACGCCCACGGCAGGCACCTTGCTGGGCGCCACGCCCAGCAGCATTGCCAATACAAGCTGCTCGAACCAGTCGGTGATCTTCTCCGATGTCTTCTACAGCTTCACGGCAAATGCAGCCAAGCAGATCCTGCAGCTGAGCCACCAGGCCACATCCAGCATCTACGGCGTTGCCCTGTACTCCACCTGCAGTTCAGCCGAACTCGGTTGCTGGTGGGTGGGGCAAGGCCAGTTGCCGATGAACTCCGAGATCATGCTTACCAGCCTTACCCCGGGCAGCACCTACCTGTTGCGCGTGTACAGCCAGGCCGGCGTGGCAGGTCCCTTCACCTTGTGCGTGAGCAACCTGCCCCCGCCGGTGCAAGTGCAATGCGGCGGCCAGGTGGTGAGCACTACCTACTGCATGAGCGTAGAGGAAGACAAGAGCTGGGGCTATCATTCCAACGGCACTGGTGCGTTTACCCTCAGCTTCACCGGAGGGCAGATCGACAACTTCGCCTACCACCAGCTCATCATTTACAATGGAGCGGATGCTACCGCCCCCGTGCTTTACCAGAACCCATCTGGAGCCCCCACTACGTTGACGGGCGTTAGCGTAACCGCCACCGGTCCTGACCTGTACATGACCCTTGTAACGGACGGGTACTACGGAGACCTCACAGACCCCTGCCTGAAGTGGAACGTGCAATGCAGCTACCACCCCGACCTGGCATGCAATGCCAATCCGGCAGTTTGCGGCAGCACATATCCCGGCCTCACCACGGGCCTGGGCAACCATCTGCCTGCGGGTGCCTGCCCCTTCAACGGTCCGGCAAGCACCGGCGGCACCGAATGGTGGAGCTACACCGCAACGGGCAATGATGCGGTCACCTTCAGCACCTGCGGCAGCAACAGCTTCGACACGCGCATCTCGGTGTTCTCGGGCGCGGATTGCAGCAATCTGGCCTGCATGGCCATGAACGACGATGCGCCCGGCTGCGCCAATGGCGGAAGCCAGGTCACCATCAACACCACCGCAGGCAGCACCTATTGGATCGCGGTACACAGCGCGGGCAATGCCTCGGGCAGCTTCAACCTCAGCGTAACCTGCGGCACCAGCTGCACGCCTCCTGCCAATGACGCCTGCGCCGGTGCCACCGCCGTGGCCAACGTGCTGGCCAACGGCGCGGGCACCCCGGGCACCTACTCCAATGCCTGCGCCACTGTTGACGGCCCCACCACCTGCAGCGGCACCTTGCCCGTGAACGGCGTGTGGTTCAGCTTCAACTCCGGCGCGTACAACCGCGCACTGCTCACCCTGCAGGACCACAACTCCAACGGGGCCTTCACAGCCACCCA
>JAFEAI010000175.1 GCA_018266475.1 Bacteroidota bacterium
CGCAGCCCCTTGGATGACTTGGACCTGTAACAGCCCATTGCGCCTTTTGCCCCATTTGGGGCATGTTTACGCAATAGGCAGCTTATCCAAGTGCGGAAATTCACGCAATGCGGCAAGAAGAAGTTAGCAACAATTACAAAAACCCAGACAAACGTATGAGACATCTGATTATCCTATTAAGTATTTTGATCTTGACTTCATGTGGAGCGAATAAACATCTTGCGTCATCCACCACAACTGTAACTGAAATTAATAACGTTGATTATTTTCAACCGCTATCCTATATCCAGTTTATAGAAAAGGGAAACAAAGCTGCGTTGAGCGATTCTCTTTCTGAAGTTGTCTCAAAGAACCTGAGTTTGCTTCTTGACAAGAATAAAACGACACTTAGGCTTGACAAGGAAATACCCTTCGTGAACGACACCACTAAAGTAAAGGTGGAAGATGAATTAGCCTATCTTGTAAGAGTTATCACTCAACGGAAGAAACTTAGCGGAATCCCTTTACCCCACACGATTGACTCAATTTTAAAAAATAACAATCAACGGTTTGCCCTCGCAACCATCGCAACAGGTTTTGGACGAAGAAAAGGAAATTATGGTGGACAAGTTGCAAAAGGAGCAGCCGTAGGTATATTGACATTAGGCATGTTTGTGCCGACACCTATAAAGTCTAATCTGACTTTGTACGCTTTTATATTTGACGCGGAAAAAGATGAAATAACGTACTATAAAAAATCCATGCCGGTAGAGAAGGAACCAACGGACGAACAAGTGATGGAGAAACAACTTATAAAACTATTTAACGGTTATCTTTACGAAAAAAAGTAACTGTTGCTAACAAACATATTGGCAATAGGCGGGCTGAAGTACATCTATTGGGCGACAGGTACAAGGTTGAACTTTCGTTCTTTGATTGGGCTGTGGTGCTGAAATCCCCGCCCATCGCCAATTTGCCGAACGTTGGAAGATACACTGAAACCAAACTGAACATAAGAATTTAACCAATGGTTTCCATAGTACATATCTAACTTAATAATGAAAAGGCAATTGCTTCTCACATTGATTTTGATATTTACAACAG
>JAFEAI010000176.1 GCA_018266475.1 Bacteroidota bacterium
AATCGGTGACCTCGCAGATGCTTCCCATCTGCACCTCAATGTCCGAGCAGGGCGTGAGGCCGTGCAGCACCACGCTGTTGCCGTGGAGCTCATCCTGCAGGTAGTTCCAGTCATTGGCGCCCGTTTCGCGCCAGCGCAGGCTGTAGGAGCTTGAGGCGAGCACGCTGCCCCAGGTGATGGAAGCGGTGACCGTGTCGGTGGCGGTGGCGGATACGGAAGGCGGTGCCGTGCAGCAGCCCTCGCTGGTCCACAGTCGCACGGGGCCGAAGGAACCCATGCCCTGGCCGCAATCGCTGGCCAATTGAAACTCGTACGGTGCGCAGGTGGCAAGGCCGGTGATGGGCTGCTCCAGTGCGGTGATGCCGGTGATGGTGGTCCATTCACCCGCGCCTACCAGGCGGTAGCGCAGGGCGTATGTGCCCGGAAGGGCGCTCCAGGCCACGGTGGCCGTGCCGATGGCGGTGCTGGTGAAGACCATGTTGTAGGGTGCCGGGCAGGCCTCGCAGCTGTCCAAGAGCAACTGCACGCTGGTGTGCGCGTTCACCCGGCCGCCCGTCACCGTTTGCCCGGGCAGGTTGCCCACGTGGTCCACGCCTGCAAAGAGGGCTTGGCGCACGCGCATGGCCGCCTCGGGGGGATCGTTGTGGGCCAGTGCCGCCAAGCTGGCGCAGGGCACGCTGTACAGCAGCGCCACCACGCCGGCGGTAAGCGGGCTGGCAAAGCTGGTGCCGCTTACGGTGGCCGTGCCGCCGCCAAGGGCGGTGGTGAGCACGTTGGTGCCCGGGGCGCCAAGGTCCACGGTGGTGGCGCCGTAGCCCGAGAATGTGCGCTGGTCGTTGTTGTTGGTGGCGGTAACGCTGATCATGTAATCGCTGGGGCATGCCGTGGGCAGGTCGCCCACCTGGTCCACGTCCACATTGTTGTTGGTGGTGGAGGCGCAGTTGAGGATGCCCGCCGTGCCCAGCGTATCGTACATGGCGCACCAGAGCGGTGCATTGGCGGGCTGCCCGCCGTCCACGCCCCAGCTGGCGTTGGTGGCCACCACAAAGGCGCCCTTGCCCCCGCCGCTGGCGTTGTACAGGCGCCGCATCACCAAGGGGTAGGTGTACGCGGCCAGCACATTGGCCTCCTGGGAGTCGCGGTAGTGTACGGGCATCATTTTCACATGCCAGTTGACCCCCACCACTTGCAGGCCGTTGTTGCCCACGGCACCGATCATGCCGGCCACCTCAGTGCCATGCGAGCCGCCGTAGACATCATCATTGCCGGTCTGGGGATTCCAGCCATGCACATCGTCCACGTAGCCGTTGCCGTCATCATCAATGCCGTTTCCGGGGATCTCCCCGCGATTGATCCAGGCGTTGGCCGCCAGGTCCGGGTGGGTGAGGTCGGCCTTTTCGATGATGGCCACCACAATGGTGTCGCCCGTGGCCGTTACGCCGCCCGTGGCCACGTTCCAGGCCTGCTGGCTTTGGATGTTCTGGTGCCACCACTGCTGCCCGAACAGGGGGTCGTTCGGCGTGGTGCGCACCGCGAGGATGTGGTTGTTCTGCGCAAGCTGCACGCCGGGATGGCGCCAGAAGGCACGCAGCATCGCCTCCTGCCCCAGCGCGGCCGTGTCGAACCGGAACAGCCATGCGCGCATCGGTGCGCTCACCTCCTCCACCGCCTGCACGCGCGTGGCCACGCCCTGCACCATACCCAGGTCCGAGGCCACCACTTTCGCCGAGATCCCCGGCCTCAGCATGGCCAGCACGTCGCCCCGTACAATGGGCACCTGGCCGTGCGCCGCAACGCAGATCAGGACAAGGCACACCAACAGCGCAGGTTTGCAGGCAGGGATTCGCATTATGCAAAATTAGACGCTGGTGCAGCGTGTTCCGCGGCTTGCGGAACGTCATGCCGATGCCATCCCTTGGAAAGCTGCCGGTGGCATGCGCAGTTCCTGCCCGGAAAAACGGCACCTCCATGCGAGGCGGGCGGAACCGGACCGCAGGCTTGCCGGGGCCGCACCTACCCCATGAGCCATGCGGCCCCCGCCCAAAGCACCAGGCCCCCGCACACCCACAGCACCAAGGGAACCATGCAACCCCGCGAGGTGCGGGAGTACACCCTGTTGTAGGCCGCCCTGCGCGGGTTGGTCAGCCAACCCCAGCCGCGCGGCGCCTTCAGGCCCAGGCTGTGCCGCACGTAGCGCTTCACCGAAAGCCGCGCGGCAATGCGCTTGCTGAGCGAGGGCATGCGGATGAAAAAGCGCGCCATGGCGGAACGGGGTTGCGGGAGTGGGAACCGGAAAGACCGGTGCAAGGTATCTCCGGGCAGAAGCCACAACGTAATTGCGAGGCCGCCCTGGGCCGAAGCCACAACGTCATTGCGCGGCCGCCTTGGGCCGAAGCAATCTTTGATTCCCTTCCCGAAAGCCCTCCCGGAATTAGAGATTGCTTCGGACCGGTCAAGAGCACCGGTCCTCGCAATGACGGGGAGGGTGCGCCATTGCGAGGCCGCTTTGGGCCGAAGCAATCTTTGATTCCCCCTCGCGCAGGATCTCGCCAACACTTACCTCCGGCCATGGGCGGACCCTGCGCCAGGACCGCGATGACTACTTTCACACCGGCCAAACAACGTTGTCCGATTAATAGGGGGTTAGACCAATTACCGTAATAGCATAAAGACTCATAGGCTTGTCATAATTCATTAAAGACTGATGAAAAAATTGCATTTCGTGTTATTCTCAGCTCTTCCCTACTTAGTGTCCGCTCAGTCCTCCTTAGGGCCATGGTTTGCGCTGGAGCAGGTCACATTCTTCAAACCCCATGTGGATGCCGCTGCCGGATATTATGCTGAGTACAATGTCACCAACACGATAGTACTTGGTATCTCCTGGTCCAGGCCGACCGGCAAGGGGGTGCTATACATCAGTGCTTTCACGGATCGGATGCGTATTGCCTATACTGCTGGTCAGATCTTGCCGATGAGTGCCATTTTCTATAACGAAAGCCACCATGAGCTGGCCCGCCTGGGTGTCCGTAGCAGCTATTTGGGACGGTTGGTCCATGCGGAACGCACAACCATTCTGCTCGGCCCCGGCTTGGGAGTTACAGGCATGCACGTGGAAGCCTCCGAGGGGAGCGGATATTACACGAAAACCGTGGATTACCGGGATTCCTCCGGGTCAATTATCGGATCCGGTCCGAGCTTAGTGGAATGGAAACATGCGATACGTGCACCTGGATCATTTCTGCCGGTGTACGGATCGGTCCACTTGCTGCTGCAACTGCGATATCGACCGTGGTCGAGATGGGAGATTGCGGCGGAAATGTGTCCCGAATTGACAATCACCCCTTGGATCAGGGATCCGGGGATCCACTTCACCTCCAACTTTACCTTACGCAACGGTATCGGCATTTTTTATGCAATGAAAAAGCAGTAGTGTCCGGGGAAATCCGGGAACCGTAAATTATCCCTTGCAAAGCTGGTTAAACGAGATCTTTCCCCCTCGCGCAGGGTCTCGCCAACACTTACCACCGGCCATGCGCGGACCCTGCGCCACTACCGCGAACCGCACCATGCCCAGGCCGGCCCGTCATTGCGCGGCCGCCCTGGGCCGAAGCAATCTTTGATTCCCTTCCCGGAAGCCCCCCCCCGAATTAGAGATTGCTTCGGGCCGGTCAAGAGCACCGGCCCTCGCAATGACGGGGAGGGCGCGTCATGCGGTCCCATTGCGTCTGTTTGGACGCGTTTGCCCATGTGCCCTGCCCGCAAAATGCAACGGGCACGGGCCGCCGGCATGCCACATGCCCAACAGATCGCCGATCGCACTATCTTTGCAGCCGTTTCGGAAGCGGTGGAGAGAGGAAGAGGGGACCGCCCCTCTTTTTTGTTCCCGGTCCGGGCGGCAGGCGGAATGATCACTACGGCACAGCTCATGCAGGCGCTCCAAGCGCAACTGGAAGGCACCCCCAGGTTTCTGGTGGCTGCCGAGGTGCGCCCCGGCGGCAAGGCCGAAGTGGAAGTGGACCGCTTGGAAGGCTCCATCACGCTGGATGAGCTTACGGCCATCAACAAGGGCCTGCGCGAGCACTTCGGCGATGCCTTGGACGACCTTGAGCTGCAGGTGGGCAGCCCCGGGCTGGGCAGGCCCTTCAAAGTGCAGCAGCAATACCGCAAGCACATCGGGCAGGGCGTGGAAGTGGCCATGGCCGACGGCACCCTGCTGCACGGCACCTTGGAGGGCTTCGACGGCGCCGGCATCACCCTGCGCCTGCTGCAGCCCGCCAAGGTAAAGGGGCGCATGCCCAAGTTAGCGGAGGAAACCACGGCGATCCCCTTCACCGCCATCAAGAGCACACAGGCTACGATCAAACTCAATTGAAAGCGTGCAATGAGCACAGTGAACCTCATCGAATCCTTCGGGGAATTCAAGGACATCAAGAACATCGACCGGGTGACCATGATGGGCATCCTGGAGGACGTGTTCCGCGGGGTGGTCAAGCGCAAGTACGGCGAAGAGGCCAACTTCGACATCATCATCAACCCGGACAAGGGCGACCTGGAGATCTGGCTGAACCGCGAGATCGTGGCCGACGGCGACGTGGAGGACGAGGGTCTGCAGATCGCGCTTTCCGAGGCGCTGAAGATCGAGCCCGACTTCGAGGTGGGCGAGGAAGTGAGCCAGGAGGTGAAGATCGCCGACTTCGGCCGCCGCAACATCCTTGCCCTGAAGCAAAACCTGCAAGGGCGCATCATGGAGCTGGAGAAGGACCACCTCTATGCCAAGTACAAGGAGCGCGTGGGCGAGATCATCACCGGCGAGGTGTACCAGGTGTGGAAGCGCGAAACGCTGGTGCTGGACGATGAGGGCAACGAGCTGATCATGCCCAAGGACCAGCAGATAAAGACGGATTTCTTCAAGAAGGGCGACACCGTGCGCGCCGTGGTGTGGAAGGTGGACATGCGCAACAACAGCCCGGTGGTGCTGCTCTCGCGCACCGCCCCGGAGTTCCTGGAAAAGCTCTTTGAGCAGGAGGTGCCCGAGGTGGCCGACGGGCTGATCACCATCAAGCGCATTGTGCGCGAACCCGGCGAGCGCGCCAAGGTGGCCGTGGAAAGCTACGACGACCGCATCGACCCGGTGGGCGCCTGCGTGGGCATGAAGGGCAGCCGCATCCACGGCATCGTGCGCGAACTGCGCAACGAGAACATCGACGTGATCAACTACACCGCCAACGACCAGCTGCTGATCCAGCGCGCGCTAAGCCCCGCCAAGGTGGGCGAGATCAAGCTGGATGAAGCCAACAAGCGCGCCGAGGTGTACATGAAGCCCGACCAGGTGGCCCTGGCCATCGGAAAGGGCGGCCACAACATCAAGCTCGCGGGCAAGCTCACCGGCTTCGACATCGACGTGTACCGCGACAGCGACGAGGTGACCGATGACGTGGACCTCGACGAGTTCAGGGACGAGATCGAGCCGTGGATCATTGAAGCCCTCAAGAACATCGGCTGCGACACGGCGCGCTCGGTGCTGGAGGTGGCCCCGGAGGAACTGGCCAAGCGCACCGACCTGGAGGACGAAACGGTGGCGGAAGTACTGCGCATTTTGAAACTTGAGCTGTCCAAGTAAAGCGTACGGCACACCACGCATCACAAGGGCGGCAAACGAAAACAGGTGAATGAGCGAAACGGCGGGAAAGACGGTACGATTGAGCAAGGTGACGCGGGATTTCAACCTGGGCGTACACACCGTGGTGGAATTCCTGGCCGCAAAAGGCCATGTGGTGGAGGCTTCGCCGAACGCCAAGATCCCCGGGGACCTCTATGCCCTGCTGGAAAAGGAATTCGGCCAGGACAAGGCCGAGAAGGCCGCCAGCAAGCAGGTGATCCAGGAGCGCCAAGAGCGCGAATCCGTGGCCCTGCCCAGCACGCCCGAGCCGGTGGAGGCCCCTGTGGCCGCCGCAGTGCCGCCCGCCGCCCCGGCAGCCGCCCCGGAACCCGTGGCCGAAGCGCCCGCCGCCCCGCCCGCGGAGCCGGAACCGGCCAAGAAGCCCAAGAAGGCGAAAGCCGATGCGCCCCCGGCGGAGGAACCGCCAGCGGCCCCGCCACCAGAGGACCAACCGCAGCCGGAAACTGCCGCACCGCAGCGCCTTAGCGGGGTGAAGACCGTGGGCAAGATCGACCTGGCGCCGAAGAAGACCGCGAAGCCGCAAGGCCCCGCCAAGGAAGCAAAGGCCGCCCCTGCACCGCCCGCCCCTGCACCGCAGCCGCCCAAGGAGGCCACAGCCCCCACCCCGCCCGCACCGGTAAAGCCCCCCGAGCCCGAGACCATCCGCGTGAACGTGGAACGCCTCACCGGCCCCGTGGTGATGGGCAAGATAGAACTGCCCAAGGAACGCGAACGCAAGCCGGCAGACCGCGACAAGGACAAGGACCGCGGGCGCCG
>JAFEAI010000177.1 GCA_018266475.1 Bacteroidota bacterium
CCTTCGACGGGCTCAGGGTGTCAGGCGTGCTGGTTCTATTTTCGCAACATGCAACTGAAGAACTACACCTGCGGCCAGTGGGTCGCCGGCACGGGCAAGCAGACCGAGCTCACCGATGCCATCACTGGCGAGGCGGCAAACGTTAGGCGGGCGGATCTGTGCCGGTCTCGATGATCGTCAGGGATCCTTGAATTTCCGCAATGGCCGTTGCCGGCCGTGCCGAACCCGATACACCACCACGTCCGATCCCTCGATCGCATACCAGACCACGTAGGGAAACTTCTCCAGCAACACTGCGCGGAATGGCGCTTTCCTAACGCGGTATCCCGGCATGTTTTTCTTCAACAAACCGCAAGCTCTCGCGCAGGTCATTACGGAACCGCTCGCCCAAACCCGGTTTCTGGACATCATACCACAACTGCGCCTGGCGGATCTCCTCCAGCGCCTCCTCTTTGAACACCAGCATGGTGCTCAACGCTTCAAGTCGTCCTTCAGGATCGCTTCCACCTGATCACAGGTGTAGGTCCTGCTTTCGCCTTTCAGGTGGCGTTCGCGGCGTGCGTCCAGAACAGCGAGTTCATCATCCGTGAGATCAAGCCCACCCGGATCATGACGCAAGGCTGCCTGCTGCGCGCGATCCTCTTCGATCAAGCGCTGCACCTCCTGCCAGGTGTAGGTACGATCGGTTCCTGATGGATCCTTCACGATGGTCAATTGCTCGTTGGGAATGCCATAATTGCGCGGGGCATCGAGCATGCGCTTGATGTTGAGCAAGCGCGCTCCATCATCGATCAATGCGATGCGCTCCAACAGTTCGAGCTTAAGGGTTTTGAGGCCCATGGCGCTTGGTGTCAGTCCTTTCCGATCAAGGTTTCAGCGGGGATATTCAACTCCTTGTGCAGGCGGCGGATCATGGGCAGGGTGAGCTTACGGCGGCCATTGAGAATGTCCGATGCCCGCTGCCGCGAGCCCAGTATATGGTGCAGCACCGAGGGCGGCAGGCCCATCTGGTCCATGCGGAATTTAATGGCCTCGATGGGATCAGGCGGAGGTATGGGGTAATGCTCCTCTTCGTATGTATGCACAAGCAAAGTGAGCAGCTCGAACTCATCCGCTTCGGCTGTTCCCTTGCGCAGGTCCGTGAGCATGAGCTCCTCCACTTGGGAAAGAGCTTCGTTGTACTCCTTCTTCGTCTTGATCAGCTTAGCCTTCATAATGGATGTCGTTCATGTCGAGTTTGTCATATTCCGCGTGCGTCATCACCCGTTTGATGAACACCGTTCCCTGCTTCATCCATGGCTGCTTGTACTGCACGTACACCAGCAGCCGGTACGCATTCCCCTTGATGTTGAACACCACGCGGTGGCCATCGATCAAACTGGCGCTGGGGAAGTCGCGCTTCAGATCGGCCGGGTCCGTCCATTGCAAGGTGCTTACGACTCTGTACCATTTCATCAACGCATCCATCACCTGCGCATGCCGCTTGCCTTACTCCAGTAGCGTGGTGCGCTTGATAATCTGCATGACGAAGGTATGGCAAATGTAACCATTCTGGGGTACACGTAATGAAAAGATCAACTGAAGATCAAGGGCAACAGGTCACCAGTCCGCAAAAGGAACCCGTCCAATCAAACTTGGCCGCGCTATTGGACTTCAATGGACGTGGATGGACGGGCCGGAAGCGCCCGCCCATCCACGTCCATCCGCAAGGCAGCATCCCCCACTGCCGCAAGTCTTCCTCGCGAACCACGCTGTGCGTTCCGCCAAAAACGGCGGAGGGTAACTCACTTTACGATGGGGCCGGAAGGCTGGTGGGAGAGGAGACCTCTGCTTCAGGTACTAATTCCCCCACCTGCTCGTTCTTGCCGCGATGTCCTTCCGACAACGGCTTCGAAACCTTCTCCGTTCTCGATGGCTTGTGCCAGTGAACACCCTGCTCTGCGTAGGAGCCATTGTGGCCAACGCGCGTCATCAGGTCTTCTGTAAACCGGTCGCGTGGGCAGCGGTGGTGATGGTGATCACAATAGCGCCGCTCGTAGCATACAACCTGATCCGTGATCGCCTGGGACGATTCAGAAGCCTGGTGTTCTTCCTTTTTGGGATCGCGGCATGCATCTGTCTGTATTGCATCGTGTTCCTTTCCTACCTCAACGTAGCAGGGCTGCTTTCCCTAGTGGTCATCCCGTACGAACTGATCAGCAAGGGGCACTTCGGCGCACCGCTGGCTCTTCCCTTCGCCTCACTCCCTCTCGTCCTTTCGATCCAGCTCCTTGGCATCGTGCTTGGCCGCGATGCTAACAGAACCGACCGTAAACACTTCGGTTCAGGCGTTGCACTCTGCCTTGCCTTCGCCTTGGTGATGACCACATGGTTCAACTTGCAATACTCAACCGTGCAAAGCGCCTTGACCTTGGGAACGACGAAAGGAATGCCGCATAACTACATGACCGAACGAATGCTCGGCATGCACTTCAAGTACCACCTTTCCTTCTGCCCGTACGATGGCTGGCGACCGCCGCTGCACGATCCCTCCATCGTGGTGGCGGTGTGGCTCACGGCTCCCTTCCGATCCGATATGGACTGGCATGGAAAGAGGATCCTATCCTCCGGTCAGAGAACCACAGACTTCGATGCACGGCTCGCAGCATACAAAGCCGTATTTCCAGGATCGCCCCTCCGGCAGACGTGCAGTTGTGCAAAGGGTTATCGCGAGTTATACATGAATGACCCAAGGTTGCGGTAAAGGAACGGAGCCCGCGTGAGGGATAGCAGCGGAAAGCCCGCAGCGAACCCCGGCCTTGAGCCGGGGGAGCGAGGACTTGGAGCGGATAGCCCGACCCGGCTGCTTTTGAGCCGGGGCACGCCCAA
>JAFEAI010000178.1 GCA_018266475.1 Bacteroidota bacterium
GCGCTGCGGCTCTTGGCATCGCCCAGGGCGATGTTGCCGATGAGGTCGATGAGGCCGCCGAGGCTGGTGGGGTCCAGGTTCTGCCGGGCGTACACCTTGGGCAGCACGCCCTTCAGCGAGTCGTTCTCCCGCTCGATGGCGTCCATGGCCTCGTCCACCGTTTTACCGATGCTGGGCTGCTTGGCGTGGCTTTGCAGAAAGCTCCACCGCGCGCCGGGCGGCACGAAGAAGACGTTCTCGGCCTTGTACTCGTCCTTGTCCTCGGGGTCGGCGCCTTCGGCTTCCTCGGCCTTCAGCCGGTCGTACAGTTCCACGAAGGCGTCACTGATGTACTTGAGGAAAACGAGGCCGAGGACGATGTGCTTGTACTCGGCGGCATCGATGTTCTTGCGCAGCTTGTCGGCGGCTTTCCAGAGCTGCTTTTCAATGGGTTCTTCGGTGGTTTCCTTCTTCTTGGCCATGCGGTATAAATGGATGGCAAGGTAGGGAGCCGGTAGCGGTGGATGCGCGGTGCGGTGCAGGCATCGATCAAAAATTCGCTTCCGTGCAGCCATGCCCGGCTCCAAGTACCGGTCAAGGGCATTTGCGCGCTGCCCATGCCCCACATGCGGGCTGGTTACGTGGAGCCGTTGCCGCCTATGCCCCCCGTAGCAGCACGCACCGCGCCTCCACCAGGCCCTGAAAGCCGGAGACACGGCCGCGAGGTCCACTACATCCACCTTGATGGGCAGGTCGCTGTCCGCGAGGTCCTGCTCCAGCAGGGCCAGGGTGGCCAAGCCCAGCGGGCGGCCCGCATCAATGGCAATATCCAGGTCGCTGAATTTATGCGCAGTGCCCTTCACCCGGCTCCCGAACGCCCATACGGAAGCTCCGGGCACATGCCTTTTCAGCATGGGCAGCAGCATGTCCAAGTGCCGTTGTTCCAGATCAAGCATGACGGTCGATCAATTCATCCAGCAACTTCCGGGCATGGGGCACGAACGAAAGGGCAACTTGGCAGGTCTCCTCCGCCTTGTCCGTGTCATAGTTGTGGCTGGTGAGGGTCCGGGCCTTCTGAAAGGTAAACCAGCCTTCAGGGTCCTCGATCAAGCCCCTGCGGGCCGCTTCCCTGAACAGTTCCCGGCGCCCAAGCAGGTCGTCATCGCCCGCCCCCATTAGCACCAATTGGCGCCGGAGCATTTTCCAGCACAGCTCATAGGTGTATTCGAAGCGTTGGATGCAACCGTCACGCTCCAGGTCGTTCGCCGGCACCGTGGCGAATGCCTCGTCCAAGCGCAAAACCACATTCGACAAACTGGACAGGTCCAAGCGTTCCGGATCCATGGTTGCCAAGATAAATGCCTGCACCTACTTCGCTGTGCGGAGGCTCCTTATGCAGCGTCCTCCTCAATCCCACTCAAGGTCCATCTGCTTGCCGGGCTTGTTGCCGATGATCGGATCATCCGGCGAGCGGTCTTCCTTCTCCGGCTTTTCCACCTTGTGGCTCCTGCGGAACTCCTCCATGGGCGAGCGTTCCAGGCCCTCTTCCTCCGGCGGCGCCAGGTGGCCGATCTCCTCCTCGGTGATCAGCATCTGCTGCTGTTCCTCCAGTTCGGGCGTCATCTCGGTGAACACGTCACCGGTGAGCTGCAGGTCCTTCACCTTGTAGGGCGTCAGGCGGTTGCCGATGGCTTTCACCCCTTTCACGGCGATGAACTCCGCCAGCGCGATGTCCTCATCGGGGCGGTCGTTGCTGCGCTTGTCGAAGGCGATGTGCAGGCCGGTTTCCGGCACCAGGGTGTGCAGGACGAGCTTGCTGTCCGGGTGGTCGGTGATGAAGAGCACGGGGTCGCGTGCGGCCTCGGGCAGGAAGCGCTTCACGTTGTACTGCTGCTTCTCCCCTTCCCAGTACACGGCGGTGATGGGCGTTTCGGGGTTCCACTTCACGATGGTGAGGGCCTCGTCGGGGAAGTGTGTGCCCAGCACGAATGGGAACAGTTGGTAGTGGCCGGTGGAGAGGATGGCGAGGATCTTGTCCTCCCCGCTGAAGCGGCCGAGGTAGCGCCCGTGGCCGGCCTCGTTGAGGCGGCGCACGGTGGGGTCGAACCAGATGGGGATGGCGCCGAGGGTGCTGCCGCCGCGTTCCTTCTGCGTGACCTTCTGCACCATGTGGCGGGTGAGCAGGTTGCCCTTGCTGCCGCGCCCCTTCACGGCCAGCGTGCCGAAGTCCACATCAAACTGGGTCTTGCGCAGGTTGGGCCGCGGGCGGAGCAGGATGCGCACGGTTTCGCTGGCGCCGTCCGGGTTGGCGGTGAAGTAGAGCACCTTGCTGCCCTTGGTGCCGTTGGTGAGGTCGTACTCCTTGTCGCGCGTGATGCCGGTAACGGCAAAGCGCTTCATGTAGCTGGGCCCCTGGGAGCCGTCCTGGTACACTAGGTGGTAGATGGTGCGCTCGTCGTTCTTCTTCCACACGGCGATGTGCAGCACGCCCTTTCCGATGAACTTCTTGTCGGCCACCTTGGTCACCAGCATGGTTCCGTTGTCGCGGAAGACGATGATGTCGTCGATCTCCGAGCATTCGTCCACCTGCTCCATGCCGCGCAGGCTCCAGCCCATGAAGCCTTCGGCGCGGTCCAAATAGAGCTTGCGGTTGGCCACGGCCACCGCCGTGGCCACAATGGTGTCGAAGGCGCGCAGCTCGGTCTTGCGCTCGCGGCCCGCGCCGTATTTGCGCTTGAGCTCCTTGAAGTAGTCGATGGCGTAGTCCACCAGCGCATTGAGCTTTGCCTGCACGTCGGCCAGTTGCTCCTCCAGGCCCTTGATGTGCTCGTCGGCCTTGAAGCTGTCGTACTTGCTGATGCGCTTGATGCGGATCTCGGTAAGGCGCGTGATGTCCTCTTCGGTCACGGCACGGCGCAGCTCCTTCACGTAGGGCTTCAGGCCTTTGTCGATGTAGCTGATCACCTGCTCCCACGTCTCGGCTTCTTCGATCTTGCGGTACACCTTCTTCTCGATGAAGATTCGCTCCAGCGAGGCGAAGTGCCATTGCTCCTGCAGTTCGCGCTGCTTTATCTGCAGCTCCAGCTCCAGCAGGCGCAGCGTGTTCTCCGTGCTGGCCTTCAGCAGTTCGTTCACGCCCACGAAGCGGGGCTTGTCGCTTTCAATTACCACGGCGTTGGGCGCAATGCTCAGCTCGCAGTCGGTGAAGGCGAAGAGCGCGTCGATGGTGTTGTCCGGCGATACGCCCGCAGCCAAGTGGATCGCGATCTCCGCGTTGGCCGCCGTGTTGTCTTCGATGTGACGGACCTTGATCTTGCCCTTGTCGTTGGCCTTGATGATGCTCTCAATGAGGCTGGCCGTGGTGGTGCCGAAGGGGATCTCGGTGATCACCAGGGTCTTGTTGTCCTCCTTGCGGATGCGCGCCCGGCAGCGGATGCGCCCGCCGCGCCGCCCTTCGTCGTAGTTGTCGGCATCGGCCAGGCCCGCCGTGGGGAAGTCGGGCAGCAGCTTGGGGTTCTTGCCCTTCAGAACGGCGATGCTGGCGTCGATGAGTTCGTTGAAGTTGTGCGGCAGCACCTTGCAGCTGAGGCCCACGGCGATGCCCTCGCCGCCCTGCGCCAGCAGCAGCGGGAATTTCACCGGCAGGAAGACCGGCTCCTTGTTCCTGCCGTCATAGCTCGCTTGCCATTCCGTGGTCTTCGGGTTGAAGACGACATCGTTGGCGAACTTGCTCAGGCGCGCCTCGATGTAGCGGGGTGCCGCAGCGCTGTCACCGGTGAGGGTGTTGCCCCAGTTCCCCTGCATGTCGATCAGCAGGTCCTTCTGCCCCAGCTGCACCAAGGCGTCACCGATGCTGGCATCGCCGTGCGGGTGGTACTGCATGGTGTGGCCGATGATGTTGGCCACCTTGTTGTAGCGGCCGTCGTCCAGCACCTTCATGCTGTGCAGGATGCGGCGCTGCACGGGCTTCAGGCCATCGTACAGCGCGGGCACGGCGCGCTCCAGGATCACGTAGCTGGCGTAGTCCAGGAACCATTCGCGGTACATGCCGCTCACGCTGAAGGTGCCCGCCTGGCCCGTGCCGGGAACGCCCTCCGGGGATGCGGCGCCAGTGCCGCCCGTCTCTTCAACGTCGTCGTTCAATTGCTCTTCGGGTTCGTCGCTCATGGAATTTCCGCGTTGGGCGGAAGGAAAAGATCAGGATGTTCGTGCATGGCGATGCCGTGGACCGCCATGGCGGTAAAATTAGCCCCCATGAGGGCAGGCCAAGCATGGGGAGATCTCAATTTTACCCACATACCGGGGGCTCCTGCCGTCACGGCCCGAACTTCTTGCCGGGCTTGCGGCTGGTGTGGCGTACTTGGTAGATGTAAATGGTGTTTCCTTCCACCTCGTACACCACGCGGTACTTCAACTTGTGCAGTGGCGCATGGCGGTACGCATACTTGCGGACCTGATGGCCGAAAGGGTTGGCAAGGATGGCCTTGTAGCACTCGGTCAAGGCTTCCAGAAAGCGGCTTCCGCTACCCTTGCCTTGGTTCTTCTCCCGATAGAGATAGATCTGCGCCACTTCCTTGTGAACGTTCGGTGCGGCCTCCAAGCGGTACTTCATCGGCGCTCCGCCGCGATCAACCGTCGGATCTCCACCATGGACTCCTTCTCGGTGAGGAACTTCACTTCGCCACGCAGCCGCTTGGCCCTCATCTCCTCGAACGCTGCATATTCCTCATCCGTGATGTCGTCACCATCGCCCGCCATCACCTCCGGAAACGCTTTGCGCAACATCGTTGCGATCCGTTTGATGACGGCTTCGTCCTTGACGCTGGCCAAACGTTCCATCAGTTCCAGTTTGATCGCCGCGCTTGTCATGTGACCGTGAATTGACCGGTAAAGTTAGGCAAAGCCCCCTGTCTGGCGCGAGCATCCACGCTCGTGCCTATTCCAGATCAAGTAAGTGCTGCCTTCGGCGATTCTGTAACGTTTGCCTTTGATGGTGAAGGTGGTGGCTTCGCGGTGAAGACACGAGCGCGGGCGCTCGCACCAGACAGGGAGCATCCAGTTCGGCCACCTCTTCGTCCGTCAGGTCGTCCTCCTCTTCGGTCTGGCGCAGCTTGTACAACAGCATTCGGATTGCTTCCAGAACGCCCGTATCCCTTTCGTCCTTGATCATCTGCACGATCTCGGTCTGTAGTTCCGTGGCGCTCATAGCCTTCTTGTTTGGTCAGGTAAAGTTAGACAAGAGGCCTCCCGCACCGTCCCCTGCCTTGTATGTGAGGCAAAAGCCCATCTACTGCTTCACTCCATGACCGTGATGCACGTACACATCCCCGCTGGTCCGGTACACCAAGTGCGTGCCGCTGAAGGTGCCGTTGCCGCTCATGTTGTAGGGGCCGCTCACGTTCTGCGAGGGGAAAGAGAAGAAGTTGTTGGAAAGGATGGCCCGGTAGCCCGCCCCGTCATTCCACAGGTTGTTGAAGTAGAGGGTATCGGACACCGTGCCACCCGTGGAAATGCTCAGCACATAGGTTACCGGCTGGTTCATGTACAGTTGGCCATCCAACCAAAGCGAATCCGACACCAGCCAAGTGCCGGTGTAGGCCGCACGGGGATCGGTGGGCGGTGTGGTCTGGCCTCCGGATGGAGTGGACGGTTCATCATCGTCCTTCTTGCAGGCGGTGAAGGCAAGGGCAAGCCCGAGGGCGGCAAAGAGGACGTTACGTGTGAAAGGGGTATTCATTTACTTGGGCGCGGTTGGATTTTTGAGGTTCTGTAGTGGTGGCCTGTGTGTGGGGCGGTCATTCCCCCTCCCGCAGGATCTCCGCCCCGGAACCCTGCGGCCCTATCTGAACCGCTCCTACGGATCCGCCACCGTGCAATACCGCCACGCCTTGGTCAGGCTGAACTGCACCTTCAATTGGTAATCGAAACAATAAGACGTGCCGGCCGTGGTATGATGGTAGCTGTGGTCGCTCGGGGGCGGCAATCCGCTGCCGTAGTCGAACACCTGGCCCGTGTTCATCTTGGTGATGTAGAGCGTCCATGCGGTGCCGGGAGCCAACAGCTCCGTGCGC
The DNA here is from genome assembly GCA_018266475.1 of Bacteroidota bacterium. Taxonomy (GTDB): domain Bacteria; phylum Bacteroidota; class Bacteroidia; order Flavobacteriales_F; family PHOS-HE28; genus PHOS-HE28. The sequence goes on from JAFEAI010000178.1 coordinate 6,051, forward strand.
ACATGCACCGTCTGTTCCACCACCGTATCCACGGGCTGCCCGCCGCTGTATACGATGCGGGTGGTGTCGGAGACAAGCTCGATCAACGCCGGGCCTGTGTAGTCCGGGTCCAGTGGGTTGCTGGTGAGTGTAGCAGGATTCAGGTCGTCCTTCAGGCAGCTGGAAAGCACGAGGACCATGGGAACGATGAAGTATAGCGTGCGCTTCATCGGGTCAAATTCCAAGTAAGCCCACCTTGCCTCCATAAACCGGCTCGAGCATCCATGCTCGTGCCGGATCCAGCCATGCAATTCCCGGTTCCAAGAGGAAGACGAGGCACGGGTATGGACACTCGCGCCAAAGAAGGAGATATTCCCCGCTCACTCATTCCAAATGTTTGCTGCAAAATTCTGCCGGACTCAGCACCTCCATGCCGTGCGCCAGCTTGAAGTGCTTCACATTGTTGGTCACCATGCAGGAAATACGGGGAAGATGGCGCCGTGCCGCGAAGTATTGCATGGCATCCTCAACATCCGTCCAACCGCTTCGGAACGCGAGCCGCATGGAATCCCCGGATTGCGCGACCAAGGCAATGAAATCCAAAAGTGAATCGCAGGTGGAAGCGGCCTGTTCCCTGTTCAATCTCGACAAGAAATAATGCGTGTTGGCCAAGATCACCGGGGTCATGTACAAGCGCACGGTTCCGTCCGACCCGGCAGCCAGGATCCGCGCGCTCGCCTGGTTCTCCTTACGCAATAACACATCCAGCAACACATTGGTATCCACCAATACATGCTTCATGGCCGCACATGCTTGCGCAAAAGGTCGCCGAAACGGTCTTGCCGCTCCCAATCTTTCGCACTGACCAACCCCGAAAACAGACCTTGGTGCGTCTTGAGCCATGCCTCCCCCTTTCCAGCACCCGTCCGTAGGCGGAGTGGTCCATCATCCGGCAGGATGCCAATCAATTCCTCGATCAGGGAAGACATGCTCCGGTCCTGCCGTTCACTATGGTCCTTCAAGCGCTTCTTGCTTTCAGCGGAAATCAAGGCGCTCAAATGGCTGCGCCGCTTTTGGCGTGACTTGGTGTCCATGCCTCTAAGTTAGTGGTTGATCGCTGAATGTGATGCCCAACGTGCTGGCCGGGAGATGTTCCAGGTTAAGCCGCCTTGCCACGTGCCGCCGTTCGGCCCAGGCATCCAGCTCAAGCCTTCAAAGCGCAGCTTTTCCTTGTCGATGTAGGTGGGCCGGTGGCTGTTGTTGGTGCGGTGGAACAGCCAGGCGGTGGCGCCGGCACACAGCACTGTGGCGCTTGTGGCCACAATGAATTGCGTTTTCGCCTTGCGGAATGCGTCCTTGTGCTCCGGGATGGTCTGTTCCTTCAGCACGGTGATGCGGTAGGGCGATCCGAGGCGGTCGTATTCGGCACGGTCCGCCTCCAGCACATCATGTGCCTTTTTCAACTTGCCCCAGCTTGCAACGGTGAAGGCCACCATGCCGCCGGTGATGGCGACAGCGGGCACCCGCAGCAGGTTTCTGCCCTGGCGGAACTGCTGCAGGTCGCGTTGGAAGGCCAGGTATTCCGCGGAGAACGGCAGGCGCAGCTGGAACTCCTTGGGTTGCCCGCCCACCACGGTGAGCGTGGTGTCCACGATGCGGCGCTGCGGTGCCCAGAAGCTGAAGTGGTGCGGGCCTTCCAGCAGTTCAAGTTCCATCTTCTGCATGGTGTACCGGTGGTCCAGCCGGTACGTGAAGTTGGCGGGATCCACCTTCAGGTAGAGCGTGCCCGCACTTTGCGCCATGAGCGTGCCACAGGACGCGACCAGGGCGAAGGCCATCGACACGAGGGCGGACGTTCGCGCAAGTGCCTGTTTGAACAACCACGGATGGACACGGATCCACACGGATGAATGCGTGGCCCCATCAGGTGGCTGCATTCGGTTCTTATCCGTGTTCATCCGTGGTCATCCGTGTTCATCCGTGGTTCAAATCCATCCGTGGTTCACACCCCGCTGATCCGTGTGCATCGCCCTACTCCTCCACTTCGTTCATTTCCAACTTCTCCGCAATGGCACGCACGGTGGCCGCCCGTGCTTCCTCGGCGCTCTCCTCCACCAGGTCCTTCTCCACCTTCAGGTTGCCGATGATGAAGCCTTGCCTGTCGGGCGTGTTCTTGCCCATGTAGAAGCCCAGCAGGTCCTGCACTTTGGCATCCTTGGTGATCATCACGGGCTCCAAGCGGATGTCCGGGCCGATGAAGTGCTTGAACTCGTCGGGGCTGATCTCGCCCAAGCCCTTGAACCGCGTGATCTCCGCGCTCTTGCCCAGCTTGGCGATGGCGCGCTGCCGCTCCTCGTCGCTGTAGCAGTAGATGGTCTCCTTCTTGTTGCGCACGCGGAACAGTGGCGTTTGCAGGATGTACAGGTGGTCGTTCTTCACTAAGTCCGGGAAGAACTGCAGGAAGAAGGTCATCAGCAGCAGGCGGATGTGCATGCCGTCCACGTCGGCATCGGTGGCGATGACGATCTTGTTGTAGCGCAGGCCGTCCATGCCGTCCTCGATGTTGAGCGCGGCCTGGACCAGGTTGAACTCCTCGTTCTCGTACACGATCTTCTTGGTGAGGCCGTAACTGTTCAGCGGCTTTCCCTTCAGGCTGAACACGGCCTGCGTTTCCACGTCGCGGCTCTTGGTGATGCTGCCGCTGGCGCTGTCGCCCTCGGTGATGAAGAGGGTGCTTTCCTCACGCCGGTCATCCTTCTTGGAGGCATCGTTGAGGTGGATGCGGCAATCGCGGAGCTTCTTGTTGTGGAGGCTGGATTTCTTGGCGCGTTCGCGGGCCAGCTTGCGGATGCCGCTGAGCTCCTTGCGTTCGCGCTCATTCTGCAAGATGCGCGCTTGCAGCACTTCGGCCACGGACGGGTTCTTGTGTAAAAAATTGTCCAGCTCGCGCCCGAGGAAATCGCCCACGAAGCTGCGCATGCTTTGCCCGCCGGGCTCCACTTCCAGGCTGCCGAGCTTGGTCTTGGTCTGGCTTTCGAACACGGGCTCCACCACCTTCACGCTGATGGCGGCCACGATGCCCGTGCGGCAGTCGCCCGCGTCCCAATCCTTCTTGAAGAATTCCTTGATGGTCTTGGCCACGGCCTCGCGGAAGGCGCCTTGATGCGTGCCGCCCTGCGTGGTGTGCTGGCCATTGACGAAGCTGTAGTATTCCTCGCCGTAGTGGCCCGCGTGGGTGAGCGCTACTTCAATGTCATCGCCGCGCAGGTGGATGATGGGGTACAGCGGTTCGCCGTCCATCTTGGTCTCCAGCAGGTCCAGCAGGCCGTTCTTGCTCTGGAAGCGCTTGCCGTTGTAAACGATGGCGAGGCCCGTGTTCAGGTAGCAGTAGTTCCACAGCAGGCGCTCGATGTGCTGCTCGCGGTACTGGTACTGGCGGAACATCTGGTCGTCCGGCTCGAAGACCACGCGGGTGCCGTTGGGCTCTTCGCTCTTCACTAATTTTTCGTCCTTGCGCAGCACGCCGCGGTCAAATTCAGCGCGCTTCATCTGGCCGTCGCGCACGCTCTCGATGCGGAAGTAGGTGCTCAGGGCGTTCACCGCCTTGGTACCCACGCCGTTCAGGCCCACGCTTTTCTTGAAGGCCTTGCTGTCGTACTTGGCGCCGGTGTTGATCTTGCTCACCACGTCGATCACCTTGCCCAGCGGCACGCCGCGCCCGTAGTCACGCACTTCCACGCGCGGGCCTTCGATGGTGACCTCCACCTTCTTGCCGTGGCCCATCACAAATTCGTCGATGCAGTTGTCCAGCACTTCCTTCAGCAGGATGTAGATGCCGTCGTCGTAGCTGCTGCCGTCGCCCAGCTTGCCGATGTACATGCCCGGCCGCAGCCGGATGTGCTCTTTCCAGTCCAATGACCGGATCGCGTCTTCGCCGTAATTCGTTTCGCTCATTCAATTCAACCTGTTCACCACTGAGGCACGGAGAAATGCATGGAGGCATGTGTTCCTCATCGTACTGTGCCTCGCACATGTATTAGGGCGGAACCTCGATACTGACAAGGGTTGCCGCGCGTCGGCACGAAGTTAATCCGCGTCCGACGCGGATGAAGGAGCGCCACGACCTGTCGTTATCAACGATCTTGGCGGGTTTTCAACAACAACCTGGGGCCGATGCCCGGACCACCTCCGCCGCATCGGCCCCACCCATTGCGCCACGGTCCGTGGCGGTCAACCCTACTTCAGCCCGCGCTTCTCCAGCAGCGGCCCCACCTCGGCATCGCGGCCGCGGAAGTCGCGGTAGAGTTCCCCGGCGGGTTTGCTGCCGCCTTGGCTCAGCACGGTCTTCTCCAAATGCTCGCCGTTGGCGCGCGTCATGCCGCCATGTTCCTTGAACCACTGGAAGGCATCGGCCTCCAGCACTTCGGCCCACAGGTAAGCGTAGTAGCCGGCCGCATAGCCGCCGCCCCAGATGTGGCTGAAGTAGGTGGTGCGGTAGCGCGGCAGCACCATGGGCAGGTCCAGCCCGTAGTTGGCCAGGGCGGCCTTCTCGAACTTTTCCACGTCCTGCAGCGGTGCGTCGGCGGGCAGCATGTGCCATTGCAGGTCCAGCAGGGCGGCCGCCAGGTATTCGGTGGTCATAAAGCCCTGGTTGAACTTGCTGCTCTTTTTGATCTTGTCCACCAAGGCCTTCGGCATGGCCTCGCCGGTTTTCCAATGCTTGGCATAGTTGGCGAACACCTTGGGGTCCATGGCCCAGTTTTCGTTGAACTGGCTGGGGAATTCCACAAAGTCGCGCGGTACGCTGGTGCCGGAGAAGAAGGGGTATTTCTGCCTGCTGAGGAGCCCGTGCAGGCCATGGCCGAACTCGTGGAACATGGTGGTAACTTCATCGAAGGTGAGCAGCGCGGGCTCGCCGGCGGCGGGCTTCTTCACGTTGAGGTTCTGGGTCACCACCGGTTTCTCATTCAGCAGGAAGCTCTGGTCCACAAAGCTGTCCATCCAGGCGCCGCCCTGCTTTTTCTCGCTGGCATAGAAGTCGAAGTACACCAGGCCCACCGTGGCGCTGTCCGGCCCGAAGACCTCGAAGACGCGCACATCGGGCTGGTATACGGGCAGGTCGTGGCGCTCCTTGAAGGAGAGTCCGTAGAGCTGGCCTGCGGCGAAGAAGACGCCGTCGCGCAGCACGCGGTCCAGTTGAAAGTAGGGTTTGATCTGGCCTTCGTCCAGGTCGTATTCCGCCTTGCGCACCTTCTCGGCGTAGTAGTCCCAATCCCACGGTTCCAGGGTGAATCCGCCCTTTTCCTTGTCGATCATGGCCTGCAGCTTGGCCGCCTCGGCTTTCACGTTCTTCACGGCGGCGGGCACCATGCCGGTGAGGAGCTTCACGGCGGCATCGGGCGTTTTGGCCATTTGGTCGGCCAGGGCGTAGGCGGCATAGTTGGGGAAGCCGAGCAGCTTGGCCTTTTGTGCGCGGGCCTGCGCCAAGCGGCTTATGGTGGCCCGCTGGTCGGTGGAATCACCCAGGGCGCCGCGGCTGATTGAGGCCTTGAAGATGCGTTCACGCAGGGCGCGGTCCTTCAGGGAGGCGAGCACGGGCTGCATGGTGGTGTTCTGCAAGGTGATGAGCCACTTGCCGGGGTTGCCCTTTTCCTTGGCGGCATCGGCGGCGGCCTGTATGTCGCTTTCTTCCATGCCGTCCAACTGGGCGCGGTTGTCCACCAGCACGGCGGCGTTGTTCACGTTCTTCAGCAGGTTGTCGCTAAAGATGGTGGTGAGCTTGGAGATCTCCTCATTGAGGGCGCGCAGTTGCTTTTGGTCCGCAGCGTTCAGCAGGGCCCCGGCGCGGACAAAGCGGGTGTAGTAGCGGTCCACGAGGTACTGCGAGGTGCTGTCCAGCCCGGATGCCGCCAAGCCGTCGTACACGGCCTTGATGCGCGCGAAGAGCTTGGGGTCCATGGTGATGGCATCATCATGGGCGCTCAGCTTGGGCGCCATTTCCTTGTTGATGGCCTGCAGGCTGTCGTTGGTGTTGCTGGCCACCAGGTTGAAGAAGACCTTGGTGGTGCGGGTAAGCTCCTGTCCGCTTTTTTCCAGGGCCTCTATGGTGTTTGCGAAGCTGGCGGGTTCCTTGTTGTCCGCAATGGCCTTCACCTCGGCGAGGTGCTGGCGCATGCCTTCCTCCATGGCGGGCACGAAGTCGCTTGCATGGATCTTGGAGAAATCGGGGGTGTGCAGGTAGAGCGTGCTGGGTGCGGCGAACGGGTTTTCGCGCGCGGCGGTGGCGGTGGGCATGGCGGGCTTCTTGGTTTCACCTGTGCCGCAGGAGGCGGCAAGCACCAGCAAGGACAACGCGGCCAGGGAATGGTTCATTCTTTTTTCCGGTATGGGGCACGAATGTAGGTGTGCGGCTGGATGGTGGCGCGGATTGCGCTGCGGCCCACCCCACTGCCCGGCTCATACCGTTGTGGCAAACAATATGGTCTGATCTCGGCTTCGCACCGTTCCGATCATTTGGTTGCGCGAACGGCATGCACCCCTGTAGACATTCAGACCGTCCTTTGGACTGGCCTGAATGTCACATTGGTATCACGCCGGCAGCGGCATGTGCCACTGTAGCCTTCCGGCGCTGCCGGAAGTCACATTGGCATCACGCCGGCAGCGGCATGTGCCACTGTAGCCTTCCGGCGCTGCCGGAAGTCACATTGGCATCATTTTCCGGTTGTGATGCCGAAGAGCCTGCAGTTGTCCACGCCCAATTCGGCAAGTATGAGCTGGTTCCACCCGGCCAGTTTTTCCTGTGCCTGTGGCGAACGCAGGTCGTCCAGGAAGCGGAATCCGGTCCGTTTCATGTTCAGTTCTGCCTTGTCATGCGCCAAGGTGACCTGCTCCAGGGTGATGCCGGGCCGCTCCAGTGCCGCCTGCATCTTTCGGCGTTCGATCTCGCAGAGGTCGAAATAGATGTTCAGCGCCAGGTTGTCCTGCGGGCCGGTGCCCTCGAAGCGGGAACGGAAGCCGTCGAACACGGTGGCACTGAAGATGCGCAGGGCGTGTGCGCCGGAATCCACATTGAGGTAGAGCTGGACCACGGGGCGGAACGGCTGCGCATCGCCGAACCCCGGGGCGGGTTGCGGGGGCCTTGCGCCGGTGCCGGGCTGCAGGTCCTTTATGCGGATGCGCCTGTGCGCGGACCACACCGCATAGCTGCTCCCGAACAAGGGGAGTTCCCGGCCTGGCAGGCCTGGCAGGCCATAGCCCGCCAGCAGGCCCTGTGCGGCGAACAGGGCCTGGTCCTGCTGCTGGCCCGGGGTGCGCACCAGCGTGGGGGCGGCATCCCAGAACATGCTGTCGTAGGGCATGGCCAGGATCTTCCAGTAGTCGGTCTGGTCCTTGTCATAGTTGAAGTAGGGCAGCAGGAACCGGGAGCCGGGCGCGTAGGCATGCAGGATGCCCTTGCTCTGCATGGTGCGGTCGCGCTTGTAGCCTGCAGGCCGGGCCGCCGCCAAGGAGTCGCCTGCGCCGGTATTGCGGAAGGTGACGGAATAATCCATCTCCGCCGTGGCCAATATCTGGTGCCCGTTCCAACGTGCAAAGGTGAGGCTGTGGTCAAGGTCCAGCCGGTGCAGCACGGCATCGGGCCACACCGGCTGGAAAGGGTGCTTGCGGCAATCGCGGCATTGCAGGAGCAGGCGCTGCACTTCGGCGCTGGCGGAATCCACCCACACCTCGCCGCCAAAAAAAGCGCCGCTGCTGTCCTTGGGGGTAAAGGCGATGCGGTACAGCACCTGCGGCCCGCGCGCCACGGACACCAGTTGCAAACCATAGTGGCCGCGCAGCTTTGCGGCGGAGGTGTATTGCAGCGGGCTGGCGGGAAAGGCACTGTTGCGCTCCGCCGGGTGCAGCAGCATGAAGGCCCTGCTGGTGTTCAGGTTGGAGACGTAGCGGCCCTGGTGCGGCAGCAGGCCGATCCTGCCTTGCTTGAGGTCCAGCCCTTCTATGTTGCCCCCGGCGAAATGGCCGTTGTAGAAGCATTCGATCGCTTCCATGGGCAGCCCTTCGCTGTGCGACCGCAGCTCGAAGTAGGTCCTGGCCTCGTACGGGGCGATCCGCCGGATGTTTTTGCCGGCGCGCACCAGCAGGTTGTACAGGGCATCGGAGCGGCCCCTTACTTCCACGGCGCGCAGCTCGGTGGCCAAGGGTTCCAAGCGCACCACCGGCAGCGCGGCCAATGCGGCCGCCGGAAAGCGGGCGGTGCGGTACCCCAAGTAGGAAACCGCCACGGTATCGGCGGCCATGGCGGGCGGCAGCCGGAACACGCCTTCCTCGTTGGCGATGAGGGCGCCGCCGTGCGCGCGGCCTGCGGAAACCACGCTGGCGTAGGGCAACGGGGCCCCGGAAGCGGAATCGAGCACGCGCACGTCCATGGGCCGCTGTGCCATGCACGGCATGGCGAAAGCAAGCAGCACCAAGGAAACTAGCGGCCGGGACCCTGCCATGATGCCGGCAAGGTAATGGTGCGGCGGGGTGGATCAGGCGGCTTCCGGGCGTTGCCAGCGGGCGCGGGCCACCACGGCGGCCAATACCACCAGGGCGAGCACGGCACCCTGGGCCAGCAGCCCCTGCACGGTGGGGTGGATGCCCAGCACCGGCACGGTGATGAAGCGCACGAAGGTGGCCTGGAGGACACCCGCCTCCTGCAAGGCGGCCACGCCATTGCCCGTGAACACCACGGCCATCAGCGCAAGGAGCCATCCGGTGACGGCGAAGAAGGGGCCGATGGGCAGGCGCACGCTGAACTTGAGGATGGCCCCGCCCACGATGGCCAACAGCACCAAGGCCGCCACGATGCCCCACACCACGGCATGGCCCGAACCGGGCCCGGCCTGGCTGAAGAGCGTTTCATAGAAGAGGATGATCTCGAAGAGCTCCCTGTAGATGGCCAGGAAGGAGATGCCGGCCAAGGCCCACAGGGTGCGCTTTCCCAGGGCTGCGCCCACCTTGTCCTTCACAAAGCGCTGCCAGGCCTTTGCGTTGCTCTTGTTGTGCAGCCACCAGCCCACGTACAGCAGCATCAGCGCCGCCAGCAGGGCGGTAACGCCCTCGGTCATTTCGCGGTCGGCGCCGGAGATGCCGATGACGAAGCGCGCCACAAGCCAGGTGAGGAAGCCCAGCAGCAGGGCACCGATCCAACCGGCATGGATGTAGGGCAGCGCGTCGCGGCGGCCGGTCTTCACCACGAAGGCCACGATGGCCGCCAGCACCAGGATGGCCTCCAGCCCTTCGCGGAAGAGGATGAGCAGCGAACTGAAGAAGGTGGCCGCCGGGGAGAGGCCCTGCCCGGAGAGTTGGGCATCGGCGCGCTGCAGCAGCTGTTCGATGCCGGTGATGCGGGCGGCCACGGAATCCGCGGGCACGCCGGATGCGATCATCGAGCGCAAGGCCATCATTTCGCGCTCGGTGCGCTTGCGCAGCGGCGCGTCCACGTTGTCCAGCGCGGCCTCCACAAGTTCAAATCCTTCCAAGTAGGCACCTATCGCTAAGCGGCGCGCGCCTTCCCTATCGCCCTTGCCGTAGGCGGCCAGCGCCGCGTGCAGGCGTTCCTTGGCAATTTGGATGGGCGAGGAAGATCCGGCCTGCAATGCTTCGGGATGGGCCACCAGGAAGGCGAACACGGCCTCGCCGTCCGGCCCCATGCGCTGTGCGGCCTCCAGGGGGGTGGTGCCCACCAGCGCGGTGAGGTTGGCGAACTCCCCCTTGCCCACCCCCTGTTGCCAAAGGGTGGCGCCCCGCTGCTGCAGGGCTGCGGAGGTGCGCAGGCCGGCGGCATGGAAGGCCAGCGCCCATCGTTCCGCATCCGAGAGGCCGCCGTAGCCCTGCATGGAGGTGCCCGGCACGCCGAGGGTGATGGTGTTGTAGAGGCCGAACGGGCTGCGCACGGCCATGGCGGCGGTGTCATGGAAATTGCGCGGCGCCGGTTCCAGCCCGGCCGCCTGCGGTCCATTGCCATAGCCTTGGTCGCCGTGGCAACTGGCACAGTGCGCGGCATAAAGGGCGGCCCCGCGGGCAAGGTCGGGCACCTGCCTGGGGGCTACGGCCACCTCGTAGCCGGCGATCACTTCGCCGCGCAGGGCGCGGGCCAGCGCGGCCACTTCGGCCCCGTCGGCATGTTCGCCGATGCGCTGCTGCAACTTGGTGGCCATGGCCAGCAGGTCGGGCCCGCCGTCCACTTTGGGCAGTTGCGCCAGCAGCTCGCCCACCTGTTTGGCGAATTCCACCTGCTCGGCATATTCCGCACTGTCCAGCACCTGGCCGTCCTTCACGAACTCCGGGTAGTCGGCCCCGACGTAATCGAGCATGTGTACCACGGTGCGGGCACGGTCGTCGCGGTGGTCGGCCGCCCGTGCCCACAGGCCGTTGGCCAGCAGGAACACCAGGGCCGATAGGCGCAGCAGGTTCATCCGCCTCACACGTTGAAGAGGAAGTGCATCACGTCGCCGTCCTTCACCACGTATTCCTTGCCTTCCACGCGCAGCTTGCCTGCGGCCTTGGCGCCCGCTTCCCCTTTCAAGGAGATGAAGTCATCGTAGCCGATCACTTCCGCGCGGATGAAGCCCTTTTCGAAATCGGAGTGGATCACGCCCGCCGCCTGGGGCGCGGTCATGCCGTCGTGGATGGTCCAGGCGCGCACTTCCTGCACGCCGGCGGTGAAGTAGGTGGAGAGCTTCAGCAGCTTGTAGGCGGCGTGTACCAGTTTGTTCACCCCGGGCTCCTCCAGGCCCAGGTCGTGCAGGAACATGTCGCGCTCCTCGGCGGTGTCCATGGTGGCGATCTCCGCCTCGATGGCCGCCGTTACGAAGATCACTTCGGCATTTTCGCCCGCCACGGCCTTGCGCACGGCCTCCACGTGGGCATTGCCGGTGGTGGCGCTCTTCTCCTCCACGTTGCACACGTACAGCACGGGCTTGGTGGTGAGCAGTTGGAACTCGTTCACGAGCGCGGGGTCGTCGTTGCCGGTTACGGCCGCGCGCGCACTTTGGCCCTTGAGCAGCACTTCCTTGAACCGCACCAGCAGGTCGTAGCGGCGCTTGGCCTCCTTCTCCCCGATCTGTGCCTGCTTCTCCACTTTCTTGATGCGGGCCTCCACGGTCTCCAGGTCCTTCAGCTGCAGTTCAATATCGATGACCTCCTTGTCGCGCACGGGGTCCACGCTGCCGTCCACGTGTACCACGTTGGGGTCGTCGAAGCAGCGGAGCACGTGCAGGATGGCGTCGCACTCGCGGATGTTTCCCAGGAACTGGTTGCCCAAGCCCTCGCCCTTGCTGGCGCCTTTCACCAGGCCGGCGATGTCCACGATCTCCACGGTGGTGGGCACCATGCGCTGGGGGTTCACGATGGCGGCGAGGGCCTGCAGGCGTTTGTCCGGCACGGTGATGATGCCCGTGTTGGGCTCGATGGTGCAAAAGGGAAAATTCGCCGCCTGCGCCTTGGCGCTGCTAAGGCAATTGAACAAGGTGCTCTTCCCCACGTTGGGCAGCCCCACGATACCGCACTTCAATCCCATGTCCTGTTCCGCACGCCGTTTCTAGTTCCGGCTTTTCGGGCCGCGAAGGTACTTCCGGCATGTGATCGGCTGCGCCCTGGCTGGCCGCCCCCCTGGAAGGCCGCCCCGCCCAGGCCATTCTGCACGCAGGATATACAGGTCTGAATTGCGGGCGCGGGGAGGGACCGCCATCCGAATGACAGCCGCACGCACGGCACTGGCGCAGGTTTCCGCCCGTGCATGCAGGGCAGGCGACCCGTGCCGAACACCAACGTTCCCCGGCACCGGCCCGGCCCGCAGGCCGCCAACCGCACCAAATGATTAGCTTCGCCAAGCCAACCAGTTGCCACATTCGATGAAGCATACGCCTACTCTTCGGACCTTCCTGCTCGCCTCCGCGACCTGCCTTTTCGGCCATACCCAAGCACAGCAGGCGGAGCCCTGCGCCACGGACCTGCAGCAGCAGCGCCTGATCGCGCAGAACCCGGACCTGGTGCGCCAGAACGCGGAATACCAGCATGGGCTTCAGGAATACCTGAAGGCCAGGAAGGGCCTGCGCGACGGCGCGGATGACGTGGTTTACGTGATCCCCATCGTGTTCCACGTGCTGTACGACCCCACGGCGCCGAACGACGCCCACAACGTGAGCGATGCGGCCATTGCGGCGCAAATGGTGAAATTGAACAACGACTTCAGGAAGCGGAACGCCGACACCACGGCCATTGTGGACCCCTTCAAGCCCATTGCTGCGGACGTGAAGGTGCAGTTCCAATTGGCCACCAAGGACCCCTACGGCAACTGCACCAACGGCATCGACCGCATCACCTCGCTGCGCTCCTCGCAGGCAGCGGACTTCAGCAAGCTGAACCCCTGGTTCCGCGAGCACTACCTGAACGTATGGGTGATCCGCGCCCTGGAGCAGAACACCCCCGGGCAAATTACCTTGGCCTACTCCCAGCTGCCCCCCTATGTGCAAGACCCCATGGGCGCCCTGCGCGACGGGGTGATCATGCTCGCCTCGGAAGTGAATCCCACCAGTACCACCTTGAGCCATGAGATCGGGCACTACCTCAACCTGGAGCACGTGTGGGGCAGCAACAACCAACCGGGCGAGGCCTGCGGCGATGATGGCGTGGCGGACACCCCGATCACCAAGGGCCACTTCAGCACCTGCGACGTGAACGACCACACCTGCAACAACTGGCCCATGTCCGGAACCTATCTGTTCAGCCAAGTGACCCCCACCTCCGGCACCACCGACCCCACGCCCCCGCCCACCGGCGGCTACCAGGATACACTGCCCGGGCTGACGTACAGCCCCTTCACCGCACACGGCGTTTCCAGCAACCCGGCCGGCACGGGCCAGTTCATCTTCACCCAATGGGGCACCGGCGCCCATGCCGGCGACAGCCTGTACAGCCAGTTGGACGGAACCTTCACCCCGGGGAAGTACTATGAAGTGACCGTGCAGCCCGCCTTCGGCCGCGCCATGTCCCTCACCGGGATCACCTTCCGGGCGGGCCGCTCCGCCACCGGGCCGCGCACCTTTGCCGTGCGTGCCAGCATTGGCGGCTACGGCGCCAACCTGGCCGCATCCTCTGCGGACCCCGAGGCCAACGTGCAGCCACAGAACGTGTTCTTCTTCGTACAGGACACCAGCACCGCCGCCGCCGTGAGCGTGGCCGTGCCCGACCTCGCCATCGGCGCCAATGGCACCTACACGCACATCCGCCAGGCCGTCACGTTCCGCTTCTACGCTTGGAACGCCGAAGACGAGGACGGCGATTTCTTCATCGACTCGGTGACCCTCACCGGTGCGTTTGGCGCCGTGGACAACGCGCAGAACTACATGGACTACTCCTCCTGCACCTACATGTTCACCAACGGCCAGCGCGACCGCATGCGCGCCACCCTCAACAGCCCCGTGAGCCAGCGGAACAACCTGTGGACCGATGCCAACCACGCGTACACCGGCACCAACGGGAACGAGGCAACCTGCGCGCCGGAAGCCGACTTCTACACCACGGACCCCTTTGTGTGCCCGGGCACCTCCGTGCAGTTCAAGGCCAATGTGAAGCGAGCCACCGCCACTGGCTGGGCCTGGACCTTCGACGGCGGCACACCGGCCACCTCCAACTTGGAGAACCCCACGGTGAACTTCAGCACCCCGGGGCCCCACAGCGTATCGCTCACGGCATCCAATTCCGCCGGCTCCAACACGATGACCAAATGGAACGCCGTGTACATCGGCGCCAACTACTCCGAGGCCGGCAACCCGCTGCAGGAACCCTTCAACAACCAGGACGGCTTCAACCGCTGGGCCGTGCAGAACTATGAGAACAACCAGAGCTACTGGCACTGGACCAATGCGGCAGGCCATGATGCGCCCGGATGCGCCATCCTGAACGCCTCGCAATCCTACACGCTGATCCAGGACATGTTCCAGCCGAACAACTTCCACGACATCGACAACCTGGTGACGCCCAGCATCGCCATGCCCTTCCTCAACGGCATCAACCTCTCCTTTTGGTACGCCTACAGTACCCAAACGGGCGTGCCCGAGGACATCACCGAGAAGCTGACCGTCTACGCCTCCACGAACTGCGGAAAAACCTGGATGCAACGCCTGCAGCTCACCGGCTCGCAGCTGATCACCGCCGGGGTGCGCTCGGCGGGGTACGTGCCTGTAGCCAATGAATGGCGCCAGGCCTCCATCAACCTGCCCAGCCTGTATGCCAACGAACATGTGCGGCTGAAGTTCGAGTTCACCTCGGGGCGCTACTCCAACGACCTCTTCATCGACGACGTGAACATCAACGGCGCCAACGTGGGCATTGCCGAGGCCGCACAGGGCGGCGGGCTGGGCCTGTA
>JAFEAI010000179.1 GCA_018266475.1 Bacteroidota bacterium
TACGTGCCGCCTGCCGTGCCCGTGCGCGTCACGTTCGCTGTGCCGCTGTTGCAGTACGGGCTGCCCGCGTAGCTGATGGTGGCTGAGGGCGCCGTGCCCACCGCCACGCTGGCCGTGGTGCTGAAGGCCGCGCAGCCGCCCGAGGCCGCGATCGCGTAGGTCACCGTGTAGCTGCCCGCAGTGCTGCTACCTAAGTTGATCGCGCCCGTGCTGGCGTTGATCGACAGGCCCGCCGGAGCCGCCGTGTACGTGCCTCCCGCCGTGCCCGTGCGCGTCACGCTCGCCGTGCCGCCGCCGGTGCAGTACGGACTTCCCGCGTAGCTGATGGTGGCCGAGGGCGCCGCATTGACCTGTACGGAGACATTGGCTGACACATTACCGCAGGCATTGCTAACGGATACCTGATACGTTCCGGATGCAGCTCCTGAGACCGACACCGATGCCGAGGATGGATTTGGATTAAAAGTTCCTGTGCCTGTCCATGCGTATGTCAGCGGGGCGGTTCCGCTTGCCGTTACACCCAAGCTCAGTGCGGCACCCGAACAGATCGGGGAGTTGCTTGTGGTGCCCGAAATGGCCGGCGGAGTGCAGCCCGGAGTACCGACGCACACGCAATTCGAGCTCCAAGTGTCATTCGTGGTGTTCGGATTGCCGTCATCACAGGGGGTGCCTGGCAATGCCGTTCCGCCAAGCACACCAAGGCAGTCCGCCACGCAGTTTCCGGCGCTCACGGGGCCGCCGGAAACAACTCCGGTAACATCCCACCCGCCCATGGAGATATAGTAGTTCCGATTGCTCTGCTGCGTGTAGGCGTCATTCCCCAGCGTAAAAGCCGTACACGCTCCGCCGACCACTTGGACCGTGGCCACAGTGAACCACGTTTCGGGCGCAAGCGAGGTACCGCATCCCCCGTCACCCGGAAGCTGGTCCAACCGGGTAAGGCCGAACCCGTTGTACGTACGATAGGCCGTGCCATTGTTCGTCACCACGGGGGATGCCGGAAATGAGCTCCAGGCATTGCAAAAACTGGTGGCCGGCCCGAGGGAGGCCCCCGAGGAAGCACTGTAGCGGACGGTTACCGTAAGCGCGCTAAAGATCCCGCCAAAGGATGTTGAACTATGGGCCTTGATCTGGATGTTCATCAGGTCACCCGCCGAACCAGGCACAAGCCGTATGTCCACGGATGAGGGGATGATGTCCGTTTGCGCATGCGCCCCCGCTCCCGTCATGGCAAAGGCCAAGGCTGCCCATAGCTTAACGCATCGGGCGATCCGCATAGGCGCGAAAGCGTGCGTCGTTCCGTTCATTCCCATCGCATGAATTTCATGCGCCCACAGCCCAAATGTGCCGTGGCCGCGTACTGGTTTGTTCCGTTCCAAAATTAACCGGGCCATGGCCGCCACCGCCTCTCCCCGGTGCAAAATGCAAAGATCCCGCGTTTTCACACGGGATCCCTGCGTGCCATGCCAAGAAGATCACTGCAGCACCAATCGTTCCATGAACCGCTGATGGCCTGCGATCACTTCCACTACGTAAAGCCCCTGGGATATATGGCCTGCGAGTTCCAGGCCATGGTGCAGCACGCCATGCACTGCAGTAGCCTGTTGCTGATAGACCTTCCTGCCAGCAGCATCCAGGACCGTGATCTCCACTGTGCCCTGGCCGGTGCCAAGGCCCTCCATGTGCAGCGTAACGAGGCCGGTACGGCTGGGATTGGGATACAGTGCAAGTGAGATCCCGCTTCCCCCCTCCACGGAACCAACACCGATGTGAATTTCCCCTTCACACACGCATGCCGCAGTTACCACGTCGTTGTCCGTATTGGGGTTCCCGTCGTCGCAGGCATCGCCGATGTTCGCCTGGAGACCGGGGCAATCATAGACCACCGTGCCCACGCACTCGCAGTTGGCGGTGATCACGTCGTTCACCGTGTGCGCGTTGCCGTCATCGCAGGCATCGCCGATGTTTGCCTGGA
>JAFEAI010000017.1 GCA_018266475.1 Bacteroidota bacterium
GGCACCCCGTATGCGGCCACTTATCCGAATGCCAACTGGGTGTGGCACCAGGATGCCGGCGCCTTGGCCAATGTCTACCAGTACCTCCGGGTGTCCAGCACCGGCATCGAGCTGGTGGCGCGCAACGTGCCCACCACCGCCGTGGCGTACAGCGATCCACTGAAGGTGGTGGCCTTCCCGATGAACTACGGGGACAGCTACACGGACACCTATGTGAACACCAACGGATCCAACACGCTTACCTGGACCTACTCCGGCCACGGCACGCTCACCACGAGCATGGGCACCTTCCCCAACCTGGCCAAGCTCACGAGCACCGGTGGCGACACGGTACTGTGGAACCTCAACCCGGTGTACCCGGTAATGATCAAGGACGGCAGCTCGGTAACGTTCTACAAGCAGACCAACGTGGGCGTGGATGAGCAAGCAGGCACCCTGGTGCAGGCCTGGCCGAACCCGTGCAGTGACGAGCTGATGCTGGCCAACGCCGCGCCCGGCAGCCAATGGCAAGTGATGGATATGCAAGGGCGCATCCTGCGCTCCGGGCTGCTGGGCAGCACGGGCAACCTGATGCAGCTTGACGTGCGCGGGCTGGCCGGCGGAAACTACCTGCTGGTGCTGCGCAACGGCATGGCCCGGCAGCAGGTCCGCTTTGCAAAGCAGTGACCCGAGGCCGCATCACCGTCAACCGTGCAACCCGGAACAGGCCGCAGCAAGTGCGGCCTGTTCTGCTTTTGCGGGCATAGGCCGCTTCAACCCATGCGGGCTGGTGCCGGCATGCCTGCGCCAACGCGGGGGGCACATCCGCGTCCAGCCGAGTGCCACCGTGGTTGACAATGCACCGGGCCTCCGCCCGCGCTCCTTCGCCGACCGCGCCTTCACGCATTGTGCATTATTCCCCTTCTTTGCGGGATGCACGCACCCAACGAGATCCGCCACAAGAAGCCGGCCTACCCCATCGGCGCGCGGCTTTCGGAATTCCTGCGGTCGATCGACCGCGGCCAGCGGCTGCCGGTAGCTTACCACGACCTGCTGCGGCATGACGGCCTGATGGCCCAGCACGATGCACAGGGCCGTGAAACGCTTTGGACCACCGTAATGCCGCGCCCGGCGGAAATGGAAGACCTGCACGAACGCCTGGTGCATCTGTACCAGCTGATCGTGGCCGACGGGCGGATGGTGGATCACCTCCGCGTGGCAAGCATCGACTTCTGCGCCTTCGGCAACAGCCAGCCCTTCCGGATCAAGATCCTCAATCAGCTCAACGACAACCACGACTACTACTACATCAAGCAGGCCGATGCCAGCCGCGTATACGGCCTGGAGCTGGAGCACATGCTCAGCCCCAACCGCATCAACTACCTGGTGGACGGCGCCACGCTGGTGGAAGAGCACATCATCGGGGTGCCCGGCGACGACTTCATCCGCGAACCCGCCCGGTACGGGGGCCACCTCAACCCCGTGCGGCTGAGCAAGGAGTTCGTGAAGTTCAATGAGCGCTGCTTCGCCCGGCTGCTGGGCGACATGCGCGCCTACAACTTCGTGGTGGACGTCATCCAGGACTTCGACCAGGTGCAATACCGCCTGCGCAGCATCGACTTCGACCAGCAAAGCCATGAAGGCCGCCACCGCATCTACCTGCCGCAGTTCTACAAGGAAAATCTCCCCTACGTGCAATTTGCCCGCAAGCACATCGACAACGACAGCGCCCGGCAGTACAGCAACGAGGAGCTCGCCTTGTTGCGCAAGCGCTACCGCCTTTCCCAGGCCCGCATTGAGGAACTGCTGGAGGTAATGGCAACGGACAAGATCAGCACGCAAGCCCACGTACACCAGCTGGCCGCCGAGCTGGCCGGGTTCCACGGCGTGGCCGCGCTGGGCGCCTGCCAAAGCATGGGCCAGCTGCTGGGGCGGCACCTGAAATTGCACCTGGGGCTGGAGTGATCCCGTCCACCGTTCCCCGCTGGCCCGCATCTTTGCAGCACGGCCAGTGCGCCGGCAGTTGTGCATGAGCGACATCATCCGCCTCCTTCCCGACCATGTGGCCAACCAGATCGCCGCAGGTGAAGTGGTGCAGCGGCCCGCCAGCGTGGTGAAGGAGCTGCTGGAAAACAGCGTGGACGCCGGCGCCATGCAGATCACCCTGGTGGTGAAGGATGCGGGGCGCACGCTGGTGCAGGTAACCGATGACGGGCAGGGCATGGGCACCACCGATGCGCGCAGCTGCTTCGAGCGCCACGCCACCAGCAAGATCCGCACGGCGGAAGACCTCCAGACCGTGCGCACCAACGGTTTCCGGGGCGAAGCGCTGGCCAGCATCGCCGCCATTGCCCAGGTGGAGCTGCGCACCCGCCAACACGGCCACGACCTGGGCACGCGCATCCTCATCGAGGGCAGCCGCGTGATGGCGCAGGAGGCCGTGGCCTGCCCTGTGGGATCCACCCTGCTGGTGCGCAGCCTGTTCTACAATGTGCCCGCCCGGCGGCAGTTCCTCAAGAGCGATGCCGTGGAGATGAAGCACGTGCTGGAGGAATTCCAGCGCGTGGCATTGGCCCACCCCGGCATCCGCTTCCGCCTGGTGAGCAACGAACAGGAAGTCTTCCACCTGGAGCCGGGCAACGAACGCCAGCGCATCGTACACATCCTGGGCCGCAAGTACGACGAGCGGCTGGTGCCCGTGGAGGAATCCACCGAGTTCATCCGCGTGGAGGGGTTCATCCTCAAGCCCGAGTTCGCCAAGCGCAGCCGGGGCGAACAGTACTTCTTCGTCAACCGCCGCTTTATCCGCAGCCCCTACCTGGAGCATGCCGTGCGCAAGGCCTTTGATGAACTGGTGGCCAAGGAGAACTATCCCGGCTGGTTCCTCTTCCTGGAGCTTGATCCCGCGTGGATCGACATCAACATCCACCCGACAAAAACGGAGATCAAGTTCCGCGACGATCGCGCGGTGTACGCCATTGTGCATGCGGCGGTGCGCCGCGCCCTGGGCCGCTTCAACATCACGCCCAGCCTGGATTTCGAGCCCGAGCCGGCCCTGCTCATCGGCCAGTCCGCCACCAATCCGGTGCCGGTGGAGCCGCCGATCGGCAGCGGCCGCTGGCGGCCGCAGGACCTGCCCGCAAAGCCGTCCGCCACGGGCTGGCAACAGCTGTTCGACCTCGGCAACGAGGCCATGGGCCAGCGCAACGTGCCGGATCCAGCAGTGCTGCCGGAAACCGGAATGCCCGCCAAGGGCAAGGGCGAACGCTCACCCGACCTGGAAGGCACCGGCAACCGTCCCGTGTTCCAACTGCTGGGGCGCTACATCCTCGCGCAGGTAAAAAGCGGCTTTGTGGTGGTGGACCAGCAGCGCGCGCTGGAACGCATCCGCTACGAGCAGGCCTTGCACGCCATGGAACAGGGCGGCAGTGCCAGCCAGGCGCTGCTCTTTCCCGTAACCATCGAACTGAACGCGCCGGACCACGTGCTGTTGAACTCCATCCTGCCGGAATTGCATGCCCTCGGCTTCCAGTTGACCCCCTTGAGCGGCCGCACCGTGGTGGTGAACGGCATGCCCGTGGAGAGCGATTCCGAAGACCCCTCCGAGCTGCTGGCCCACCTGCTGGAGCAGACCCACCACCAGGGCGGCGCGCTGAAGACCGAACGCCATGCCACCTTGGCGCGCAGCATGGCGCGCAGCGCCGCCACCAAGCCGCCCAAAGCCCTTGGCACGGCTGAAATGCACGACCTCATCGACCGCCTCTTCGGCTGCCGGATGCCCTACTTCACCCCGGGCGGGCGCCCCATCCTGATCACCTACGGGCCCAAGGAGCTCGACGAACGCTTCGGACACTAGATGAACGACTACGCCAATCCCGCTTCACGGCTGCCCCTGGTGGTAAAAAACCTGCTCATCATCAACGGCCTCATGCTGCTGCTGAAGATCGCCATGGGCACCGATGAGCTGGGCCGCAGCATCCTGGACAACTGGCTGGGGCTGCATGAGATCGGCTCGCCGGATTTCAAGCCCTGGCAGGTGCTCACCCACATGTTCATGCACGCAGGCCCCAGCAGCGGCCCCGGCTGGTATTGGCACATCGCCTCCAACATGTTCGCGCTCTTCATCTTCGGCGGCCCCATAGAGCACGTGATGGGCCCCAAGCGCTTCCTGAACTACTACCTGCTCTGCGGCTTGGGCGCCGCGGCCCTCCAAATGAGCGTCAGCTTTGCCGAAACACGCACCCAGGTGGCCGAGCTGGAGGCCACGGGCGTCACCACCGCCGAAGTGAAGCAGATCGTGCTGGAAAGCCACCGGTCGCCCGACGAGGCCAACCGGATGATGAACATCCTTATCGACCAGCACCCCGGAAGCGGCGAGCAGGTGAAGGCCCTGTTCTGGAACTATGCCGGCGTGATGATCGGCGCCAGCGGCGCCATCTTCGGCGTCCTCATCGCCTTCGGCATGCTCTTCCCCAATGTGGAGCTCATGCTGCTCTTCCTGCCCATCCCCATCAAGGCGAAATACTTCGTGGCCCTCTACGGCCTGTGGGAACTGTTCTCCGGGGTGAGCCAGCGCGCCGGCGACAATGTGGCCCACTACGCCCACCTCGGCGGATTGATCTTCGGCTTCTTCCTGATCAGGCACTGGAGGCGCAAAGGGGTGTTGTAGCACGCCTGCGGGCGGTGCCGGGAAGCCGCCACCGGCCATCCGCCGCCCCAACCCTACCTTTCAGCGTTCAGCCATCAACCCCAACCTCTCCTCCATGTCCATCGCGGACGACATCAAGCAGCACTGGCGCACCGGCGGCATGGTCAAGCGCCTGCTGATCATCAACATCGGCGTCTTCCTGCTCATTTGGGCGGTGGAGCTGGCCGGGTGGATCCTCAACATGCGCGGCCTGGGCACCTTGCTGCTCAACCAGCTCATGGGCACCAGCAACCCGGCCCAGCTGCTGCTGAAGCCATGGACGCCCATTACCTACATGTTCACCCACCAGGCGCCCATGCACCTCTTCTGGAACATGGTGATGTTCTGGTTCAGTGCGCAGCTCTTCCAGAACATTCTGGGCGACAAGCGCCTGCTGGGCAACTACCTGCTGGGCGGCCTGGCCGGCTTTGCCTTCTATGCCCTTGGCTCGTTGATGCCCGCCCACCTGGACCTGGGCAGCAGCGGGCCCATCCTGGGCGCCTCCGCAGCGGTGATGAGCGTGCTCATCGGCATCGCCACCTACCGGCCGGACATGCTGGTGAACCTGTTCCTGATCGGCCCGGTGCGGTTGAAATACGTGGCCCTCGCCGTGCTGGTGCTGGACCTGATCGCCATCCGCAGCGGCAGCAATACCGGCGGCCACCTGGCGCACTTGGGCGGTGCACTCTACGGCTTCCTTGCCGCGCGGCAATTGGCCAATGGCCACGACTGGTCCGGCGCCTTCGTGGACCGCCTGGAGCGCATCCGCTTGTTCTTCGTCCGGAAGAAAGGCCCGCGCATGCGCGTGGAAAAAAGCCCGCACCGCCGCGACGGAAAGCCCACTGACGCCGAGTTCAACATGGCCAAGCACCGCCAGCAGGAACGCATCGACGCCATCCTGGACAAGATCTCGCGCAGCGGCTACGACAGCCTCACCAAGGACGAACGCGACTTCCTCTTCCGCAGCGGCAATGGGCACTGAACCCTCCGCACCTCCCCCACGGTCGCGCCTGCTGCGCTGGCACCGCCCCATCTGGTGGGCCAACGCCCTGCTGGTGGCCGCGCTGCTGCTCGCCTACCTCAGCACGCGCATCGACCCGGCCCGCTTCTGGCCCTTGGCCTTCTTCGGCACCGCCTATCCATGGCTGCTGTGGGCCAATGCGGCCTGCATCGCCTGGTGGGCGTTCTTCCGGCGCAAACGGATCTGGCCTTCCCTGCTCACCATCCTCTTGGGGTGGAGCTTCCTGGGGCAGTATGTGCAGCTCTTCGGCAGCAGCAGCCAGCCCCAAGGCATCCGCACCCCGTTCACCCTGATGAGCTGGAACGTGCGCCTGTTCGACCTCTACAACTGGACGCACAACCAGCAGACGCGGGATGAAATGATGGAACTGATCCGCGTGGAGGACCCCGACATCCTGTGCATGCAGGAATTCCTGAACGTGGGCAAGAACAACCCGCTGATGGTGCGGGACACCCTGCTCAGCAGCTACCGCTACACCCAGGTGGCGGAAGCCTACACCGCCCACACCCGCGGCGACCACTCCATGGGCATCGCCATCTTCAGCACCCGGCCCATCGTGGCACAGGGCACCCTGCACTTCCCCGACGAACTGAACAACCTGTGCCTGTGGGCGGACATCGCCGTGGGCGGGGACACCATCCGGGTGTACACCGCGCACCTGGCCAGCCTGCGCTTCGGCGACAACGACTACCAGTTCATCCGCAGCCTGGAGACCGGGGCGGGCAGGGACTCCATCACCACGGCGGGCACGCGCATCCTGCGCCGCATGAAGAACGCCTTCCTGCGGCGGTCCACGGAAGTGGCCGCGATCATCGCGCACATGCGGACCAGCCCATGGCCGGTGGTCTATTGCGGCGACCTGAACGACACGCCCATGAGCTACAGCTACCACGAGCTGCTGCGCGCGGGCCTCACCGATGCCTTTGTGGAAAGCGGGCGCGGCTTCGGAAGCACCTACATCGGCGATGCGCCCAGCTTCCGCATCGACCAGATCATGCACGGGCCGCAGTTCGCATCGTGGGCCTTCCGCACCCTGCCCGATGAACTGAGCGACCACCGCGCCATCACCTGCTCGCTCGGCCTGAAAACACGTTGAACCGGTCCGCTGCCCTCAACGCGGCCGCGTTCGGCTCCCTGGCTCCGGCTCCACGGCCTCCACGCCATAGCCCTGCTCCCGCAACTGGGCCAGCACGCCTTGCGATCCACTGAGATGCGCGGCGCCTACGGCAAACAGAAATGTGCGCCCCCCCTGCATCAGGCTGTCCGCCCGGTGGGCCATCACGCCATTGCGCTCCAGCAGCAGCTTCTCCCCCATCAGGTCGGACATGCCGCCCTTGGCCGCCAATTTCGCAAGGCGGCCCAGGTCGCCCGCCGCATACGCATCCAGCAAGCGGTCCATTTGCCGCTTGCCGTCCTTGTTGCGCACGGCATCGTATAGCATGTCCGCCTGGTCCTGCAAGGGCAGGCCGTCCACTGCGGCCAATTGCTCCTCCGCGGTTTCAAGGCCGGCCACTTCCTTGCCCATCGCCTTGGCTTTCACTTGCAGGTACTGGTCCAGCACCATGGCGCTGTCGGCCTGCATGGTGCTGTTCGCCAGGAAGGCCATCAGGAAAAAGGGCTTCATCCGGTCCGCGATCAGTGCCATGGGGCCCATGCCCGCTTGCAGGGCCTTTTGCACACGGTCGTACTTCTTCTTCGGATAGAGGTCCGAAAGCCGTTGGCCTTCGGGCAGCATGACGGACTCCATGGAAAACCGGGAGGTGGCCGGCCCTGCCGTTAGGTCCAGCTCCCCGGCCACGGCATCCAGCCCCTGCACCAGCTGCAGCAGCCGGGGCGCCTGGCCATAGGCCCGCGCATCGCGGCTGTGCATGGTGCCCACCACGTAGCTGGGATGCTGAAGCCCATGGCCTGAAATGCGCCACAGCAGCCCATTTGCCGGTGCCTGGCACCAGGCCACGGCGGGAATAAGCACGCACAAAAGGGAGAATGGCCGCATGGCTCCAAAGGTACGGGCACAGATTAAGCGCAAATGGCCACCCTAACCACTTGACCACCTGCTGAGGAGAACGAAATAAGGTCCGATACATGGGTGGTTGTCGGAGTTGTGAACGGGTCGAAAGGTGCGAGCTGCGCCCTTCATAATCGCACGCTAGCACGTTGCCGCAATGTGTTTCCGGTTCTCCCGCCGCATGCTGCGCGGAACCACCTCGTGAACGGGCTGTACACCAAGCGTGCCTGCCTTACCAAGGCACATACGCCATGGCCAGCAGCACCAACGCAGCAGCACCGGCCAGCAGCCCTCCCAGAAAAATGAGTTCGTTGCGGTTCAGAAGGAGCGTGCGGGCCATCTTCGGCGGTTGCTGGAACATGTAGACGTATGAACGGTCACGGGGTTGCCACCGGAGGGATATTTTACGGGGATCACTGGATGCTGAAAATCCCTTGGAAGCCCTGCATGGCAATCCCTGTGCCGATCAATCTGCAAGCCCTATGTCCCCGGATTTCGGCCTGGCCCGGTGCTCCCCACGGAAGCACCATTGGCGTTTGCCGGGCGTACATGGGCCGCCCCGCAGCACGTGCCGCATTGGCCCTCCAGCCCGCACATGGCCGTGGGCGTACCTTCGCGGCCCGATCGGCAACGGACTGGCCAACCAGCGTACGGCCTTCGGCGCACCCGACCGCATGAGCACCCCGCGCAAAGCCGCCTTCCACACCTTGGGCTGCAAGCTGAACTTTGCGGAGACCAGCACCCTTGCCCGCGCCCTGGAGGATGCCGGCTACGCGCGGGTGCGGGAGGAGGAACGGCCGGACGTGTTCGTGCTGAACACGTGCAGCGTTACGGAAAACGCCGATCGGGAATGCCGCCGCATCGTGCGCCGGTTCCGGGGGATCAATCCCGAAGCGTTCATCGCCGTGATCGGCTGCTATGCCCAATTGAAGCCGGAGGAGATCGCAGCCATACCCGGCGTGGACCTGGTGCTGGGCGCCAACGAAAAATTCAACCTTGCCGGGCACCTTGAACGGATGGAGGGGCGCAAGGAAAGCCATGGGCAAGTGGTTGCCGGGCCCATCAAGGAGGTAAGGCGGTTTATCCCCTCCTTCAACACCAGCGGGCAGGCGGCTGCGGGCAACCCGGCCGGCAGGCGCACGCGCACCTTCCTGAAAGTGCAGGACGGATGCGATTATTTCTGCTCCTTCTGCACCATTCCCTTGGCCCGGGGCCGCAGCCGCAGCGGCACCGTGGCCGAAACCACGCAACAGGTGCGCGCCATCGCCGCCACCGGGGTGAAGGAGGTGGTGCTCACCGGCGTGAACACCGGCGATTTCGGGCGCGAACATGCCGAATCCTTCCTCCAACTGGTGGAGGCCCTGGACCGCGTAGAGGGCATCGAACGGTTCCGCATCAGCAGCATCGAGCCCAACTTGTGCAGCGATGGGGTGATCGACTTCGTGGCCGCCAGCAGGCGCTTCATGCCCCACCTGCACATGCCCCTGCAGAGCGGCAGCGACACCATTCTGAAACGCATGCGCCGCCGCTACGACACCGCCCTGTACGCCGACCGCGTGACGCACATCAAGCGCGCCATGCCCCATGCCTGCATCGGCGCGGACGTCATCACCGGCACCCCGGGCGAGACCGATGAAGAGTTCATGAAGACCCATGCCTTCCTTCGGGCCGTAGAGGTGGATTACCTGCACGTGTTCACCTACAGCGAGCGGGCCAACACCACCGCCCTCCGGATGGACGAAGCGGTGCCCATGGAGCTGCGGCGCGAAAGGACCCGGCAACTGCGTTCGCTGAGCGCCAAATTGCAGCACAACTTCCACATAAGCCACCAGGGCAGCGTACGCCCGGTGCTGTTTGAATATGGCGAAGCGGAAGACCCAGGCCATGCTGCCCAGCTCTTCGGCTATACGGACAATTACCTGCGCGTGGCCATGCCGTATGATGCCGGCCTGGCCAACACCATCATTCCCGTAACGCTCGGCCGCACCGGTGCGGATGGCCACATCGCGGGCACCACCAACCCCATGGGCAGCGAAGCCCTTCGGCGCTGCGCCAACTAACCACCGGCGATCCGCCCACCATGTACCCCACCCTCTACCACGCCCTGCTCGACCTCACCGGCCTGGATTGGCCCGTGCTGAAGTTCCTCAACAGCTTCGGCTTCTTCGTCGCCTTGGCTTTCATCGCCGCCTTCCTTACGCTGGCGCGGGAGCTCAAGCGAAAGGAACACCTCGGATCGATCCTGCCTTCCACCCGGAAGGTGGTCACCGGCGAAGGTGCCAAGCCCGGCGAGCTGGTGATGCAGGGCCTAGTGGGCTTCCTCTTGGGCTGGAAAGGGCTGTACCTGCTGCTGCACATGGCCGAGGCCACGGCCAACCCGCCCGCCTTCCTGCTCAGCGGCAAGGGCAACCTCATCGGCGGCGTGGCCGTGGGCGCGGTGCTGGCGTGGCTGCTGTGGCGCGAAAAGGAAAAGCACCGCCTGAAGGAACCCGTGGAAAAAACGGTGACCATACACCCCGACCAGCAGGCCGGCAACATCACGCTCACCGCAGCGGTTTGGGGGTTCATCGGCGCCAAGGTGTTCCACTGGCTGGAAAGCCCGCGCGACTTCCTGGACCTGCTGGCCACGGGCAACGTGCAGGACCTGGTCTCCGGCCTCACCATGTACGGCGGGCTCATCGTGGCCGGCATCATGGTGGTGCGCTTCTTCCGCAAGCATGGCATGGCCGTGCTCCCCAGCATGGACGCCGCCGCCCCCGGCCTGATGCTGGCCTACGGCATCGGGCGCTTAGGCTGCCAAGTGGCCGGCGATGGCGACTGGGGCATTGCGAACACCGCCCCCAAGCCCGGCTGGATCCCGCAATGGCTGTGGAGCTACGACTACCCCAACAACGTGAACGCCGTGCTGGGCCCCCACCGCGGCGGGTACAGTGGCGTGCCCATCACCGACGGCACCTGCTTCCAGGGCTACTGCACCCACCTGGTGCCCGGCGTGTTCCCCACCCCGCTGTACGAAGCCATCCTGTGCCTGCTGCTCTTCGCAGCCCTGTGGGCCCTGCGCAAGCGCATCGCCACGCCCGGCGTGCTCTTCGCCATCTACTTGATCATGAACGGCGTGGAGCGCTTCCTCATTGAAAAGATCCGCGTAAATGAACCCTTCATCGGCAACTGGACCCAGGCCGAAGTGATCAGCCTGGCGCTCGTGCTGGCCGGTACCGGCAGCCTGCTGTGGCTGCGCAAACATCCTTCAAATGGAACTGAAAGAACTCACTGAACAAGTAGCCCTGCTCAGCAAGGAAGTGGCCGCCTTCATCCGCACGGAAAGCCGGCGCTTCACCGAGGACCGCGTGGAGAACAAGGGGCTGAACAACCTGGTAAGCTATGTGGACAAGGAAGCCGAGGAACGCTTCGTGGCCGGGCTGAAGGACCTGCTGCCCGAGGCCGGTTTTATTGCCGAGGAAGGCACCGGTGAGCGCGCCGAGGGCCTCAACTGGGTGATCGACCCGCTGGACGGCACCACCAACTTCGTGCATGGCGTGCCCTGCTACTGCACCAGCGTGGCGTTGGTAAAGGACGGCGAGATCCAGCTCGGCGTGGTGCTGGAGGTGAACCACGACGAATGCTTTGCCGCATGGCTGGGCGGCGGTGCCACGCTCAATGGCAGGCCCATCACCGTTTCCGCCCGCGCCCAGCTGCAGGAAAGCCTGCTGGCCACGGGATTCCCCTACGACGATTTCGGATTCGAGGCCGAATACATGGACCTGCTCCGCGAGCTGATGCACCGCACGCGCGGCATCCGCCGCTTGGGCAGCGCCGCCGCCGACCTGGCCTACGTGGCCTGCGGCCGCTTCGAGGCGTTCTACGAATACGGCCTCAACAGCTGGGACGTGGCCGCAGGCGTGATCCTGGTGCGCGAGGCCGGTGGCCGCGTCAGCGGCTTCCACCCCTCCAAGGACCCCGTGTTCGACGAGGAGATCGTGGCCAGCAACAGTGCCATCCACGAAGAACTGCTGGAAGTGATCGAGCGCAACTGGCAGCGCCAGGACGCTTGATCGCGCGGTGCCGGCACCTCCCCGATGCGTGCCGCAAGCGCCCCTGCCCGGCCGATCTTCCCGGCTATCATGCCTTATCCCAGTGCCTGGCGGCGCATGCAGTTGCCGGCTTGAACCACGGATCCACACGGATGGACACGGATGAACACGGATGGACACGGATAAAGAGGAGGCACCGCGCCAGGCCCATAGTCGTGGGAAGATCTGCCGGATTCGCTTCGCATGGCCCGATTATTGTGCATTTTGCCAAGTGCGGAAAATTGCTTTACCTTCACTCATTCAAAACCAAAAAGCCATGCGCACGCTGATCTACCCGTTGCTTTTAGGGAGCCTGTCCGCTGCGGCATCGGGACCCGACAATTTCCACGTGGTGGTGCGCACCACCGACCGGATGGTGGTGAACTATGTGTGCGGCGAGGCCACGGGGGCCGGCCAAACCGGGATCATCCTTCGCACCGAGGTAAAGGCGAAGGGAAACTTCAACTGGCACGTGGTGGGCGGCGTGGCACCGTACACGGTGCTCCGCAATGAGTCCGGTGTCGGCGGGGGCTGCATCACCGTGATGGATGCCGAAGGCCACACCGCCACCGGATGCGGAACCATCAATACCGTTTCGGAAAACCTGTCCGTGGATTGCCGGTGGTACAAGCCCGATACCACCTCACA
>JAFEAI010000180.1 GCA_018266475.1 Bacteroidota bacterium
CCATCCACCACCATCAACCTTGCGTTGACCAGCGGGGATCCCGATGTGTCCATCGTTTGCGCCACGGGCCAAGCAGTTCCGGGTTTCAAACAATCGCATTGGCTCACCGTAACGAACAATAGCGCCATCCCCAGCGGGCCGCTCACCGTGACACTGGGCCATGACCCGGTGCTGACCTGGTCGCCGGTTTACTATTGCGGTGGAAGTGGACCGGTCTTCGCCGATATCGGCGGCTACTGGGGCAGCCCGGATTTTTGGGTGCCAGGCCAAGCCCAGTGGAACCTTTCGAACGGTCTTGAGCCCGGTGCGCAGGCTTTCTTACGCGTGGACTTGCAAGTTCCACCGGATGTGGCCTTGATTGGCACCACGTTGAATTCCACAGCGACGGTCACCACCACGTTGAACGACATCGACCTGGGCAACAATGTTTGCAACCACGGCGAAGTGGTTGTGGGTTCCTTCGACCCGAACGACAAGCAAGCCCGGACCACCAGCGGCAGCGGCGAAAGCTGGATCCCCGCAGTGGACAGCAGTATCACGTACACGCTGCGCTTTCAGAACACCGGCACCGCACCTGCACATACCGTTGTGGTCTCCGACACGCTTCCCACACAACTGGAACTGTCCAGCCTGAAGGTTCTTGGTGCCTCGCACACTTATACAACGAGCTTGGACAGCGCCCGCGTGTTGCGGTTCATCTTCCCGAGCATCATGCTGCCGGATAGCAATGCCAACGAAACGGGCAGCCATGGCTTTGCCCAGTTCAGCATTCGCCCCAGGTTCGAAGTGCTGGTGGGCAGCACCATCCGCAATGCCGCGGACATCTTTTTCGACTTCAATCCTCCGATCCGCACCAATACGAGCGAACTCTTCGTGGAAGGCACCACCGGTGTTCCGGTCCGTGAAAAAAACGAAATCTCCGTCTTCCCGGTCCCGGCTTCCGACGTGCTCCTGTTCCGCGCGGGCGATCGCGCCATCCATAGTGGCTCGGTAGTAGCCATGGATGGACGTGTCGTGCGGCGGTTCGCCGCTGTTCACAATGCGGTAAATGTGGACGGCTTGGTTCCGGGAACTTATCTGTTGCGTTTGGTGGATGAACAAGGCGCCACCTTCCATGTGCCTTTTGTGAAGGAATGACCGATGATGCCGGTTAGTTGTCAGGGGGCCGGCATCGTTAGTGCGTATGACACGCGAGCACTAGCTCGGATGCATTAATTGCATTATCGTGTCAATCCTGCTTATCCTGTCAACAACAGGCCACGATCCCGCTTCACAACCTCACCGCCGCCGCCAAGTACTTATGCACCTTGCCCACGCGCTCCACCTGCCCCTTGGCGGCAAAGCGTTCGTAAAATCCTTCGTCGCGGAACTCGCGCACCAGTTCGCCCCA
>JAFEAI010000181.1 GCA_018266475.1 Bacteroidota bacterium
ACGTTATTGTCCAGTTCCACCACGGCGGTGGCGGTGCTGGTGCAACCGTTGCTGCCGGTGACGGAGAGGATGTAGGTGCCCGCCACGCCCACGCTGGGGTTCTGCTCGGTGCTGGTGAACCCGCCCGGGCCGCTCCAGCTGTAGGAGCCGTTGCCCGAGCCGTGCAGGGTGACGCTGGTGTTGCTGCAGGTGAGGGTTCCGCCCGTGGCCTGTGCGCCGGGCACTTCATTGTCCAGCTCCACCACGGCGGTGGCGGTGCTGCTGCAACCGTTGCTGCCGGTGACGGAGAGGGTGTAGGTGCCCGCCACGCCCACGCTGGGGTTCTGCTCGGTGCTGGTGAACCCGCCGGGGCCGCTCCAGGAGAAGGTTGCGCCTTGTGTGGTGCTTGCGCCATGGAGTGCAATGCTGGTGATGGCGCAGGTCAAATGTCCGTTCACCGAGGCGGATGCGTTTGGCGGTACATTGTTCAGCGAAACCGTGGTTAGTGCGGTGCTGGTGCAGCCGGTGGTGCTAATGGTGACCACCAAGGTGTAGGTGCCGGGAGCGTCCACCACCGGGGTGGCGGTGTTGGCGCCGCTTACAATGTGGCCGCCTGCGGATGCCGTCCAAGCGAAAGACACGCCATTGGTGGAGGAGCTTCCGCTGAGTGCTACCTGGCCGTTATTGGCACAGGTGATCTGCTTGGCAGGGCCGGCGTTGGCGTTGGGCGTGCCGCTGGCCCCGATGTTGACGGAGGTTTGGAAGGTGCATCCATGGGCATCCGTAATGTTCGCCGTGTAGCTTCCTGCGCCCAGGTTGCTGGCGGAAAGCCCGGTGGCGCCGTTGCTCCACAAGCAGGAATAGGGTGGCGTACCACCGGCAGGACTTACCGTTGCGGATCCGTTGCTGTTGTTGCAGGTGGCGTTCACCCCTTGGATGCCAGCGGAGAGCACGGCCGGTTGCGTTACCGTGAAGGTGTTGCTGGTCTGGCAGCCGTTGGCATCGGTTACCTGCACGGTATAGGCTCCCGGGGCGAGATTGGTGATGGTGGCGGTGGTGGGGCCATGGCTCCAGATGAAGCTGTAGGGTGCCGTGCCGGTGGAGCTGGCGGTGATGGTGCCATCGTTGGCACCGAAGCAGGATACGTTGGTGACCACGGCGGTGGCCTTGGTCAATTCCACGCGCACCACCTGGTCGGCAGCACCGGCAAGGATGCAGGCATCACCGCCGATGATGCGGCGGATATAGGTTTTCGCCATCACCGGCCCCACCAGCGAGCCGGCCAGGTTCTGGTTGGTTGCGCCAGCGATGTTGCTCCAGTTCAGGCTGTCGGTGCTGATCTGCCATTGGTAGGTGGTGGCGGAGCCCAGCGTGGGATAGGTGGAAGCGGCGTTGTTGCGCACGATCACCGGCAGGGAATAGGAAGGCACGCTGCCGGTGATGTTGCCCGGCACGCCCCCGGCGCACACGGTTTGGCTGCCGCTGATGGTGTTGCCCAGCAGGTCGGGCGGGTTGGCCCACACCACCAGGCCGGGTTCGTAGATGCTGGTGGAGCTGTTCTTGGTGGTGTTCAGCGACCCCTGGGTGAGCGGAATGTTGTTGGAGCGGGAGGTGACGATGGTGTAGATGCGGCAGTTGCTGAACTTGATGCCGCGCTCGCCCACGGGATCGTAATCATCCGCCGTGCCGCCGTAATAGGTGCTGAACAGAAGGCTGGAGAGGTTTGCGCCCAACTTGAGGAACACCTTGTCGTTGGCGCCCATGTTGGTGGCTTGCACGGGCACGTTGGGGCTGGCGGTAACGGGGAAATTGGTGCTGTTGGTGTAGCCGAACACGTACACGTCGTTGTTCAGGTCGGTGTTCAGGCCCATCATGTTCACCTCATTGTTGGTCCCGCCGATGTAGGTGCCGCCGAGGAAGTTCTGCGCGAGGTCCATGCGCGCCACGAAGAAGTCGTTGCTGCCGGCCACGGTGCTGCTGTATGCGCCGCTCGCCGAGATGTTGGCCGCTGCGGCCCCGCTGGTCACCCCGCCGAAGTAGAATTCGGTACGCGCGGTGTTGAAGGACATGCACAATACGGAAAGGTCCTTGCCGCTGGCGGATTGGAAATAGGAGGACCAGGCCACGGTGCCCGCACCATTCAGGCGTTGGAGGAAGCCGGCGGTATTTCCGCCGCGGGTGGATTGGCGCGGGGAAACGGTGGGGAAGTTGGTGGAGGCGGTGTAGCCGCCCACGAAAATGTCGCCCGATGCGGGCTCGTACAGCATGATGGAGGGATTGTCATTGCCGGACCCGCCGTAGTTCTTCATCCATACCAGGGAAGAGAGGTCGCCGTTCACGCGGAAGACCATCGCATCGGTGCCGCCGTTGTTGGTGTTTGAGGCGCCACTGCCACTGTACAGCGTGGCCAGGTTGGTGCTGGAGGTATTGCCGCACACGATCACGTCGCCGTTGTTGGCCAGGCGCAGGTCGTATGAATCGTCGGTGCCGCTTCCGCCCAGCACTGCGGCCTTAATGGAGTTGCCGGCGGTGTTGATCTTCAGCACGAAGATGTTGTCGCCGCTTTGGGTCCGCTGGTCGATGCTGCTTCCGCTGAAGGCGGAACCTCCCAGCAGGGGGAAGTTGGGGCTGGCGGTGTATCCGGTGATGTACAGGTTGCCGTCGGCGCCTTGCTCCATGGCGTAGGGGTTGTCATCGCCGCTGCCGCCGATGTAGGTCTGCCAAACGCGGGAGCCGCTGCCGCCGATGGTGGCGGGTTCGGTGTACTTGCCCACGATCATGTCCAGGTTTCCGTTGGCGGTCACGTCAAATGCGCCGGGGGTGATCTGGTCCGTGGTGCCCACCACGCGGGCCACCACATAGATGGCGCCGTCCGTGGGGTCCACCCAAATGCAGTGGCCGTGGTTGTCGCCTGTGGAGGCGGTGTTCACCCAGGTGGCCCAGCGCAGGGCGATGGGGTCGATCACCAGGGTTTGGCCCTTGTCGTAGTCGCCCACGCTGAAACGCAGGGTGTTCCTGCCTTCCACCACGTAAGCGGCCTTCACGCGCTTCTCGGTGCCGTTGGTGCGCTGGTACACCACCGGGGCGGGGTAGCTCATTTCTCCCAAGCTGGTGGCCAGCAGCAGTTCACCGGCCTGGTTCACCCGGATGCGGTCGATGCCATCAAAGGTGATGGCGATATCCTTGGGGCTGCTGCCGGGCTTGCAGATCATGTCATACTCCAAGGTGCCATCCTCGGCGGGGTAGTAGCGTACATCGATGCCCGGATAGGTGTTGCGGTACCACACCTCCTGGAAGCTGCGCACACCGCCGGCCTGGCCATCACCGGTGAAGTAGTTCATGGTGCCCTCGTGGGCCGTGCGGCTTTCCACCTTCATGTCCGCGGAGGCCCCCGTGAAGTTCATGCGCCAGCTATGGCCTTTTTTCCGCCAGGTGAGCGGCCTGCTTGGCCAGCCTTGCTGCATTTCCCGCTCTATCGCAATGCCTTCCTGCTGCCGCTGCAGGATGGCGGCATGGTCGAATGCGGTGATCACCATGCCCTGGGCGGTGGCTACGGCCTGTCCCATGGGCAGCTCGGCACGGTAAAGCACCGGGGCGGAAAATTGGCCCTTGTTCTCCGTGAAGTGGATCTGCTGGTCGTGCTCGTTCAGCAGTCCGCCCAGGTCATCATGGGCATGGTCGTGCCCCGTGATCGGTGCCGATCGTGCTTGGGCCAACTGGGCGGAACCTTGCGTGGCGATGGCCAAGGCCAGCACCGGGCAAAGCGCCAACCGCAACAGGTGGAAGGGTCGCTTGTCTTTCATGTGATCAAGGATTGGTGAACTGTGTTGTGTTAAGGCAGGGCAGCCGGCCAAACAGGCAAATGTTTGGGCATTAACAAATGGTTGTCAAGTATTCGTCGATTGAAATCACTAATTCGTGTGAGATTTGAAGTAGTTCGTGGTCAAGATCGAAGCGGAGGCGGTCCTCGGCGGAAACATGGTGTTCAAAACTTTTTTGGGCGGAAATTTGGCCAGCCCGATCCCATTCGCTTATTTGCACGTCATGGATGTGACGGCAATTTCGTCAAGCGGCCATGGGGCCGGATTTCCTGCGGTAGGGGATAAGGCACCGGCATTCGCCGGGCTGGACCAGGACGGCAAGCCGGTGGGCTTGGCCGATTATTCCGGGCGCAAGCTGGTGCTGTACTTCTACCCGAAGGATGATACGCCGGGCTGTACGGCGGAGGCGTGCAGCCTTCGCGACAAGCATGCGGACCTGCGCAAGGCGGGTTTTGAGGTGCTTGGGGTAAGCCCGGATCCCGTGGCGCGGCATGGCCGGTTTGCGGCCAAATACAAGCTGCCGTTCCGCCTGTTGGCCGATCCGGAAAAGACCGTGGCGAAAGCATACGGAGCGTGGGGAAGGAAGAAGTTCCTCGGGCGCGAGTACAACGGTATTCTGCGCACCACCTTCCTGATCGACGAAAAGGGGACCATTGCACACATCATCACCAAGGTGCGCACCAAGGACCATGCGGCGCAGGTGATTGAAACAGGTGCGGCATGACCGACCGGGACCTTGCACATCACAGCCTTCCCGCCAGGCTGGCGCGGCGCAGGCTGCTGTAGAACAAACGAACACAACAACCAATACAACATGGCAACGGAGATCAACAAGGACAAGCTGAAGGCATTGCAGCTTACGATGGACAAGATGGAGAAGTCCTTCGGCAAGGGCGCCGTGATGCGCATGGGCGATGATGCCATCGAAAAGGTGGAAGTGATCCACTCCGGCTCCGTGGGCCTGGACCTTGCCTTGGGCGTGGGCGGCTACCCCAAGGGGCGCGTGGTGGAGATCTACGGGCCCGAAAGCAGCGGCAAGACCACCCTGGCCATCCATGCCATCGCGGAGTGCCAACGCAACGGCGGCATCGCGGCCATCATCGACGCCGAGCATGCCTTCGATCGTTTTTATGCCGAAAGCCTCGGCGTGGATACGGAAAACCTCCTGATCAGCCAACCCGACAACGGGGAGCAGGCCCTGGAGATCGCCGACAACCTGATCCGCTCCGGTGCCATCGACATCCTGGTGGTGGACAGCGTGGCGGCCCTTACCCCGCGTGCGGAAATTGAAGGGGAGATGGGCGACAGCGTGGTGGGCATGCAAGCCCGCCTGATGAGCAAGGCCCTGCGCAAGCTCACCGCCACCATCAGCAAAACCGGCTGCTGCTGCATCTTCATCAACCAGCTCCGCGAAAAGATCGGCGTCATGTTCGGCAACCCCGAAACAACCACCGGCGGAAACGCGCTGAAGTTCTACGCATCCATCCGCTTGGACATTCGCCGGGCCAACCAGATCAAGGACGGGGAGAATGTCATCGGCAGCCGCACCAAGGTGAAAGTGGTGAAGAACAAGGTGGCTCCGCCGTTCCGCAAGGCGGAATTTGACATCCTGTACGGAAAGGGCATCAGCAAAACCGGTGAGATCATCGACATGGGTGTGGAGCTCGGCATCATCAAAAAGAGCGGAAGCTGGTTTGCCTACGAGGATACCAAGCTCGGCCAAGGGCGGGATGCCGTGCG
>JAFEAI010000182.1 GCA_018266475.1 Bacteroidota bacterium
CGACCGCTTCACCACCATCCTGCAGTTGCCCAAGGACGTGGCCAGCGGTGTGTACATGGTGAACATCACCGTGAACGGCAAAACCACCGTACACCGCCTGAGCGTGATCAAGTAGGCCCAGCGCCTCAGCCCCTTAGCCGAAGGGCCGCCCCGAAAGGGGCGGCCCTTTGTGCGTTAACCGGTCGCACTTCCGTCGGACTCATGGCGGGTCCGGTCATCCCGGAAATAGGCTCGGCACGGAACCAAAAAAACATGGGCAGTAACTATACGGCAATGAAAACCGCGCATATTTTTGAATCACATTGCCAGTACCTTTCATACCACCCCGCCCAATGAAACACAAATACCTGCTTCCGAAATTCCTCGACATAGCACTGGCCGCTTCATCCATGATGGCCCCATCCATCGCCCATGGCCAGGATGTGATCCCCACCTCCGTGGACATCCGAATGGTACAAGGGCAGACACCCAACCAGGTTCTGCTTCAGGTTAAAACGCATAGTACTGCGTCTTTTGGTGGTGTATTGAGCGCCCTCACCGTCACCCTCCGCTATGACAATTCCTCCGGTTCCGCACTGGGGGCGGGAAGCAGCTTCTGCAACAATTGGAGCGCTTTTCCTCCAACACCCGTGGTGCTTAACAATGGCACTGCCTATCGCACGTACAACGGATTCGGACTGTCGCGATTAGATGCGGACCCGTTTGACGGTGGATGTGGATTGAGCATCCCGCCGGAAACCTGGTACACCATTACCAGCATTCCCGTTGCGGGTACCGCCTGCACGGCATTCACCTTGGGCAACGATGCCTTTACCGGTGCCAATAATCGGGACTTTTATCTGTCCATGAACGGATACAACGTCACGGGAACCGTGGTTGGCGGGGCCCTGAACGCCGGTGCTTGTGCCCTTGATTGCGCCGGGGTGCAGGGCGGGTCCGCTTATTTGGACAACTGCAACACCTGCGTGGGCGGAACCACCGGCCTCACCGCCTGCGTGCAGGACTGCCACGGCACCTGGGGCGGAACGGCCCACCTTGACAACTGCAACACCTGCGTGGGCGGAACCACCGGCCTTACCGCCTGCGTGCAGGACTGCCACGGCACTTGGGGCGGAACGGCCCACCTTGACAACTGCAACACCTGCGTGGGCGGAACCACCGGCCTTACCGCCTGCGTGCAGGATTGCCACGGCACTTGGGGCGGCACCGCACATCTTGACAACTGCGGCACCTGCGTGGGCGGAACCACCGGACTCACTGCCTGCGTGCAAGATTGCCACGGTACTTGGGGCGGCACGGCCTACACCGA
>JAFEAI010000183.1 GCA_018266475.1 Bacteroidota bacterium
ATTGATGCTGATGTTGGCCGGGCACCCTGCGATCACCGGCGCGGTGTTGTCCGTCACGGTCACCGTGAAGGAGCAGGTGGCGCTGTTGCCGCTGGCATCGGTGGCGGTGTAGGTCACGGTGGTGGTGCCCAAGGGGAAGGCATCACCGCTGTTGTGGTCGCTGGTGAAGCTGGCCACGGAGCAGTTGTCGCTCGCAGTGGGCGCGGTCCAGGTGGCAATTGCGTTGCAAGAACTACCGGCGTTGATGCTGATGTTGGCCGGGCACCCTGCGATCACCGGCGCGGTGTTGTCCGTCACGGTCACCGTGAAGCTGCATGTCGCGGTGTTGCCGCTGGCATCGGTTGCGGTGTAGGTCACGGTCGTTGTTCCCAGCGGGAAGGCATCGCCGCTGTTGTGGTCGCTGGTGAAGGAAGCCACGGAGCAGTTGTCGGTAGCGGTGGGCGCGGTCCAGGTGGCAATTGCGTTGCAAGAACTACCGGCATTGATGCTGATGTTGGCCGGACATCCCGCGATCACCGGCGCGGTGTTGTCCGTCACGGTCACGGTGAAGGAGCAGGTGGCGGTGTTGCCGCTGGCATCGGTGGCGGTGTAGGTCACCGTGGTGGTGCCCAAGGGGAAGGCATCGCCGCTGTTGTGGTCGCTGGTGAAGCTGGCCACGGAGCAGTTGTCGCTGGCGGTGGGCGCGGACCAGGTGGCCGTGGCGGTGCATCCCGCACCGGCATTGATGCTGATGTTGGCCGGGCACCCGGCGATCACCGGCTTTGTGATGTCCAATACGGTCACCGTGAAATCACAGGTGGAGACACTTTGATTTCCTGCCGCATCGGTGAGCCGGAAGGATACCGGGTGTACACCCACAGGCATGGGGGCGTAAATGGAAAGGCCGCCCACCTGTGCATTGGTTACCCCAACACAATTATCACTAGTGCCAAATGTGATTCCCCCGGGATTGGCCGTGCATAGCCCGGGACTGGTATAGATCGTCTTGTTGCCAGGGCACAACACATAAGTGGGCGGAGTGTTGTCCGTCACGGTCACGGTGAAGCTGCAGGTGGCTGTGTTGCCGCTGGCATCGGTGGCGGTGTAGGTCACCGTGGTGGTGCCTTTGGGGAAGGTGCTGCCGCTGACTGGGCCTGCGGTCTGCGCGATGGTGCTGCCCGGGCAGTTGTCGCTGGCGGTGGGGGCGGTCCAGGTGGCCGTGGCATTGCAGGAGGAACCCGCACTAAGGTTGATGTTCGCCGGGCATCCGGCGATCACCGGCGCGGTGTTGTCCGTCACGGTCACAGTGAAGGAGCAGGTGGCGGTGTTGCCGCTGCCGTCCACCGCCGTGTAGGTCACCGTGGTGGTGCCCAAGGGGAAGGCATCACCGCTGCTGTGGTCGCTGGTGAAGCTGGCCACGGAGCAGTTGTCGCTCGCAGTGGGCGCGCTCCATGTGGCAATTGCGGTGCATCCTGCGCCAGCGCTCAAGTTGATGTTGCTTGGGCACCCGCTGATCACGGGCTGGATGTTGTCCGTCACGGTCACCGTGGTGGTGCAGGAGTTGGGCACGCCGTCGTTGTCCGTTACGGTCAAGGTTACGGCCACAGCGCCCAAGTTGGAGCAGTTCACGGTGGAAGGATTGACCGTCATGCTCACGATGGAACCATCGGGGTCGTAGCTGCCATTGTTCACGTTGGCGGCCGGAATGGTTGCGGTCCCGCTACCGTCCAGGTTGACGGTGGTCGGTTGGCAGATTGCCACCGGCGGGACGGATTTTTTGATGCTCTTTCCAAATTCCGAGGTGTTGCCGGTGGCCAGGTTAGTGGCCGTGGCAGAGATCTTATGGCCATCGGGAACGAACACGGAACTGAGGGTGGCATTGATTGTGGCATTTCCCGATGCATCCGTGGTCACATTGGTGAACCCCAAGAAGGTTGAACCTTCCCCGTAGCCGGAAGGATCAGCGGCGGGAGAGGAGAAAAACTCGATGCGGTAGTTGCTGCTGGCGTTGCTGTTCAGGCTGCCGTTGATCTTGAAGTCGAGGCCGGGCAGGGGGTAGGCGTTCGCAAGTACGGGGAAGTTCTGCAGCAAATTGGGTCCAGGGTCCGGGTCTCCCGCGTCGTTCAGTGTCACCCCGTCCCCGCCCAGGTCGATCCCGAGGTCGCCGTTGTTGTCGATCGAATTTCCGAGCAGTTGGTTGCCGATGGTTGTATTGCCGTCCACGCGGATTCCCCTGAACTGGTTGTATCTGATCACGTTTCCCAGGGGAACCCCAACCCCTCCGATGGTGTTCTTGGAAGCACCGCCAGCGATGCGCACACCGTCCAGACCGTTACCGGCAGGGGTGGTCAAGTCGGGCAGTATGCCGATCAGGTTGCCGCTGACGGTATTTGCCGAACAAGGGGCATTTGCCAATTGCACGCCTATGCTGGTATTTCCCGAGATGTTGTTTCCATCGTTGGTGTTCGAGCCGATCACCATGTAGGAGCATTTGGACACGGTGATGCCGATTTCATTGGCAAGCGTACCGGTTCCGGCGGCGTTCGGGCCGATCCAATTGCCCTTGATGGAGGAATTGCCGGAGCCTGAATCGAAATTGATCCCGGCTTGGGTGTTGCCGCTGATGATGTTACGGCCATTTGCGGTGCCATCGCCGATCACCGTTCCGGTGGAGTTGTTCCACACGCGGACCCCGCCACCGGAATTGGCTACGGCTGCATTGCCCGCAGCGTTGGTGCCGATGTAGTTGCCAAGGACCTGGTTGTTGGTGGCCCCGAAGTTCAGGAACACCCCGGGCCCGTTGTTGCCGGAGATCACGTTGCGGTCACCCGGGTTCGTGCCGCCGACCATGTTCGCGGTGGCGCCATTTATGGCCAGAACACCGCCACCACCATTGCCCAACGGGCCGGAGCCGGCGGCATTGGTGCCGATCAAATTGCCGCGCAGCGTCGTGCTGGAAGCGCCATCGATCTTCACACCATTCTCTGTATTCGCGGCGATCTGGTTCTGCTGGATCCCGGTGTTGGTTGAAGGACCTTCCACTACCACGCCACCTTTGTTTGGCACGGCGCCGGTTCCTGCGGCATTGGTGCCGATCTTGTTGTTGCGCACCAGGTTTCCGTCCGTGCCGCTGAACATGAACTGCACCCCG
The DNA here is from genome assembly GCA_018266475.1 of Bacteroidota bacterium. Taxonomy (GTDB): domain Bacteria; phylum Bacteroidota; class Bacteroidia; order Flavobacteriales_F; family PHOS-HE28; genus PHOS-HE28. Next base: position 3,131 of record JAFEAI010000183.1, read on the forward strand.
GCCTCGGTATTTCCGCTGATCAGGTTGCCGTGGGCTGCCGTGGGCCCGCCCACCACGTTGTTCTTGCCATCCCTTACCAGAATGCCGGAGCCGTTGGGCAGGGCTGCCGTGCCCGTGGTGTTGGTGCCGATGTAGTTGCCCTCCACGCGGTTGTTGTCCGCGCCGGTACCTTCCATCCAAACGCCGTACAGGGTGTTGCCGCCTATATAGTTCCTTGCGGATGCGTCCGGCCCGCCCACCACGTTGCCGCCGGAGTTTTCCATCACCACTCCGGCATAGTTGGCCACTGCCGCGCCCGCACTATTGATGCCGATGCGGTTGCCCTGCACCTGGTTTCCCGTGGCACCGTTGCCGATGAGTATGCCGAAGTTGGCATTGCCGGCGATGATGTTGCCATCACCGGCACCGGTGCCGCCAATGGTGTTGGCCGTGGAGTTGGTGGAGATCACGATCCCGGAGGAGGTGTTCGCCAGGGCAGTGTTGCCGTTCAACGCCACACCGGCCTTGTTGGCCGCGATGCTGTTGTTGTTGGATGTTTCCAGCCGCACGGCACTTGCATTCCCGGAGAGCAGGTTGCCGTACCCGGCTTGCCCGATCGCATTGTTGTTCGCGCGGCTCATGTTCACTGCGTTGCGCGCGTTCGGTATCGCGGCCGTGCCGGCCAGGTTGGTGCCTATGCGGTTGCTGATGATGGTGTTGTGGTCGGCCTGGTCCATCCGGATGCCGTCATACACATGCCCGCTGATGAGGTTGAAGTAGGGCGCATTGGTGGTGCCCACGGTGTTGTCGTGGGTGCCTTCCTGCAGGATCACGCCGAACGGTTGGGTGCATATTGCCGCCGTGCCCGCCAGGTTGGTGCCGATGCGGGAGTTGATCACGCCGGTCTGCTCGGCGTCCACGCCGCTGATCAATACGCCGCCCTGGGCGTTGCCGCTGATCACGTTGGGGTTGCTCCACTCGGTGCCGATCTGCATCCAGGAACCGCCGTAAATGCCCACTCCATATCCGCCGTTCGGGCCGCAGCTGGTGCCGTTGGGCATCACGCCCAGGTGGCATGCCGCCACGGTAATTCCGTTTACGTTGTTGATCTGTACGGCATCGCCCTGGAAGTTGGTGATGCTCACTGCGGTGATGCTGCCGTAGTAGGCGTTGAACACGATGCCGGCGGTGTAGCCTGCCAGGCTGCCATCAATGCGCACCACCGGGGTGGTGGCGTATTCCGGGTCGGATATGCCGTCAACGTCCACCCCGGAGGTGATCGGGGGAAGGGGGGAGGCCGGACTGATGGTTTGCGCACCGCTGCCGGGAAGGTCGAAGTGGATGTGCGTGTTGGTCCAGGCGTTCACGTTGTTGTTGGCGGCCATCAGGGCCTCGCGCAGGCTGATGCCGTCAGGCCCGGGAGATGCAATAAGGTCCATGACGGAACTGGTGTTTCCGTTCACTGCATCGGAGGTGTTCGTTACGGTAAGGCGCCCGGACGTGCATGCAACGTTCTGCGCATACTCCGAGGAGTTCATCGAGCCGTTGTCGGTCACAGTGCAGGTGATCATGGTCCCCGCAGGCACGTTCTCCCCATTGCCTGCGGTGGCTTCCATCACCAAATTGCCGCTGGCATCGGTGCTTTGCCCGCATGCGCCCAACCAGATCGGGCCTGGCCCGTGCCCGGATGAATGCGGTGCGGCACTGGCATAGAAATCGAACCGGTGATAGGTGTTCGGGGTCCCGCTAAAGGTCAATTTTATGTACACGTTGCTTTCCGCATCGGTCACCGCCTTGGTGATCACCGGGAACTTCTGCAGGTTATTGGGGCCGGTTCCGGGACCGGTTGCGGTCACTCCGTCGTTGTTCAGGTCGATGCCAAGGCCGCCGTTGTTCCAGGTGCAGTTGGCCAGGATGCGGTTGTGCAGGGTGGTGTTTCCGGTCAATGCGATACCTGCCCCGGTGCATCCGGCGATGAGGTTGGCGTCGTTCAGGTTATAGCCCACCGTGTTCCAATTGGCGCCATTGGTGAGGAACACGCCGTTCTTTGCGCCGCCGATCACTGTGCTGGCGTTGTTGGCCAGGCCGATCAGGTTGCCGATGAACTCGTTGTTCTTGGCCCCTGCGCCGTCCAGTTGCACGGCGGTGCCTGTTCCGGCACCGGAGAATTGGTTCCGCGTCCAGTTGTCCCAGTACCCCACCTCGCACTGTGCGCCTTGGATCAACAGCCCATTGCCGGTGCCACTTACGGATGTTCCCGCGGCATTGGTCCCGATCCGGCAGCCCATGATGAAGGTTTTCACCGTGCCGGCCATCACCCGGATGGAGTTGCCGGCGAAGCGGTTCATCACTAAGCCCTGCACCACGCAGTTGGAGGCGTTCACGGTGATCCCCGTTGCCACTGCATTGTTTCCGTTCAGCTCGATGAGCAGCGTGGAGTTGATGGCCGGAAATGAGCTGTTCCGCACGGTGCCAGGCTGGCTGAACCCGTCGATGAGGACTTGCCCGGTGAGGGTGGGCAACGGGCTGGCCAAGGTGATGGTCTTCAGGCCTGCACCTGCGATGTTGAACACGATGGTGTCCGCTCCTGCCGCACCGTTGGCACTGGTGATGGCCTGGCGCAGGGAGCCCGCGCCGGCATCGTTGGTGCTGGTTACCGTGAAGGTGGCGGCATCGGCCGTGGGCGCGGCGAAACCGAGAACCAGGCTCAACAGGAACACGGCTAAGAGCCGCGCCTTCGCTGTTGTTTGGGATGTGCGTGGAATGGGATAGGACATTATGCTCGGGTGGACAAGCTGCCCGTTTTACTCACTTCGTCGGAGGAAGTTGCGGTTTCGTCGAAACGAGCAGCTGCGATGGAGGGAAACAACCTTGTTCAGGCAGGCCGAATGGCAGTGCCTATGTGGTGGCCAAGCCTGCCCCATCGGAAGGCAGGGGAAGAAAACTGGCTGTTTGCTGCGGGCGCTACCAGGCTAATATCCTTCTGCATGGGTAGCGAGTGCCCAATGCAGTAGCGCATGGATAGACGGCATCTGCTTGTCCCTGTGCGCATCCTCGGTACCGGGCAGCAGGTGTTGGAAGCCGGCCGCAAGGGTGAAGGTTGTGGCGCGGCGGCCACACTGTGCATGGCCGCCTGCGTGCGCTAAGGGGGGTCAAGCAGCCTTGTCCTGCCCTTGGGCGGACTGGCCGCAACCGCTTTCCAGCAGGCCCGTGCGCAGCTCGATGGCCATGCCGGTGAGTTCCCTGAAGGTGTCGGCGGCCTCGATCATGAATTCGTCGCCTTCCTCAATGTGCCATACCACGCTGAACCGCTTGCCGTGCAAGACACCGTTCTTCACCTCCAGCAGGAGCAGGTAAATGGCCTTGAGCGAGCTGGAGTTGAAGTAGGGCAGGCTGAACTCAAAGGTGCAGTCTTCGGGCAGGTCCGCGAGGTTGGCGTGCAGCCAAGCCATGATCGGCGCATAGAAGGCACTGGTGTTTTCCGGTACGGAGGTGCCGGAAACCCGGAAGGAGGGACCTTCAGGCCGATAGTGTACGGCCGGGGTGGTCTTGGTGGCTGCGATGTTCAGTTCAGCCATCTTTTATTGGCTCTTTGGGACCAGTGCCGCGGACACTTCCGAACGGCATACATATACGTCGTTGTCCAAGGGTTCCACATGCACCCGGATGGTGTTTCCCACCTTGCGGGCGATCTGCAGCATGCCAAGGCCGGCACCGCCCTTTTCCCCGAAACCTTCATTGAGCATCTGGCGGCGGAAGGCTTCCGTGATCTCGGCGGGGTCCATGCGGGAGATCTCCTCCACGGCGTTTACAAGCCGCTCGGCATCATGGCTGGTGGAGTTGTTGGTAACGCGCACCACCAGTTCGTTGCCTGCGATGTGCCAGGAGAAGTCAACATCGGAGCCGGTGTTGTAGCGCTGGGCGTTGTCCAGCAGCTCCAATGCCACGCTCACCAGCTTTTTCAGGTCGCTGCGGCGGCCCAGGTTGTACAGGGCGATGCATTGTACCAGCTCGATGAGCTGGATCCGTACTTCGCTGCCATAGCGGCCTTGGTAGTCCAACAGGTTCTTTTTCATGGCTCCGGGGGGGTTATGCGGCATAGCGCACGCCGATAAGTAGTACGTCATCCGTCTGCGTTTGGTTTTCCTTCCATTCCAGGAAGGCCTGTTCCGCCTCGGTCTTCACGGCCTGCAGGTCCATGGCGCTGGTGCGCTCCAGGATCTCGGTGAGGCGCTTCATGGAGAATTTCTTGCGGCCGGTTTCGCCGCCGAGCTGGTGGATGATGCCGTCGCTGAACAGGTACAGCGTATCGCCCTGCTCCAGCCGGATGCGGTGCTCCTTGTAGTTGCCGGCGCGCTGAAAGCGGTCGTCGCCCAAGGGGAAGATGTCGCCCTTGAAGTGCTGGGCGGCACCGCTGCGCACCAGCAACAGGGGCAGCTGGGAGCCGGAATGGACCAGCTCGCCCTTGGCAAGGTCGATCACGCATAGGCTGATGTCGAAGCCGTCGTTGTACAGGCCGCCTTCCTGGCGGCGGTCCATCACCTTGCGCACGTGCTGGTGCAGGCGGTCCAGCAAGGGCCCGCTGGAGGCCGCCGGGTCCTGTTCGATCAGTTCGTTCAGGCCGTAGTAGGCGATGAAGGTCATCATGGCCGCAGGCACGCCGTGGCCGGTGCAGTCGATGGCCGCCACATAGATGCGGTCGCCGATCCTGCGGACGTAGGGCAGGTCGCCGCTCACGTTGTGCAGGGGCTTGTACAGCAGGAAGCTGTCGGGGATCAGGTTACGGAGGGTTTCCTCGCTGGGGATGATGGTGGACTGGATGGTGCGGGCGTAGCCCAAGCTGCTTTCAATGTCCATGTTCTTGGTGTGCAGCTCCTCGTTGATGGTCTTGATCTGGTGGTTTTGTTGGGATACTATGCGTTTTTTTCGGCGCATCACGGCCCAGGACCAAAGCATCCAGATGGCGAATACCAAGGCGGCCACCGCCATGGCGATGATCAGGTTGCGCACGGCCTGCTGGCGGGCCTGCTTGGCCTTGATGGCCTCGCTTTCCAGCTCCACCATCCTGTTTTTCTGCTGCAGCAGCTCCATGCCCCGCTGTTGTTCCTTCTGCTCGGCCTTCATGCGGGAAAGGTTGAGGGATTGGAGCATGCGGCTGTTGTCCAGGTCCTGGATCTGGCGCTGCTGCCGCTCGGTTTCCAGGGCCACCTGCACTAAGCGCAGGTCCTGCTCGGCCTTTTCCTTGGCCAGGGCAGCCTCGCGGTTGGCGGATTCCTGCAATTGTTTTTCCGCCAGGAGCAGGGAGACCTGCTTGTCGCGGTTTTCGGCGTCCAGGGCCAATTGGCGCAGCTTGGTTTCCTTGCGCTGCTCGCGGTTCAGCAGGTCGGTTTGCTCACGTTCGATGCGTTGCAGGCGGAGCAGCCTGGCGTCCTGGTCGGCCTTGGCCTCGTTGCGGTTGTTGGCGATGCGCGCCTCTATGTCACGGGCGCGGCGGTCGTACTGGCGTGCTTCCTGGTCCAGCTGAAGGCGGTCGAACACCATGGAGAGCAGGTCGCAGGCATCCTTCTGTGCCGCATCGTCCTGCAGCTGCTCGGCACTGGCCAAGGAGGCGAAGGCCGCATCCTGGGCCTTGCGGGCATCGCCGGCCACGAACTGGGCGGCAGCTTCGGTGAGCAGCACGCGCGGCATCAGTTGCTTGTAGCCCTCGCGGCCTGCTTGGCGCTTGGCTTCGGCCAGGGTGCGCATGGCCAGGTCGCGGTGGCCGGCAGAGGCCATGGCATGCACGGCGTTGATGGTCATGTTCAGGCGGATCCCCGGCAGGTCCTCCACCAGGATCAGGCCCTGGTTGTAGGCCTCTATGGACCGCTCCTTTTCGCCGAGCCTGTTGTAGAGCTCGGCCCTGTTGTTGGCGCACACTGCGGCGCCTTCGGCATCGTTGAGCCCGATGGCCAAGCGCTGCGCGCGCTCCTCGTTTTCCAGGGAACCGGCATAGTTTCCTTGGCGCGCCTGGGCGGTGGCCAACTGGGCAACTAAGGCGTATTGCAGGCCGGTGGAGGTCTTTGCCGCCTTGTCCGCCAAGTGTTGCGCGCAATAGGCCTCCATGGCCTTGGGTTCCATGATCGCGGCGTTGGAGAGGGCCTCCACCTTCAGGAAGCGGCCTTCATCCACTTGCCGGGCACCGGTGGTGGCGCGGGCTTCCTCCAAGTGTTCCAGTGCCTTGCGCGGATAGCCGGCGGCGGCATACAGCTCCGCCAAGTACAGCAGGGCTTCGGTGCGCTGGGCGGTGTGGGTGGTGCTGGTGATCAGGGTGGACCGCAGGGCGGCGCCGATGGCGTTTTCCACGTCGCCCTTGGCTTGCTGTGCCCTGGCCAGCTCCATCAGGGCAAGGGCCTGTTCTGCGCCGTTTCCGGCTTTTTCGGCTTCCGAGCTGGCCCGCACGGCGTATTCCACCGCAGCGCGCAGGCGGCCTGCTTCGCGTTCCTGCTTAGCGAGTTGAAGCAGATTTTCCGGCTTGCCCTTGCCGCTGCCTTGCGGCGTGGCCGTGGACAGGCGCTGGTCCTGCCCCTGGGCGGGGGCGGCCGCCAAGGCGGCTATGCAGAGGGCAAGTAGCAGGCGGCCCCTCATTGCACGAATTTGTAGGTGAGGCCCAGCGTCCATTGGCGGCCGTTGCGGCGGAAGGGCATCAGCAGGTTGCTTTGCGGGTCCAGCAGCACATTGGGCGTGTCCAGCAGGTTGTCGCACCCCAGGTCGATCACCAAGCGCCGCTTCTGCCCGGGCCGCAGGGTGATGCCTGTGTTCAGCAGGGCCGCAGCGGGCCATTCCACCAGCCCGGGGTCGGGTGCGCCCGTGTGTTGCAGCGACCAGCGCGTGCTTTGCCATTGGGCCCTTCCGCGCAGGGAGAGCCATGGTTTTGCCTCCACGGCCAGGGCCGCGAAGGCGCGCAGGCCGGGCAATGCGCGGAAGGTGGTGGCGCCCGGCAGGTCTATTTGCGCCTCGGGCAGGTCGGTGCCCTGCAGTACGCGGTATGCGCCGGCGCCGGCCAGCAGGCTGATGTGGCGGGCTTCCAGTTGCAGCCTGCCGTCCATGCCCTCGGTGCCGGAGAAGGGGCGGTTGGTGTAGTTGTCCAGTTCGGGCCCGCCCGTGCTGTACACGATCGGGTTGGTGATGGCGGTGCGGTAGGCGTTGGCCGTTAGCCGGATGGCCTTGCCGAAGCGGAAGCCCAGCTCGGCTTCGGCCGTGGCGGCATGCTCGGCCTGCATCCGCATGTCCCCGGGGCCGTACGCCAGGTTCATCAGCGCGGGGATCCGGTAGCCTTCGGTCCACAGCAGCTTGCCGTGGAAGCGGCCGATCACCCGGGTGAAGGCGAAGCGGGGCGCGGCAAACCGGCCGGCCAGGGCGTGCTCTTCCTGCCGGTAGCCTGCCATCAGGTCGCCGAGGCGGTTGTGCCAGGCGGCTTCGGCGATCCAGGCCAGTGAATGGAAGCTGATCGAGGGCTTGCCATTGAAGTCCTGTGAATCCTCCGCACCCTGCCACTGGTAGGTGGTGGTTTGGTTGTACCCCTGCCCTCCGAGGCGCAGGCTCAGGCATTCCCAAGGCTTGTAGATGAACATGGCCTGCGCCGAGATGCGCTGGTCCGTGGTGTTTGAGGCGAGCTGTTCCGGTGCGTCGGTGTTGAGGTAGTACCACGGTGCCTGGTCGGCGATGGAGGCCAGCCAGGCCAGTTGCAGCTTCCGGCCCAGGTCGGTGCGCTGCTCCAGGGCGAACATCACGTCGCGCATCTGCACCAGGTAGTGCTGGCCGGCCACGTGGAATTGTTCTTCCATGTAGGTGGTGCTGGCCTTCAGGTTGCGCCAGCGATAGGCCAATTGGAAGGTGTTTGCGGTGAAGCCGGTGCTGTCCGCCAGGTTTACGGGCATGCCGTCGGGCAGCGGATAGCTGGCATTGCTGCGGTTGCCTTGGGCGCGGCTCACTAAGTAGCTGATGTCCTGCTGGCCGCTGAGCCGCTGCGCCCCGCTGATGCTGGCGGTGGAGCTGGTGTGCGCGCCGTTGGAGAGGCCGCCCTGGTAATGCACCTTGCTGCCCTGGCCCTGCTCGGCGCTGCGTGTTACGATGTTCACCACGCCCAGTTCGGCATAGCCGCCGAACAGTGCCGTGCCGGGGCCCAGCAGCACCTCTATGCGCTCCACGTTGGCCATCGGCACGCGGTTGCCCACGGCGTAGGTGCCGAAGTCGTTTTCGTTGAGCTGCTTGCCGTCCAGCATGAACAGGCATTTTCCTTCCATGGCCCAGTTGCCGTGGATGCCGGTGCCCGTTACGTCGTCCATGTCCAGCCCGGCGGAAAGCCCGGGGATCAATTGCAGGGCCTCGTACAGGCTGCGCACGCCAAAGGCTTCCAGCTGGTGCGCAGTAATGATCTCGATGTGCGCAGGGGCGGTGCGTTCATCCCTGTCCTGCATGTCGGCCAGGCTGGTGGTGGCGTAGAACGTGCCTTTGCCGCTCATGGCGTGCAGCAGCGAGCGGGTGTCCGCTTCCAGCAGGCGCTGCTGCTCGGCATCGGGCACCGCTTGGGCGTTCGCCGCACCACGTGGCAGCAGCACGGCCAACGCCGCCCAAAAGAAAATGCCGGATCGGATGAACATGGAAAACGGCCTGCCAAGGCCGCGCCTTATAGCGACGAACAGCCCCGAAGGGTTACGCGCCGTGAAGGCCGAACAGGTCTCCGATACTGCCCGGGCTACCTTTGCGCCAGCAAGATGAAAGCAAAAACGATCAAGCCCACCAAGGTGAACGTGGTCACCCTGGGCTGCTCAAAGAACACGGTGGACAGTGAGGTGCTGATGGCCCAGCTGCGGGCCAACAACATTGCCGTGGAGCACGAGGGGAAGGGCCATGGCCATAACGTGGTGGTCATCAATACCTGCGGCTTCATCGACAATGCCAAGCAGGAAAGCATCGACACCATCCTGGCTTACGTGGATGCCAAGAAACAGGGGCTGGTGGAGAAGGTGTACGTTACCGGATGCCTCAGCCAGCGCTATGCGCCCGAGCTCAAGGACGGCATCCCGCAGGTGGATGCCTGGTTCGGCACGCGCGACCTGCCCAAGCTGCTGAAGACGCTCAACGCGGACTACAAGCACGAGCTGGTGGGGGAGCGGCTGCTTACCACGCCCGGCCACTTCGCCTACTTCAAGGTCAGCGAGGGCTGCGACCGCAAGTGTTCCTTCTGCGCCATCCCGCTCATGCGCGGCGGCCACATCAGCGTGCCCATGGAGGACCTGGTGAAGCAGGCCGGCAAGCTGGCGGCCAACGGCACCAAGGAGCTCATCCTCATCGCGCAGGACCTTACGTATTACGGGCTGGACCTCTACAAAAAGCGCAACCTCGCCGAGCTGCTCAGCCGCCTCAGCGATGCGCAGGGCATTGAATGGATCCGCCTGCACTATGCCTTCCCCAGCGGCTTCCCCATGGAAGTGCTCGACGTGATGCGCGACCGCTCCAATATCTGCAAGTACCTGGACATGCCGCTGCAGCACGGCAGCACCAACATGCTCAAGCGCATGCGGCGGGGCATCACCCAGGAGAAGACCGAAGCCTTGGTGGCCTCCATCCGCGACAAGGTGCCCGGCATCGCCATCCGCACCACGCTCATCGCGGGATTTCCGGGGGAAACCCAGGCCGACCATGAGGACAGCCTGCGCTGGATCGAGCGCATGCGCTTTGATCGCCTCGGCTGCTTTACATACAGCCATGAAGAGGACACCCACGCATTCACCATGGCCGACGATGTGCCCGATGAGGTGAAACGCCAGCGGGCCGCCGAGGTGATGGAGCTGCAGGGAGGCATCAGCTTCGACCTCAACCAGGCCAAGGTGGGCAAGGTCTTCAAGGTATTGGTGGACAAGGCCGAGGGCGGCCGCTACTACGCCCGCACCGAGCACGATTCGCCCGAGGTGGACAATGATGTGCTCATTCCAATTGCTCCCCTCCAGCATTCCTCCCTCTCCCTGGGAGATGGCCGGGGTGAGGGTGGAGAGGGGGTGGGGGTGAGGCCATACCTGCGCATCGGTGATTTCGCCGATGTGCGCATCACCGCAGCGCGGGAGCACGAACTGGAGGCCGTGCCCGTGTAGGGCTCGGTCCGGGCCCGCCGGGTTTCCGCATATTTGCCGCCATGCGTGCCTGGTGGTCTGTCCCGATTTTCGTGCTGCTCAGTTCCACTGTGGATGCACAACACTTCATCGACCTCTCCAAGGTCGATCGCATTGTTGTTCCGGAAGGCATCTTCCTGGATTCCGTGATTGCCAGCTTCAGCGATAGCGCCAGCGTGGGCGTGGTGATGAAAGGATTGGGCAACAAACGGGTGCAGGCGTACATGGCCCGGGGCGTCAGCGCTTCTGTATCGGAGTTGCTCAGCAACAGGGAAGCCGCACCAGGAGTGCTCCATTGCACCATGCGCATCAATGCGCTGAACGTGGAGGAGCTGGCGGAAGGCATGTCCGAGAACTGTTATTGCGGATTGAATTTCGAATTGCTCACAGAAACGGACAGCGGCTGGTACAGGATCTTTGATCACGCGGCCACCACCATGCTAAAAGGTGGAATGGATGCCACGTCCAAACAAGAGGCCAGTGTGGCTGCGGCATTTGCCAAGGGCTTAGCCGCGTTTTCCGCTGCCAGGCAGGCTGGCCTGCTTGCCCGCGACCCCTTGCCTGCACCACCCAAGGCCGGCTCCTTCGACTGGGCCGGTCGCAGCTACGCGGTGTTGGAGGCCGTCGCCCCGGCCCGAGGTATCTATGCCACTTACCAGGATTTCCGGGACCAACGCCCGGATACGACCATCGGTTTCACGCTCAAACCGTTCGGGTTCGATCAACAGGCCATGGCGATGGTGAAGTTGAAACCGGAGAAGGGCGCCCGGGTGCCGGAGATGACCTGGGGAGTGAGCGATGGCCAAAAGGCATACATCAATTGCGGAGGCAAGTACTTGGGTTTGCAGCGGTCCGGGCGGATGTTCACCTCGGAATACTCGATGCGCCCCGGTAGCACGGCCGTGGGGGTTGCCGTCGGTGTCTCCTTCGGGCTGATCGGGGCGGCGTTGTACATGGCTTCCACGCCCTCCACCCCCCGCGACATCCCCGTGGAACTTGACCTGCTCACGGGCACGCTCAAACCCCTGAAAACCGCTCGCGTGGAGGCGGAACCCACCAGCGACCACCTTTTTCTGTACAGTCGTTTCTCTGCGCTGGATACCGTGGTGGAAATGCTTGTTTACGGGGGGCATGAAGCCGACTTGGCGAAAGATGGTTACCGCCAGCTCGCCCTGGTTCCAAGGCCGGATGCGGTTCCGGTATCATTCAGGGTGGGAAATGGTGAGCCGGTGACGATCCACGTCAATGCCGCCACCATCCGGACCGATCCGGTGGTGTACTTGGTGAACGCCCGGAAGGACGGCCGCATCACCGTGGACAAGGTGAATGCGGAAATGGCCGCCTCCATCCTGCGCAGGTTGGATCCCGCCAAGGAGGTGAAGTAATGCCGGCCCATCCTACTTCCCTCCGCCCGCCGCCTTCCTGCGCGCCTTCTCCACGTCCCAGCTGCCGTCGCGCAGTGTTTGGAACCAGTCGTACAGCTGCTTGTACTGTGCATCGCTGAGCTTGGCGTCCTTGTGTTGCCACAGGTAGCTCTCCAACGGCATTTCCTTCTCCTCCATCATCTCCATGGATTCCTTGGCCTGGTGGTCGCGGCTCCAATTTTCCACCTTGCCCCACGTGGTGGCGTCAAAGTGCTCGCGCCCTTCCTCTATGTGGTGGTTCATCCACCAGTTCACCGGCGTGATGTTGAAGTACCACGGGTAGCGCGGCTGCCCGCTGTGGCAGTCGTAGCACGAGGTGCGCAGCATGCCGGCGATCTCCTCGCCCGGCTTGGCCACCGCGATCAGGTCCGCGGCGGGGTCCACGGGCTCGGCGATCTTGGATGGGCGGATGAACTGGGCCACTACGATGATGGCGGCAAGGATGTACAGGGGCTTTTTCATCCGGTTGGGCGGTGTTGTGCGGTGGTTGAATTGCTTGGGCGTGGCGATGGTTCTCGGGCGGGGCTTCACCGCTTGTCGATCTGCAGCACGATGGCCAGCATGTTCCGGTCGGCCGGGGCCTTGGCGCCGAAGGTGTCCCCTTCGCTGTAGGCGGGGCTGCCCGCAGGCACCACCTCCGCGCCCAGCACGGCCGCCAACTTGGCGTCCAGCCCTTGCGCCGCATTGGCCTTCAGCGCATCATTGATCTTCGGGTAGTCCATCGGCTGGTTGGCCACCACGATGGCCATCACGTCCGTGCTGCCCGCCTCATCGGCCGTCAGGCTTTGGTCTTTCGGGAAGATGCGTGTGCCGGTGATGCCGCAGTAGGGCGAGTGCTTGGGCGTATAGGGGAAGAGCACGTAGGTGCTGCCGTCGGTTTCCTGGCCGAAGAGGTAGGTGTAGCATTCCACGTTGTTGGTCACTTCGATCTTGAAGCGGTCGCCCTTACGGATGGGGGTGGCGGTGCGGAACACGCGGCCTTCCACGTGCTTCAGCGCAATGCGCTGGCCGCTGGGCTGCCCATTTGCGTCCACGGGCACCAGGCCGAAGCGGATGTCATACTCGCCCGGCTTCACATCCACGCCGGCACCTTGCGGATACACGGCGTAGGCTTCCTTGGCGAAGTGGTCGAAGGCGCTGTACGGCACCCAGGCGATCCCGTTCTTCCCCCATTCGGGGCCCCAGCTGTTCATGATCTGGAAGGCGCCGCCCGCCTTGTAGTCGTCGTACCCGATCACGCACATGGCATGGCCGCCGAACCCGGCCATCCGGTAATCGTCCTGCGTGGGGGTCCACACGTCCTTGCCTTCCATGTCCTGCATGAAGCTGCCGCCCACCATCATGCCGATCACCACCGGGCAGCCTTGGCTCAGCTGCTGCTTCATGGCCAGCATATCCGTGCGTTGCTCGTCCCCGTCCTTGGTCAGCCGTTGGAAACCTTTGATGCGGTATTGCTGCGCCTGCTGCTTTTCATCGCCGTTGGGCTGCTTGGCGCAGCTCTGGTCCGTGTAGCCGAACTGGCTGAAGGGCAGCACCCCGCCGACCTTCATGTTCTCCATGGCACGGAAGATGTACGACCCTTGGCAATCGTTGCCCAACTTGATCTGGTTGTACAGGAAGCTGGGGCTGAACACGGTGCTGTTGGGGTCCGCCTTGGTGGCCTGCGCCTGCACGATGCTGCGCGCGGCGTAGGCACTGGCCCAGGCCACGCAACTGCCTTGCTGCCCCTGGTTGAGGCGCTTTGGGGCGTATTGCTCCAGGCTCACCCGCTCGGGCAGTGGCGCCTTCACGTTGTCCGCCAACGGCTCGAAGATCTCCGCCTTTTCATAGAGCTTGGGATCGAAGTTGGCGCCGCGCACGGTGAGCAGCTGGTTCACCACATTGCTCAATCCGCCGCTCTGCGGGCCGCCCGAGCCGCCCAGGAAAAAGTAGTAGATGCCGAACAGCACCACTGCGGCGATCAGCAGCTTGGGCCGCTTGATCAGAAA
>JAFEAI010000184.1 GCA_018266475.1 Bacteroidota bacterium
AGCTTGGACCCATCGGCCGATACATAGCGCCACTCCTTGGTGCTGTACTGGTCGGCGCAGTAGTTCTCGGTCATCACCGTGCCGTCGCACACCACCACGCCCCCGCCCATGGTCTGGAACTGTGTGGCCAAGGACCATTCGCCGGGCTGGCCTCCGCAGATGCTGCGCACGAACACGTAGTAGGTGGTTGAGGCCTCCAATCCGAAGAGGTCGGCAAAGGGATCGGTGGTGGTGCCGGAGGTGACCTCCGGGCCGGTCACGCTGTTCTCCGTGGACACGAAGTACTCATAGTTCCCGGCCGCGTTGGCCGACCATGCGGCGTGTGCGGCATCAAAGGAGATGTCGGACATGGCCAAGGGCCACACCGGCGGCGCGCAAGCGGCAGGGGTCCATTTGAAGTTGCGGCCAGGCACCGGCGGAATGCCGGACCCGTTGGGATGCCCGACGAGTTCCTCCGTGGCATTGCAGTAGTCGGTGTTCAGCACGCCGGGCACGGTGGCGTTCCAGTCGTACAGGAAGGCCGGCTGCTCGTACACGGTCATGCGGGAATTGAAATCCTCGGGCACCTGCCCGCCCAAGCCCACTTGGACACTGCCGCCGGATTGGAAGCCGAACACCATCTGCCCGTAGCGCACCTCCACGGAATTGTCGGCCTCATTGAGGCGGATCTGGAAGTTGACAAGGGTGGTGGAGATGTCGGTGCCGGTGCGGAAATCCTTGAACTGCACCACGAACACGCGGTTGGGCGCAGTGCCGAGCGTGGCTAACCGCAGCGACGATACCGGCCCGGGCGGCACCAAGGAACTCAGGTTCTGCATTTGCAGCCTGCTGGTTGAAAAGCCCGCGATGCGGTTGCGCTTGTAGGGCACATCGGGCCCGCCGATGTACTGCACGAAGGGCATGCCGTGCGGGTGGTCGGCGGCATAGCACCAGACGGCGTTGGCGCCGTCGCTGGATTTGCCGAAGCTGATCCAACCGACATCGGACACGCCGATCACGTCGAACACGTCACCGTTGTACTGGAAGTTGAATCCGATCGGGTAGCCGGGGCCGGAGGCGGCGTTGACATATCCGCCATTGGTGACCTGGCCGTCTGTACCGAAGAAGGAATTGTTCACCCATGCACGCATGTTGTAAAGCGGTGGCCAGAAAGTGGGGTTGCCCAGCGAGTAGCTGGCCTCTGCCGCAGTCACTTCGGTATAGGGCTGAACGGATTCGGAGTACTGGTACAGGCTGACTTGGGCCCATGCGGTGCTGGCGGCAGCCGCCAAGGCCAGAGTGGCCAAGGCGTTCCGCAAGGATGGTTGCACACGTGGTTTCATGATCGTTTAGTGGAACGATGCGGTGGTGTTAGTGTTGGATGCTGATCTTGGAGGTGGTTTGCAGGGATCCGTTGCGGGCAACCAGGGTGTACAGGCCGTTGGGCAGGTGGCCCAGGTCCATGGTGGCCGTGCGTGCGGCAATGGCTTGCAGGTATACCACGCGGCCCGTTACGTCCATCACCTGCAGGTCGGTGCGGCCTGCCATGCCGTTGGGGAGCTCCACCTGGAAGCTGCCGTTGGACGGGTTGGGGAACACGCGCAGCGGTGCGGCATCCGTGCTTGCCACGCCCATGCCGG
>JAFEAI010000185.1 GCA_018266475.1 Bacteroidota bacterium
AAGCCGGTGCTGGACGCCTACGGCGCGCGTATCACGCGCATGGGCGGCATCGGCGCGGGACAGAACACCAAGGCGGTCAACCAGACCGTGATCGCCGGCATCATGCAGGGCATCGGCGAAGGTCTTGCTCTGGCCGAAGCGCTCGGGCTCGATCCGGCCGTGCTGCTGCCGACCTTGTCCGGCGGCGCGGCGCAATCGTGGTATCTCGACAAACGCGGCGCCTCGGCGATGCGCAACGAGTTCAACGTCGGCTTCAAGCTCGCGCTGATGCACAAGGACCTCGGCATCGCGCGCGATCTCGCGGCATCGGCTGGCGTCGGCCACGAGGTGCTCGACAAGTCGCTCGCAGACTATGCCGAACTGATGGCGCAAGGCCACGGCGACGAGGACGTTTCGGCGGTGATCCGGCTCAAGCGGCGCAAATGATAGCTTCCCTTCTCCCGGTGGGAGAAGGGAAGCTACGCAAGAAAGCTGCGCAGCGCCAATGCCAGCCGGGTCAATCCTTCGCTGACATCGCGATCGCCGATATTCAGCGCCGGCACGAAGCGCAGCACGTCGGGGCCGGCCTGCAACAGCAGCAAGCCTTCGCGCGCGGCGTGGTCGAGGATCTCGCCGGCCTTGCCCTTGTGCGCATCGGCGAGTACCGCGCCGAGCATCAGGCCGCGACCGCGCACGCCGTCGAATACCTTCAACTCGGCATCGATCGATTGCAGGCCCGCGGTCAGCGCATCGTGTTGACGTTCGACATTCGCGGTGATTTCTTTCGAGGCAAGTTTGCGCAGCGCGACGCGCGCGACCGCCGCCGCGAGCGGGTTGCCGCCGAACGTGGTGCCGTGCGCGCCGAACTGCATCACCTCGGCGACCTTCGCGCCGGCCAGCATCGCGCCGATCGGGAAGCCGCCGCCGAGCGCTTTGGCCAGAGTGACGACGTCGGGCCGGAGACCGTCGTGCCAGTGCGCAAACAGCGCTCCGGTGCGGCCCATGCCGCACTGGATCTCGTCGAGCACGAGCAGCGCATCGTGTTGGTCGCAGAGTGTGCGCAGGCCGCGCAAGAAACCCGGTGCGG
>JAFEAI010000186.1 GCA_018266475.1 Bacteroidota bacterium
CTCGGTGGCCGGGCCGTCCGAGGGGAAGGTGGAATCTTCGCAGCCCATGGAAACCAGTTCTGCGCAGGAGCCTGAGAAGGCCTCCAGCACGGCATCAAAGTCGTTCATGCCCTCCACGGTCACGGTGTGGGCCACATCGGTGGCGGTAAAGGAGTACCATACATCCCTTGCCACCAAGGAAGTGGCGCCATGGCAGGCGATGGAGGGCATGGATTCGTTGGCCCCTTCGGTAGTACCGGCCACGGGGTTGCAATCGGCAGCGGGCACCAGGTTGGCGGCCTGGGCGCAGTCATCATTGGCGGGTGGCGGGGCGCAGGCCTCGGCGGTCACTGAAATGGTATATGGGCCAATAGCATTGTTTGCTGCATCGAGCATCACTGGGTAGTAGTACGTGCCTGCTGGTACCTCAGAGTAGAATATGGTGAAGTTGCCATCAGCACAGGTGGTATCGTCAAAGTCTGCCGCTGCGATGAAATCCGTGAACGGGCAACCCATGTATATGTTGGAAAAACCGTTTCCGAATGCAGGGGCAGTACCACAGTATGTAATTGTCAGGTTTGCACACTCAGTAGTGGTGAACATTTCCCAGGTCGCAGGCATTCCCAGGTTGTCATTATCCGTGGCATTCGTGTTGTCCCCTGTAAATAACACCATGGAGCCAACAGCTAAGTCGTGGTTCACGGCACCGGCGCATGCATCGTTGTCTGGGGGTGTACCACCACGTATTGCGGAAACATTATGATCGGCTCCGCGATTTATTATTGACCGTAATGGTGCCGATGCCGAACCGGTTAAATTCGGAAATCCAGCCCGACCCCCCACTATAGTATTCGGATAGACATCGGCAGAGGATGGTTCATTAGCAGATACCCACAATCCGACAATGCCATTATTGCCGGTGCATGGTAGATTTTCATTAAACTCCGCAAAATTCGTCCATGAGCCGGTCGAGCAACTCCATTTTGCAATCAAATTCCCTGCGGATGTAATCATGACATGTGATAAAACCTTGCCTTTCGATGTCGAATAGGTCGCTGATTGATTCAACCCAATTTGGACAGTGTATGCCGGGACTATAGAGCTTCCCGAACAAGATGAAATTTGAGAATTTTTTTCGTAAAATTTCACGTCTAGCACGCATGTAAAATGATTATTCACTGTCATCCTAGACAGTGCAATCGTATGTGTTGCGAAATTCACAGAGATGATTAGAGTCAGCAAGGTCTTGATTAGTTTCATCTTCGATGTTTTTTGTGATTCGAGATTAAGCTGATGCCCTAAATGAGCGTGAGCAAATTAGCTCAATCATTGGATTCCTATCGCAATAACACCGTCATCAACCCGGCACCACAAGGCGGAAGCCCTTGCCATGCACGTTGTCCACCATCACCTCCGGGTCGTCGGCCAGGTACTTGCGCAGCTTTGCGATGTACACGTCCATGCTGCGGCCGTTGAAGTAATTGGCGTCGCCCCACACGGCACGCAATGCGGCGGGCCTGTCCAGCAGGGCATTGGCATGCTCGCACAGCAGGTGCAGGAGTTCGTTCTCCTTGGTGGTAAGGCTGCGCTCCCCGCCCGGCCCGGTGAGGGTTTGCTTGCGCGCATCAAAGGTGTAGCGGCCCACGGCGAACACGGCCCGGCGTTCCTTGGGCGGCGCCTCCCCCCAGGAACGGCGCAGCACGGCGTTGATGCGCAACAGCAGCTCCTCCATGCTGAACGGCTTGGTGAGGTAGTCGTCCGCACCGCTCTCAAACCCGGCAAGCGTATCCTGCCTCATATTTTTGGCGGTGAGGAAGATGATGGGCGTCTGCTGGTCCTGTTCACGGATCTGCTTGGCCAAGGTGTATCCGTCCTTCAGGGGCATCATGATGTCCAGCAGCAGCAGGTTGTACTTCCCCTTGGTGTAGGCCTCCCATCCGGCTTCGCCGTCCTGGAGCAGCTTCACGTCGTATCCCTTGGCTTTCAGGTATTGCGCCAGCAAGGTGCCCAGGTTGGGGTCATCCTCGCACAGCAGCACCTTGGTCTTTTTGGTCATGTTCGAAAGGTAAGGTGATAATGAAACAACTACCGGGCCCTCCACCATGTTCATCGTTGCCTTCCACACGGATCGTGCCATGGTGGCGTTCCACCACTGATTTCACGTAGCTCAGGCCCAGCCCGAAGCCTTTGACGTTATGGACATTTCCGGTAGGGATGCGGTAGAGGCGGTCGAAGATCTTCTTCTGCTCGCTGCGGGGAATGCCGATGCCATTGTCGCGGACCGAAATGATGACGGCCTGTGCATCACTGCGGGTGGAAATATGGATGTCCGGCGGCCCCGTGCAATACTTCACCGCATTGTCGATCAGGTTGTAGAACACGCTGGTAAGGTAGGTGCGGTCGCCGCTCACATGGGCCAGTTCGGCATTCGGGTGCAAGTGGATGGCCCCTCCCCGCTTGGCCGCCTGCAAGCTGCCGTTCCGCACCACTTCGGCGAGCAGGGCGTGCAGGTCCACATCGCTGAAGCGCAGCTGCATTCCGCCCTGGTCGGCCACGGCGCTCAGCAGCACGCTTTCCACCAGCATGCCCAGGCGCTTGTTTTCATCCCGCACCATGCCCACCAGCATGCGCACCTCCTCCTCGCCCTTGGGCATGCCGGGGTCCATGAGCGCCTCACAGGCCAGGGAGATGGTGCTGATCGGGGTTTTCAGCTCATGGGTCAGGTTGTTCACCAGGTCGTCCTTGATATTTCCCAACCGCTTCTGCCGGAAGAGGGTGCGCAAGGTGAAGCCGAACACCACGGCGATGAGCAGCAGGAAGAGCGCGGAGGAGGCCAGCATGGGCCACATGGTGCGCAGCCAGAGCGAGGGCCTGTCGGGCACGTGCAGGGCCAGCCACCATGCGGGTGCTTCGCCGCGGGCCCGGGGCCAATCGTTGCGGAACAGTACCGTGCGGTGCAGGCTGGAGCGCAACGCGGCCGTATCCACGCCCTCCCGCGGCCCGGCCATCACCACGGCGCCCTCGCCGTCCACGATGCCGAACTCGTAGTCGCCCTTGAGATGGCGCAGGCGCAGTTCTTCACGCAGGAGCGAATCCAACAGGCGCGGGTCGATCCGCTCCCGGATGCTGCGC
>JAFEAI010000187.1 GCA_018266475.1 Bacteroidota bacterium
TGTGCTATTCCTTCTCGGTGAAACCCGCGCTGCCATTGTGATTTCGACCCTCGCAACGAACCCTGCTGCATAATCCGGGTTAACCCAAAGCGTCTGCCACTACATGATTACCGGTAGAAGTTGACATAGCCCCGGCGGTCGTAGGCCCAGCTATGGCCCCAGCGGTTGTCCGTGTCCATCCAGGCCTTGGTGCTTAGCTGTCCGGTGGTGAAATAGTGCAGCACCACGGTACCGGTGTCGGTCTTCACGGTGCTTTCCTTGCCTTGGGCGGAAAGCAGGAGGGGAGCGCTAAATGCAAGGAAGGCTGTGGCGGTGCGCATGGAAGGGGCGGAAGCCAAAGACCATGCCGGAGCTGCATGGGGTGTGCGGGACCGGGAGGGAGCGTGATAACTTCGGGTTACCGCCACCCGCCGCCCAGCGCTTCGTAGAGGCTTACAATGGCCTGTAGGCGCGCGCCCTTGGTGGAGGCGAGGCCCAGTTGAGCGGTGAGCACGCCTTGTTGGGCGGTGAGCACCTCCAGGTAGTTGGCCAGGCCGTTGGCCAGCAATTGTTCCGACTGGTCGGCGGCGGCCTGCAATGCCTTGGTTTGTTGTTCGGCCAGGCCCAGCGAGGCGGTTTGCACCTGGTAGTCGTAGAGCGCGTTGCTCACGTCGCTGCCTGCGGTCAGCAGGGCCATGCGGTAGGTGAGCAACGCCTGCTCCTGCTGCGCCTGGGCCACTTCGTATGCGGTGCGCACCTGCCGTTGGTTCAGCACGGGCTGCAGCAGGTTGCCGGCGATGTTGTAGAAGAGCGAGTTGGCGCTGAACCAGTTGTCCATGGCGGTGCTTTGCAGCCCCCCCGCAGCGGTGATGGTGAGCGCGGGGTAGAAACGGGCGCGGGCCACATTGGTGAGTTCAAAAGCCTGCACCAGGGCCAGCTCGGCCTGCCGCACATCGGGGCGGTTCACCAGCAGTTCGCTTGGCACGCCGGTGGACAGCGGTGCAGGTATCTGCTGGGCGGCCAGGGTGCCGCGCGGGATGGCGTGCGGCGGCTCGTTCAGCAGCAGGCAGAGGGCGTTTTCCAGCAGGTGCTCCTGGTCCTGCAGGTGCAGGAGCGTGATGCGTGCGTCGGCCACCTGGGCCTCCATCTGGTTTACGGCCACAGAGGTAACCTGGCCGGCCTGCATCAGGGCCTGTGTGGTGCTTAGGCTGCTGCTGCGGGAGGCAATGCCCTCCCGTGCGACCTGCATCTGCTCGCTGAGGGCCATCAGCTGGAAGTAGGAGGAGGCGATGGCGGCCACCAAGCGTGTTTGCACGGCTTTGTGCGCTTCCAGCGTGCCGAGGTAGGCGGCGCCGTATGCGCGCTGCTGGCTGCGGATGCGGCCCCAGATGTCGGCTTCCCAGCTGAGGCCGGCGTCCAGCTCGTAGTTGTCCACCGCGCCGGTGATGAACTGGCCCAGCGCGGTGTTCCTGGAGTTTTGCGACAGGCTGTAGCCCGCGCCGGCGCTCACGGTGGGGGCGAATGCGGCCTTGCCCTGCTTCACATAGGCCGCCGCCGCGTCGATGCGCTGCAGCGCGATGCGGATGTCGGTGTTGTTGTTCAGCGCCTGCTGGATGTAGCCCGCCAGCAGCGGGTCGGTGAAGAGCTCCTTCCAGCTTGTGGTGGCCAGCGAGCTGCTGTCGGTGCGGAGGCGCAGGCTGTCCGCGAGCGGATCGGTGCGGAAGAGGTGCTGTGTCTCCAGCTGCGGCCGCTCGTAGGTTTTGGCGGTGAAGCAGCCTGGCAGGGCGGCAAGCAGCAGCAGGCCCGGCACGGCGGGGAGGAGGCGCGGATGCTTCATTGCTTCAGGCTTCATCGTGCTCCGGGGCATGTTGTTGGGGCGTGTTCAGCTTGCGGCGGATGCCTTCCTGCACCCATTCGAAGAACATGAACAGCACGGGCACCACGAACACGCCGAGCAGCGTGCCCACGAACAGCCCTCCCACGGCGGCGGTGCCGATGGAGCGGTCGCCCGCAGCCCCTACGCCGGTGGACACCACCAAGGGCATCAGGCCGAAGACGAAGGCGAAGGAGGTCATCAGGATGGGGCGGAAGCGGACCCGTGCGCCCTCGAAGGCGGCCTTGGTGATGGAGCTGCCCGCGCGCCGGTGCTGGATGCAGAGCTCCACGATGAGGATGGCGTTCTTGGCCAGCAGGCCGATGAGCATGATCAACGCAATCTGGAAGTACACGTCGATCTGCAGCCCGGCCAGGTGCGTGCTGAGGTAGGCGCCCATGATGCCCACGGGCAGGGAGAGCATGACGGCCAGGGGCAGGAGGTAGCTTTCGTACTGCCCGGCCAGGATGAAGTACACGAACAGTACGCAGAGCAGGAGGATGAACACCGTTTGGTTGCCCGCCAGCACCTCCTCCAAGGTGAGGCCGGAGTAGGCCAGTGCAAAGTTGGAAGGCAGTTTTTTCGCCTCGTCGTTGATGGCGTTGATGGCGTCGCCGGTGGAGAAGCCGGGGTTGGTGGCACCGGTGACGTGTACGGAGTTGAACAGGTTGAAGCGGGTGACGGACTGCGGGCCGTAGATGCGCTTGAGCTGCACGAATTCGTTGATGGGGGCCATGTCGCCCTGGTCGTTGCGCACGTACATGGAGTTGAGCGAGGCCTGGTCGGCGCGGTCCTGCGGCAGGGCCTGCACATACACGCGGTATTGCTTGCCGAAGCGGGAGAAATCGGCGGCGTAGATGCCGCCGACATAGCCCTGCAGGGTGGCGAAGATGCTGTTGATGCTTACGCCTGCCTGCTTGGCGCGGGGCACGTCAATGTCCAATTGGTATTGGGGGTAGGCGGTGCTGAAGTTGGTTTGTGCGTACTGGATCTCCGGCCGTTTGGAAAGGTCTTTCAGGAAGGCGCGCGCCTGTGCGTCCAGGTCGGTGAAGGCGCCGCCGAAGCGGTCCTGCAGTTCGAACTGGAAGCCTTCGGCCACGCCGTAGCCCTGGATGCTGGGGGGCACGAAGAAGAGGATCTGCGCGCCGGGCAGGTCGGCGGTGGCGCGGTAGAGCTTGGCGGTGATGGCATCTATGGCCAGGGAGTCGGCGGTGCGCTTGCTCCAGTCGTCCAAGGTGATGAAGGCCAGCCCGAAGTTGCTGCCGGAGCCGCCCAGCAGGCTGAAGCCGTTGGCGAAGGAGATGGAACTTATGCCGGGCACGCGGTGCGCGCGGTCGTTCACCAGGGCCGATAGTGCTGCGGTGCGGTCCAGGCTGCTGCCGGGCGGCAGCTGGATGTCGCAGAAGATGGTGCCGCGGTCTTCCTTGGGCACGAATCCCTTGGGGGTGTGGGTGGCGGCCCAGAGGATGGTGGCCGCACAGGCCAGGAGGAACAGGGCGGTGACCCATTTGAAGCGGTGGAGGAACTTCACCCCGCTGATGTAGCGGTCGGTGGTATGGCGGAAGCCGGTGTTGAAGGCTGCGCGGAAGCGCTGGGCAAAGCCTTTTGCGCCGCTTTCATCGGGACGGTGGCGCAGCAGCAGTGCGCACAGGGCGGGACTGAGGGTGAGCGCGTTGAGGGCGGAGATGAGGATGGCGGTGATGAGGGTGATGCCGAACTGGCGGTAGAAGACGCCTGTGGAGCCGCTGATGAAGGTGATGGGGATGAACACCGAGGCCATCACCAGGGTGATGGAGATGATGGCGCCGGTGATCTCGCCCATGGCGGCCTGCGTGGCCTGCAGGGGCGTGCGGGTGCCGTCCTCCAGCTTGGCGTGGGCGGCCTCCACCACCACGATGGCATCATCCACCACAATGCCGATGGCCAGCACCAGCGCAAAGAGGGTGAGCAGGTTGAGCGTGAAGCCGAAGAGGTTGATGAAGAAGAAGGTGCCGATGATGGAGACGGGCACGGCGATGGCCGGGATCAGCGTGGAGCGGAAGTCCTGCAGGAAGATGAACACCACCAGGAACACCAGCGCGAACGCCTCGAAGAGGGTGCCGACCACCTTGCGGATGGTGGCGTTGAGGAACTTGTTGGTGTCGTACGTCACCGATACGTGCATGCCCTTGGGGAAGGATCGCTGCATCACGTCCAGCTTGGCATGGATCTGGTCGATGATCTCGTGCGCGTTTGAGCCGGGCGTTTGGAAGATGCCCATGGTGACAGCCTGCTTGCCGTTGGTGGTGCTCCACATGCCGTAGTCCTGGGCGTCCAGCTGCACCTTGGCGATGTCGCCCAGGCGCAGCACCTGCCCGCCGGGCAGGGCCTTCACCACGATGCCTTCGTACTGCGGCGTTTCCTTGTAGCGGCCGCTGTAGCGGATGATGTACTCAAAGGCCTTGCCGTCGTTCTTGCCCAAGGAGCCGGCCGCAGCCTCCTGGCTTTGCTCATTCACCGCCGCCACCACGTCCGCCGGCGTCAGCCCGTAGGCGGCCAGCTTGCGCGGGTCCATCCAGATGCGGATGGCGTAGGTGCGGGTGCCCAGCACGCGGGCGTTTCCCACGCCCTTCACCCGTTGGATCTCGGGGATCACGTTGATGTTGGCGTAGTTCTGGATGAAGGTGGCGTTGTAGTCGGGATTGTCGGAGTAGATGTTGAACCACAGCAGGGCGTCGGTCATCTGTTTCTGGGTGATCACCCCGGCGCGCGTTACTTCGGGAGGAAGCAGTGGCAGCGCCTGGGCCACCCGGTTCTGTACGTGTACCGCCGCTATGTCGGGGTCCACGCCCTGGTTGAAGAACACCTGGATGCTGGCGCTGCCGTCGTTGCTGGCCGTGGAGGTGATGTACTTCATGTCCTCCACGCCGTTGATCTGTTCTTCCAGCGGGATGATCACGCTTTCCAGCACCGTTTGCGCGTTGGCGCCGGTGTAGGCCGTGCTTACCTGCACGGTGGGCGGCGCGATGCTCGGGTATTGCGAGATGGGGATGATGTTGATCCCGATCACCCCCAGGATGACGATGATGATGGAAATGACGGTGGAGAGGACGGGCCGCTCAATGAATTTCCTGAACATGGCGGCCTACTGGAATATCGGTTTGATGCTGTCAGTGAGGCTGCTGAACGCCCGGGGCACGGGGATGATCTTGTCCTTGTCGTGCAGCTTGCCCGCCCCTTCGGCCACGATGGCATCGCCGGCTGCAAGGCCGGACCGCACCACCAGCGTGTTGCCGATCCGGTCCGCCACCTGCAGGATCACCGGGGTCACCGTGCTGTCCTTCAGCACCCGGAAGGCATAGGTGAGGCCCTGCTGCTCGTAGGTGGAGGCGGAAGGCACCACCACGGCGGCCTTGTGCAGGCGCGGGATCAGCAGGGTGCCGCTGCTGCCGTAGGCGATCAGGTGCTCCGGATTGGGAAAGGTGGCGCGGAAGCTCACTGTGCCGGTGCCGGGGTCCACCTGGGCGGTTACCGTAGTGATCTTGCCCGCGTGCGCATAAGCTTCATCATTCGCCATTACCAGCTTCACATCGGGGAAGTGCGTGATCTTTTCACCGAGCGTGCCGCCGGGGGTGTGCTGCAGGAAGTCTATGTAATCGGCCTCGTTCATGGAGAAGTAGGCGTACACTTCACTGGTGTTGGACACGGTGGTGAGGGGAAGCGGGCTGCTGGGGTCCACCAGCGATCCCTGGCGGTAGGGGATCCGGCCCACGTAGCCGCTGATGGGGCTGTTGATGCTGGCGTACCCGATGTTGGCGGTAATGCTTTTATGGTCGGCCTTGGCCTGGGCCAGCTTGGCCTTGGCCGCCTCCAGCTGCGAGGGTCCTATGATGTGCTTGGCCACCAGCGGCTGAAGCTGGTCCACCGCCACCTGCGCCGCATCCACGTTGGCCTGGGCGGCCTGCGCATCCTCGCTCAGGGTGCGGGTTTCCAGGCGGAACAGGGGCTGGCCTTCCTGCACCCTCGCGCCTTCGTCCACCAGCACCTGGGTGATGTAGCCGGCGATCTTCGCCCGCACGTCGGCGTTCACAATGCCTTCGATCCGTACCGGGTAGCCGGTTTCCCCCGTGATGTCCCGTGCAGGTATTTGCACCACCGGGATGGACGGTGTGCGCGGCCCTTGCCCATGCGGTCCGCTCCCGCAGGAGGTGAAGGCAAACAGCACCGCCGCCAGGCCCGTGCGACATGCGGCCCTTAAGCATCGTTGCCGGGGCGATCTGCACGGGTCATTGCCGCCGCAGGGTTCTTGGAAGGGTGAAAGATGCCGCCGATCAGTCTGTGTGGTGGTGGTTTTCATCAACGGGAGGTGGAGGGCCGTGAATGATCACCGGCATCCCCTTGTACAGGGATGAAAACAACGGAGCGGGCGGATTGTGCGCGGTACGGGCCGCGAAAGCACCTGTTGCGGCGGGGTTCAACCCGCGTGCATGCCCCAGGCCGGGGCCGCGCGGCTACACCTCAATGTGCAGCCGCACAGAGAACACGTTCACCGGGCCTTGCCGGTCCTTGTTGTAGCCGGGGTTCAGCAGGAACTGGTAGTAGCCGGAAAGGAAGATGTGCTCGGCGATGGCGGCGGAGTAATAGGTGCCGAGCACCTGCTCATGGCCGTAGTCCAAGTTGCCGTCGCCGAGCACGAAGCCCAGGCCACCGGCCTGCAGGTAGTCGCGGTGGGGCTTGGAGAGGCCGGAGATGATGTAGGCTGCGCCCCACGTGTCCTTGGGCCTTTTCCACCGGGTGCCGGCCAGGGAAATGCCGCCGCTGAGGTTGTGGTCGATCTCGGTGAAGGCCCAGGTTTCGTTGTTGCCGTCGTTCCAGCTGGCGCGGAAGAAACAGCCGAGGTTGGGGGTGATGTACTGCTCGCCGCTGATGCCGAAGCCGTACTTGGTGTGGCCGTACATGCGGGTGGCGGTGATGTCGGGCGCAGTGGGGGAGAGGGCCAGGCTTTCGCGGTAGTTGCCCATGTCGGTGCTGGTGTAGAAGCCGAGGATGCGGATCGCCCCGTCCAGCCCGCGCAGCTTGTGGCGGCGGGTGTATTCCAGCGTGCTGCTGTTGGCGTTGGCGATGTCCGTGTTCATGATGTTGCCGTTGGCGGTGGTGGCCACCATGGAGAGGGCGCAGCGCAGCTCGTGCCGCGGTGTGATCCATTCGGCTATGAAGCTGGGCGTGTAGCCGCGCACGTTGGCCGGGTAGTCCCATGCGCCGTAGTCCATCAGTGCCCAATCCAGAAATTGGGTGCGGGGATCGTGGCTGAATCGGTTGTCGTCGAAGTAGTCGTTCATGCCCACCTTGCCCAGGGTGAAGGCGAGGTAGTTGGCGGGCATGCGCCCGGCCAGCTGGTTCTGGTCGCCGGGCTGCCACGTGCTATCACCGCCCAGTGCCACCACTTGCCGGAAGAAGAGGCGGGCGAGGTAGAGCTGGGGCGCGGGATCGCCCACGCGGAAGATCTCCCCGTTGGTGTTTGCGCCCACCCCGCTGGCCTGGCTCAGGCCCACGCCCCCGGCCAGCTCCGGGTTGAGGTACAGGCTGGCGCCGCGCCATAGCCTGGCACCGAGGTAAAGGGTGGAGGTAACGGAGGTTTGGTCTTCTTCCTGCGGGACCAGGCTGTTCGGCCCGGAATACTTCGCGCTGAAGCCGGGCTTGTACTGGTTGACGATGGTGGCCTGAGCATGCACCGTGAAGCGTTCGTTCGCCGTGCTGTCGGTTTGCGCCAGGAGCGGCAGGCAGCCTGCGGCGATGAAGAAGGCGGCAACAGCCGTGCGGCCGGGCATTAGGGCAGGGGCATGCAGGATGCGGCGCATGGGGGGAGGTCCCGGATTTTGGGCCGCGAAGATGGCGGAGGCCGCGTTCGGCAGCTTCGGTTTTTATGCGTTTTTCGGTGTTGGCGCGAACGGGGCGCTATTCGCGGATCGCCTTTCGCGACTCCATGAAGGCGCGGATCTTTTCACCGTTGCCCACTAACCAAATGATGTCGTTGGCCTCGAACACCGCGGTGCCCGGCGGATTGGTGATGCGCTGCCCTCCGCGCTCGATGCCCGCCACCATGGCCTTGGCCTCGGCGCGCAGGCCGCTCTCGTGGATGCGCTGGCCCACCAGCGGTGATTGCGGTGCAATGCGGAAGCGCTTCAGGCGGATGTCCTCCTTGGCGGTGGCCGGGCGCACGGGGCCTTCGCGCGGAATGTCCAGCTCCTCCTGCACATGCGTGAGCTGTTCATCGGTGCCGATCACCAGCACATGGTCGCCGGGCAGCAGGCGGTCCGCTGCGGCGGGCGCCGGCAGGGTGTGGCCGCTGGCGCGCTCGATCATGGCGATGTTCACGCCGTGCTTCTCGCGCAGCGCCAGTTCCTTCAGGCTTTGCCCGGCTGCGGCGGAATCCACGGGCACCGTCAGCTGCGCCAAGTGCATGTCCCACGGGGCCAGGTCCGTGCGCCGCAGGCTGTGCTCCCGCTGGTTCAGGTTCCTGAGGAACCGCTCTTCCATGCGCAGGTAGAAGTGGTAGAGGCGCTGGCGGAAGAACACGGCCACCAGCGCGGTGAGCGCCACCAGGGCGGTAAGGGCCCAGCGGCCGCTGAAGAAGACGTTCACCAGCAGGGCCAGCATCAGCACGGCCGCGCCCAAGCGCAGCAGCTCCAGCATCACCAGCGGCCCCCGCAGCTGCCGCTTGTTCACCCAAAGCTGGCGGTAGGCCTTGCGCTCAATGCGCCGCAGCGACATGGCCCACAGGAAGGGCAGCAGCAGCAGGAAGGTGGCCAGCCCCGCCGCCACCTTGCCGTTAAGCCCCAGCACCTGCCCGCCGAAGAGCACCATGAAGGCGGGACCGGCACCCAGGATCACCGCCAGCGAGAGCACCGAAAACACGGCCATGTTCAGCAGGTAGGAGCGGAGCAGCCTGCGCCAGGCACTGGTCTCCTTTACCTGGTCCGCCTGGTGGCTGTACCGTTCCAGCTTCTTCAGCCAGCGCGCGGGCACCAGGCGTTGCAGCCTTTCGCTCAGCGGCTTTGAGGCCCCGATCATGTACGGCGTGGTGAAGGTGGTGACCGCGGAGGCGGCCACGGCGATGGGGTACAGAAACCCGCTGGTCACTTCCAAGGTGAGGCCCAGCGTGGCGATGATGAAGGAGAATTCGCCGATCTGCGACAGGCTCATGCCGATGCGCACCGACCGGTTCAGCGGCTCGCCCGCCAGCAGGGCGCCGCCCATCACGCTCATGGGCTGGAACACAATGACCACCGCCGATACCAGCAGCACCTGCGGCCAGTACTGCACCAGCATCCGCGGGTCCAGCAGCATGCCCACCGATACGAAGAACACCGCGCCGAAAAGGTCCTTTACCGGCTTTACCAGCTGGTCGATGCGCTCGGCCTGCACCGTTTCGGCCAGCAGTGCGCCCATGATGAAGGCGCCCAGGGCCGAGCTGAAGCCCGCGCGCACGGCAAAAACCGCCATCGACAGGCACAGTGCCACAGCCACCACCAGCAGCGTCTCGTCGTTCATCAGCTTGCGCATGCGCACCAACAGCGTGGGCACCAGGAAAACCCCGGCGGCAAACCACAGGATCAGGAAGAACCCCAGCTTGCCCAGCTCCCACAGCAGCGCCCCGCCCGCAAAGTGCTGGCTCACCGCCAAGCTGCTCAGCAGCACCAGCAGCAGCACCGCCACCACGTCCTCCACCACCAGCACGCCCACCACCACGGCCGCGAACGCCTGCGATTTCAGCCCCAGCTCATCCAGCGCCCGCACGATGATGGTGGTGCTGGATACCGAAATGATGCCGCCCAGGAACAGGCTGTCCATCCGGTTCCACCCCAGCAGCTGGCCGGTGAGGAAGCCCACCGCCAGCATCACCCCCACGGTTACCAGCGCCGTGATCCCCGCGGTACCCCCCACTTTCATCACCTTCTTGAAGCTGAACTCCAGGCCGATGCTGAACAACAGGAAGATCACCCCCAGCTCGGACCAGATCTGGATGCTCCGCTCATCCAGCACCGTGGGGAAGATCGTTACGTAAGGACCTACCAGCACCCCGGCAATGATGTAGCCCAGCACCAGCGGCTGCCGGATCTTCTTGAACACCAGGGTGACCACCGCCGCCACCGACAGGATCAGGCCGAGGTCCGAGATCAGGTCGGGCAATTGGTTCATCGCGTGCCGGCAACCGGCGCTGCCAAGGTACTTCCCACGGCCGCTGGCCCCGCGCTGCTTGGCGCAAGGGCCATCCCGGGAGCGGTACCGGGTGCCACGCTGAGGCTGGCGCCGTTCTATCCCCCATCTTCGTGCCCTTGTTCAGGGATATGAAGAACCGCACCATCAAAAAGATCCTGGTGGCCAACCGGGGCGAAATTGCGCGCCGCGTGATGCGCTCGGCCAAGGAAATGGGCATCGCCACCGTGGCCGTGTTTTCAGAGGCCGACCGCAATGCCCCCTTTGTGCGCGACGCCGACGAGGCCGTGTGCATAGGGCCACCGCCCAGCAAGGAAAGTTACCTGGTGGCTTCCAAGATCGTGCAGGTGTGCAAGGACCTGAAGGTGGACGCCGTACACCCGGGCTACGGCTTCCTCAGCGAAAACGGCGATTTTGCCGAGGCCCTGGAAAAGGCCGGCATCATCTTCATCGGCCCCTCGCCACATGCCATGCACGTGATGGGCGACAAGCTGCGCGCCAAGGAGGCCGTGAAGAACCACGGAGTTCCCCTGGTACCCGGCACCGAAGGCGCGGTAAGCGGCCTGGAGGAGGCCGAAAAGGTGGCCAGGACCATCAGCTTCCCCATCCTGATAAAGGCCGCCGCTGGGGGCGGGGGCAAGGGCATGCGCATCGTGGAGCGGGAAAGCGAGCTGCGCGAGGGCCTGGAACGCGCCATCAGCGAGGCCGAGAACGCCTTTGGCGACGGCAGCGTGTTCATCGAGAAGTTCGTCAAGGGGCCGCGCCACATCGAAGTGCAGGTGCTGGCGGACATGCACGGCAGCACGGTGTACGTGTTCGAGCGGGAATGCAGCATCCAGCGGCGCTACCAGAAAGTGGTGGAGGAGGCCCCCAGCGCCGTACTCACGCCGGAGCTGCGCAAGCGCATGGGCGAAGCCGCAGTGAATGTGGCCAAGAGCGTCAATTATGTGGGCGCGGGCACCGTGGAGTTCCTCCTGGACGCCAGCGGGGAGTTCTACTTCATGGAGATGAACACCCGCCTGCAGGTGGAGCATCCGGTCACCGAAATGATCAGCGGCCTGGACCTGGTGAAGGAGCAGATCAAGGTGGCGCAAG
Organism: Bacteroidota bacterium; assembly: GCA_018266475.1. Classification (GTDB taxonomy): domain Bacteria; phylum Bacteroidota; class Bacteroidia; order Flavobacteriales_F; family PHOS-HE28; genus PHOS-HE28. The sequence goes on from JAFEAI010000187.1 coordinate 11,144, forward strand.
GGGAGAAGCTGTCCTTCTCCCAGCAGGACCTGAAGATCAACGGGCATGCCATCGAGGTGCGCGTGTACGCGGAGGACCCGGCCAACAACTTCCTGCCGGACATCGGCACGTTGCACACCTACCGCCCGCCCCAAGGGCTTGGCGTGCGCGTGGACGATGGCTTCGAGGAGGGCATGGCCATCCCCATCCACTACGACCCGATGATCGCCAAGCTGATCGTGCATGGTGCCACCCGGGAGGAGGCCATCGCCCGCATGGAGCGCGCCATCGATGATTATGCCATCACCGGGGTGGAGACCACCCTGCCCTTTTGCCGCTTTGTGATGGGCCACCAGGCCTTCAGGTCCGGAAACTACGATACGCTCTTCGTGCGCGACCACTTCCGGCCCGAACTGCTGGAGGGAAACGACCCCGCCGAAATGCTGGCCGCCGCACTGGTGGCTGCCGCCGTGGTGGACGAGGAAGCCAAGGTGCCCCCGGCGGAAGCACCCGGTGTACACCAGCCCTCCGCCTGGTGGCTGAAGCGTCGGTGATCCTCCCGAAGTCCCCTCAAGGTCTCCCGAAGGGGACCTTGAGGATCTGAGCCCCCTCAAGGTCTCCCGAAGGGGACCTTGAGGCACGAGAAGCTCCAAGTTGCCATTTCCCGGGATTCTTTCCAACTTTGTACAACTGCACGTGCCCTGCGTGCGTTCCACCACTGGCAAACGGCAAAGCGATCTTCCTGTGAAACGGCTGGCTCCATATCTGACCTGCGCGCTGCTGGCCTGCCCGGCCTTGCAGGCGGCGGCACAGCACGGGGCCACCACCGTGCAAGTGGCCGTGGAAGGCCCGGATACCATGCTGGTGTACCTGCTGCCGCCCGTGCTGGTGCAAGCCACCGCCACCGGCCAGGCCAGGCGCAATGCCGAGCGGGCCGACCGCCTGACACGCTATGTGCAGAAAGTGTACCCCTATGCACAGCTCACCGCCAAGCTGCTCAATGAATACGACCACGACCTGGCCGGTATCAGCAAGGAAGCCGACAAGGAGCTGTACATGAAGCTGGCTGAAGTGGAACTACGCGCCGAGTTTGAGCAGGAGATCAAGGAAATGACCATGACGCAGGGCCGCATCCTGGTGAAGCTGATAGACCGGGAGACCGGCCACACCAGCTACGACCTGGTCCGGCAGTTGCGTGGCTCGTTCCAAGCCTGGATGTGGCAGGGCATCGCCAAGTTGTTCGGCCAGGACCTCAAGGGCGAGTATGATCCGCAAGGCGATGACCGGCTGGTGGAATCGGTGGTGCGCCGCATTGAGAACGGCGAACTTGCCGTAACGCCGCGTGCGCCGCGTACCGAAAAGGCCACGGCCCGGCTCACCAAGCGCAAGGAGCGCCTGTACCGCAAGTACGGCGTGGAGGTGCCTTCCGGACTGCCCAATTGATGCCGTTCTCTGGCACTGCGCGCCGGTCGGGTCCACAGCAACATGATGCGGCCCTAAGGCGCGCACCGGGCGCGAATCCGCTGCGGTTTTGCCGGTTGGTGCCAGTATGCGTGCCGGGCATGTGCCAGCCATGAAAAAAGCGGCACCGGTCCGAAGGGGCCGATGCCGCTTTCCGTGAAGACCGGCGTTGGCTAGAATTCCACCTTTTGGCGGCGTGCAGGCATCGTATGCTGGCCACCTTGCACCAGCAAGGCGCCGCTCGTGGGCGTAAAGGCGATCGCCCCTACTGCGCCGGGGGTGGCCGCAGTGGCCGATCCCGCCTCGGGCACCAGTTCCACGCCGAAGGACACGGCACGCCGCTTGCCGCGGAAGGAGCCCTGCTGCATGTTGTGCGTATCCACGGTCACCGTTTTCGTCAGGTGGCCGGGTTTGCTGAAGTGGATGACGGCCTCCGCATCGGCGGGCAGCAGCAGGTCGATCCGGCCGTCCGCATCCGGGCGCCCCCAATCCTTCACGCCGTTCACGTCCACTTCCACCAGTACGTTGCCCACGTTGCCGTCCGCACTGCTCATCCAGGCGGTAAGCGCCAGGAAATCAGCTGGGGCATCGGGTGGCGCAACCGCCATTGCCGGTTTGTTGGGAAGCAGGCCGGCCATCAGGAGAAAGGTGGCGGCCGTGAGGCGTTGAAACAGGTGTGCCATGGTGTTGCAGGTTGGTCCATGGCCTCAACGACGGAAGGCGGGCGTGCGTTCCGGATCTTCGCTGAAGGCTGGGCCGTTCTCGTCAAAGGTTGGTTTTCGGGCCGCGAAATTACCCGCCCTGCCACAACAGGAACACCCTGCCGCACACGTATTTCCAATCACTTGGATTGTCAATGGCCGCCGGTGGCCTCCATCACACGGGGAACGGGACGGCCCTGCTTGCGGCACCGGGCTATACCCGCTCCGCCTGGTGTACGGGAGGCATCAGGCCGAGGGTCTTGTGGCTTCTCCCGCGCACATGCCGGATGAGGTCGGCATCAGCGGCGAGGTGGGTGCCGAAGGTGGGCACCATGCGCCGCAAGCCGTCCTGCCATGCGGGGCTGGCAGCACGTTCCTTGAAGCAGCGCGGCACCAGCCCCAGCATGATGGATACCGCCGTGCTGGCCCCCGGCGATGCCCCCAGCAGGGCCGCCAAGCTGCCATCGGCCGCTGCCACCAGCTCGGTTCCGAACTCAAGGATGCCGCCTTCCTTGGGATCCTTTTTGATCACTTGCACACGCTGCCCGGCTATGGCCAGTTCCCAGTCCTTCATCACCGCCGAAGGCATGAAGGCCTTCAGTTCCTCCAGGCGCTCTTCCGGCTTCAACCGCACTTGCTCGATCAGGTATTTGGTCAGGTCCAAGTTCTTCCAGCCCGCCTCCACCATGGGGACCAGGTTGCTCCATTCCAGTGAGCTGGGCAGGTCCAGCCAGCTGCCGTGTTTCAGGAATTTGGTGGAGAAGCCGGCGAACGGCCCGAAGAGCAGCGCCGGTTCCCTGCCGATGCTGCGGCGGTCCAGGTGGGGCACGCTCATGGGCGGGCTGCCGCTCTTGGCCTTGCCGTACACCTTGGCATGGTGCTGCTTGATCACCGCCGGGTTCAGGCAGCGAAGCCATTCCCCGCTAACCGGGAAGCCGCCGTAACCGGCCGCTTCAGGGATCTTGCTCTTTTCAAGCAGCGGCAGCGCACCGCCACCGGCGCCAATGAACACGAACCCCGCGAGGAACACGCGCCGGGCCCCGCTTTTCATTTCCTTCACTTCCACGCGCCAGCGCCCGTCATCCAGGCGCTCCAGGTCCGCCACCTCATGGCCAAGGTGCAACGCCACCCCCGGCTGCCGCTCCAGGTCGTTGAAGAGAAGCCGCGTCAGCGCCCCGTAGTCCACATCGGTGCCCAGCATGGACCGGGTGGCCGACCAGATGCCGTCATCATGGCGTTCCTTCATCAACAGCGGGGCCCATTGGGCGATCACGCTGCGTTCGGTGGTGAACTCCATGCCGTGGAAGAGGGGATGGGCATCCATGGCGGCGTGCCGCTTGCCCAGGAAGTCGCGGTTCTCGGCCCCTTCCACAAAGCTCATGTGCGGCAGGCTGTGGATGAATTGCCCCGGGTCCAGCCGACCTTGCAGCACCAGCCAGGTCCAGAACTGCTTGCTCTGTTCAAACTCCTCGTCCACCTTCACCGCCTTGGCCAGGTCGATGCTGCCGTCAGCGCGTTCGGGCGTGTAGTTCAGCTCGCACAGCCCCGCATGGCCCGTGCCCGCGTTGTTCCATGCGTCCGAGCTTTCCCCGGCAATGGCCTCCAGGCGCTCGAACACGTGCAGGTTCAACCCGGGGTCCAATTCCTTCAGCATCACGCCGAGGGTGGCGCTCATAATGCCGCAGCCGATAAGGGCCACGTCGGTTTCCGTTGAAGGTGAAGGCATGTGTTGCTTTTTTGAAGGAAACGATCAACGGGCCAAATTGATCGGACAAAGGCCGCAATAGAGGTCAGCGCCGACTGGATTTACCGGCCGGATGCTCCGTCAGCTTCTTCGCAAACCACAAGGTGTGCCGCGTGCCCTTGGTGCCTGTGGCGGGCACTTGCACTTCTTCCACGCGGAAGCCGCCCATGCCCAGGCGGCGCGAAAAGGGCTTGTTCGGATGGGTGGACCACACGGCCAGCACGCCGCCGGGCCGCAGGCAGGCATGGATGGCGCGGATGCCCGCTTCGCTGTACAGCTTGCGGTTATCGTTTTGTGTCAGCCCTTCGGGCCCATTGTCGGTGTCCAGCAGGATGGTGTCGTAGGCCTCCTTGCGCTCCCTGATGATGGCGGCCACATCGCCTTCACGCACCAATGCACGCGCGTCCTGCATGGGGTTGCCGGCCTTTTCACCCAGCGGCCCCTTGTTCCATTCAATCACCTCCGGCACCAGTTCGGCCACCACCACTTGTGATCTTGGACCTGTGTGGTCCAGCGCCGCCCGCAGGGTGAAGCCCATGCCCAA